>SBGO01000103.1 GCA_006226565.1 Deltaproteobacteria bacterium | reverse complement strand
GCCGGGCGGCCGAGAAGGCGGCGCGTCTCGAGGCGGAGCGGCAGGCCGAGGCGGCGCGGGTCGCGGCGGAGCGGCAGGCCGAGGCGGAGCGCCAGGCGAAGGTCGAGGCCGAGCGGCAGGCGGCCAAGCTCGAGGCCCAGCGGCGCATCGAGAGCGAGCGCGAGGCGCGGATGCAGGCCGAGCGCGAGGCGCAGGCGAAGCGCGAGGCGGCCGAGATGAAGGCCCAGCTCGAGGCGAAGCGTGCGGCGGCCGAGCGGCAGGCGAAGCTCGAGGCCGAGAAGAAGGCGGCGGCGGAGCGACAGGCGAAGCTCGAGACCGAGCGCAAGATCGCCGCCGAGAAGCAGGCGCAGGCGGAGCTCCGGGCGAAGCTGGAGGCGCAGCGCCGGGCCGAGGCCGAGAAGCAGGCGGCGGCCGAGCGCCAGGCGAAGCTGGAGGCCGCGCGTCAGGCGGAGACGGCCCGCAAGGCCCAGGCCGAGGCGGCGAAGAAGGCCGAGGCGGAGCGCACGGCCCTGGCGAAGCGCCAGGCCGAGGCCGCGGCGGTGAAGAAGGCGGCCGCCGAGCAGGAGGCCCAGCGGAAGGCGGCCGCGGCCAAGCAGCGCGAGGAGGTCAGCCGCGACCGCAAGGCGCAGTCGGTGACCAAGCTGGCGACCCGCCGCTGATACGCAGCGGTCCTGAGTGCGAAGCGCCGCGTGGCCCGTGCCACGCGGCGCTTCGCCTTTGTGGCCCGGGCTCGGGCCCGGGGTTCAGGGGGCTGTATGTACCAGCGCCGAGCCTGTCAGATCGGCCGCGCCCGCACCGAGCCGCACGCCCACGAGGGGCGGTGGCGGACACGGGCGACCACGGAAGATGGCGACCCGAGCGTTGACGCGTGGGGGCGCGTTCGGTATCCGGAGGCCGCCCACCAGCCACGGCCACCCCTCGTCCCCACGCGGAGGATACGTGCAGCGTCGCCTCGCCGTCCTCGTCGTCGCCCTCTCGTCCCTGACCGCCTGCGCCGACGGCGAAGGCGCCCAGACCGACGTCTGCCAGGCGGCGGCCGACCACATCGCCGCCTGCAGCGGCCAGAGCGCGCCCGTCGCCCCCGCGTGCGACGAGGCGCAGGCCCAGGAGGTCCTCGATCGCTCGTGCGAGGCGCTGGACGCCGCCCTCGGCGATCAGAAGTCGGATGGCTGGAGCGCCGCGCTTGCGCGCTTCGGCTGCGGCCTCGGCCTCTACCGCTACTGCCCCGAGGTCGCCTGTGACGCCGACGCCGACGAGGCCGAGGGCTTCCTGACCGCACCGGACGCCGTCCCGGACGGGGCCAGCGCTTGCGCCGTCGACGCGCTCGCCTACCAGGGGTGTGGCGCGTGCGCGTACTACGCCTGCCGCGAGGCGACCGCCGGCTGTGGTGCCGACGGCTACCTGATGCGCTTCGCCCACCATTACTGTGAGCGCTACCGCCTGATCTCCGAGCCCGAGGCCAGCCCCGCCGCCCGCCGCTTCCTCGAGCGCGTGCGCCGCTGCCTCGTCACCCGCTTCGACCGCGAGGTCCCCGAGGGGACCGACTGCGCCACGATGCGCGACCTCGGCTTCGCCTCGCACCCCGACTGCTACGTCGAGACCGGCTTCTGCGAGCTCTCCATCGCCGACTGGCTCCTGGTCCTCAACACCATCGACGACGGCGACGCCGACTTCTCTCAGATGCTCACCACCGGCGTCCTGTGCCTGCGCGAGTGGCTCGGCGGATGATGGAGCGCGCGGCGACCTTGCCGCGGCGCCGCCGGATGCGGTAAGGGCGCCGCGTGCTGCACCTCATCGACATCGAGAAGCGCTACGGCCCCCGGACCCTCTTCACCGGCACCTCCTGGCACGTCACGCCAGGGCGGCGGGTGGGCCTCGTCGGGCGCAACGGCGCCGGCAAGACCACGCTCTTCCGCATCATCGCCGGCCACGAGAGCCCCGAGGAGGGTGAGATCATCCTCAAGAAGGGCGCGCGCCTCGGCTACCTGACCCAGGAGACCGAGGACTACGGCGACATCACCCCGCTCGAGGCCGTCCTCCAGGCCGGCGGCGAGGCGCGGGAGCTCGAGGCGGAGCTCGCCCAGCTCGAGGCGCGGATGGCCGACGGGACGCCGGACCAGGCCACGCTCGAGCGCTACGGCGCCGCCACCGAGCGCTTCGCCCAGCTCGGCGGCTATCAGCTCGAGGCCGAGGCGCGCCGCATCCTCGCCGGGCTCGGCTTCACCGCCGTGACCCAGGAGAAGCCCATCCCGACGCTCTCGGGTGGCTGGCGGATGCGCGTGGCCCTGGCGCGCCTGCTCTTCGCGCGCCCCGACCTGCTGCTGCTCGACGAGCCGACCAACCACCTCGATCTCGCCACCCTCATCTGGTTCGAGCAGTTCCTGTCGAGCTACCCGGGCACGATCATCGCCGTCAGCCACGACCGCGCCTTCCTCGACCGCTTCGCCCAGGAGATCGCCGAGCTCACCGCCCGCGGCATCGACACCTACCTCGGCAACTTCACCCACTACCTCGAGGCCAAGGTCGAGCGCCTCGAGCAGCTCCAGAAGGCCGCCGCCCAGCAGCAGAAGGAGCTCGCGCACATCGAGCGGTTCGTCGAGCGCTTCCGCTACAAGTCCTCGAAGGCCAAGGCGGTCCAGTCGCGCGTGAAGCAGCTCGAGCGCGTCGAGCGCATCGAGGTCCCCGGCGCCGCCGACAAGAGCATCCACTTCACCTTCCCCAAGCCGCGCCGCTCGGGCAAGGAGGTCGTGAAGCTCGAGGGCGTCGCCAAGGCCTACGGCGACAAGGTCGTCTACGACAGCCTCGACCTGACCTTCTACCGCGGCCAGCGCATCGCCCTCGTCGGCCCCAACGGCTCGGGCAAGTCGACCCTCCTGAAGCTCGTCGCCGGCGCCATCGCCGCCGACCGCGGCAGCGTCACCCTGGGCCACGAGGTGCACCGCGGCTACTACGCCCAGCACCAGCTCGAGACCCTCGACCCGAACCGCACCGTCCTCGCCGAGCTCGAGTCGGTCGCCAAGTTCGACGACATCCCGCGCTGCCGCAGCATGCTCGGGGCCTTCGGCTTCTCCGGCAAGGACGTCGACAAGAAGGTGATGGTCCTGTCGGGCGGCGAGAAGGCCCGCCTGGCGCTGGCGAAGCTCCTCTTCGACCCGGCCAACCTGCTGCTGATGGACGAGCCCACCAACCACCTCGACATGGCGTCCTGCGACGTCCTCGAGGAGGCCCTCGAGGACTACGAGGGGACCCTCGTCATCATCAGCCACGACCGCCACTTCATCGACGCCGTCGCCAACGTCGTCATCGAGGTCGACGACGGGCGGGTCGAGGCCTTCCCGGGCAACTGGCAGGAGTACGAGGCCAAGAAGGCCGAGCGGGAGGCCGCCGAGGCCGCCGAGGCCGCGCTGGCGGCGGGGGGCGCGCCCGAGTCGCGGCAGAGCGTCTCGCTCAAGGAGCGCAAGCGCCTCGAGGCCGAGGCCCGCCAGGAGCACAGCCGGGCGACGCGCCACCTGCGCGCCGAGAACGAGCGCGTCGAGCTCCGCGTGACCGAGGTCGAGGCCGAGCTCGCCGAGATCGACCAGGCGCTCCTCGATCCCGCCCTCCACGCGGACGGCGACCGGGTCCGCGAGACCTACCAGCGCCGCGACGCCCTCTCGGGCGAGCTCGACGCCCTGATGGGGCGCTGGGAGGAGCTCTCCGTGGAGCTCGAGACGCACCAGGAGCGCCTCGACACCCGGCTGGCCGCGATCGCCGATCGCTGAGCGCACGCGGGTGTTGCGGTGCAGCAGGGCGCGGTGACGCCGGTCTCCGCGGCTCGGCGCTTTCCCAGCGCTGCGATGTGACGCTAGATTGTCGGGGCTTCGTGCTCCTGCCAGGTCGAGCCTCATGTCACAGCTCAGGTCCCACGCCGCCGCGGCGCTCGCCGTCGCGTCCATCGCCGCGTGCAGCGCCGCCTCCGCGCCCCCGGACGCCCGCCTCGCGCTGAGCATCGCGCCGCTCGAGCTCGCGGGCGTTCAGGACGCCGAGTACCGCGTCACGGTCGCGAACGCCTCGGGCGAGACCGTCTGGACCCGCGACCTGACGGCCAGCGCCTACGGCAGCGGCGGGGACGTGGCCTACGTCGGCCCGTGCGACGCCGACGACAACGACAACACCGTCACCGTCGAGGTCCTCGGCCTCTACGCCGGCCCGGGCCAGACGCTCCCCATCGACGCCGGCGCCTGGCGCGATCCGGGCCCGCTGTCGCGGGACTTCACCTGCGTCGCGAACGCCGACGTGCCGGTCCGCTTCGACCTGACCCTCGCGCGCGCCGCCACCCAGGGCTTCTTCGACGTCGCCGTCAGCTTCGACGACGTCTTCTGCTCGGCCAAGCTCGACTGCGGCGCGACCACCGACCCCGCCGACGACCTGCACCTCCTCCACACCGCGGGCGGCGACCGCGGCCCCACGGCCGTCCTCGGCTTCGCCTGCACCGGCGACCCCAACGGCGGCGCCGAGAGCCACGTCTACCTCGACCTGCTCCGGGTCACCTGCGGCGGGGTCGAGGACTACGTCGTCGTCGACCCGAGCGGCCAGGGCAACGTCGACCTCGCGGCCGCGCCCAACGTCAACACCGCCGGCTACCTCTTCGGCGCGGCCGTCTACCACGGCGTCGAGGGGCTCGCGAACAAGGTCTACTGGAACGTCGCCCTCGGGCTCGACCTCGCGAACGCGCCGGCCGGGAGCTGCGTCCTCCACGCCCGGGGCACGGCCTCGGCGGACGCGCTCGCCGGCCACAGCACCCCGGCGGGCACGTCGTGGCCGGTCATCGCGTGGGACGTCGAGCTGACCGCCGGCGGCGCGCGGACCTGCACCAACACGGCCATCGACGACGGCGGCGGGGTGGCGACCGGCTACACCGCGCTCGACGCGCCCGAGACCTTCGCCTACCACATCGCCAGCGCCACCGGCCTGGTCGAGGCCGCGACCTACTGCGGCGACGGGAACATCGACGCCGGCGAGCAGTGCGACGACGGCGGCACCGCGGCCGGGGACGGCTGCAGCCCGACCTGCCAGTTCGAGGCCACGCCGGCGAGCTTCTCGGGGCTCGTGACCTGGGTCCACGCCGGCGCCGGCACGACGCTCGTCAGCGGCGCGCTCGCGACCTGGGTCGACCAGAGCGGGAGCGGCAACGACTTCGTCCAGGGCACCGCCTCCAAGCGGCCCGTCCTCACCGCCGACGCCAACAACGGCTACCCGGCGGTGCGCTTCGAGGCCGCCCAGGCCGACGACATGTCGAACGGCGTGAACCTCTCGAGCGGCGCGTTCTCGGTCTTCATCGCCGCCCGGATGCGCGGGCCGGTGACCAACCGGATCCTGGGCGGGGCCAACAACAACTGGCTCCTCGGCTGGTGGTCCGGCAACCAGGACACCGTCTACAACCTGGGCTGGGTCTCGCCGTCCCAGACCGTCCGCGCCACGACCGCCTGGATGCAGTACGGCGAGGTCAGCACCGGCGCGAGCATGTCCGCCTATCGCGCCGGGCGGCTCATGTACACGAGCACGACCTACGCCAGCGGCCCGAACGGGCTCGCGCTCAGCCGCTACAGCGCCGCCGAGCAGTCCGACGCCGACGTGCTCGAGGTCATCGCCTACGACCGCGCCCTGTCGGACGCCGAGCGCCAGGCCATCGAGCGCTACCTCGACACGAAGTACGCCCTCGAGGATCCCCTCATCCCGCCGAGCGGCATCGCCGACGTCTCGCAGTGGGTGCGCGGCGACCTCGGCGTGACGACCGTCGACGACAACGGCGTCCCGCGCGTGGCGAGCTGGGCCAACCAGGCCGGAAACAGCGACGGCTTCAGCAACACCGGGGCGCTCGCGACCAAGCCGCGCTGGATCGACGGCGGCCTCAACGGTCACCCGGTCATCGCGCTCACCCCGACCCAGTGGCTCACCGCGACGACGCTCCGGACCCCGACCAACGCCGCCGTCACGACGCCCACCGCCTTCATCGTGGCCCGCCAGACCGGGCGCGGGCAGATGCGGCGCATCCTCAGCGGCAAGGCCAGCAACTGGCTCATCGGGTGGCACAACGCCTACCAGGAGCGCGCCTACGTCAACCCGAGCTGGATCCACCAGCCTTTCATCGCGGCGACCTACGAGTGGCAGCAGTACACGCTCGCCCACACCGCGACCGCGGCCTCGTTCTACAAGAACGGGACGCTGCTCAAGGCCTTCACCGGGAGCGGGCTCACGGCGCCCGCCGGCTGGACGCTGAACAACGACTACGCCAGCGAGTACTCGGACTCCGAGGTGGCCGAGATCGCGCTCTTCAGCCGCGTGCTCAGCGGCTGGGAGCGCTCGGAGATCGAGCGCTACCTCAACGACCGCTACTTCCTCTATGGGGACCTGGCCGCCTGCGACCCCGTCTGCGACGTGGACCACGCCTGCGCCCACGCCGAGTGCGGCTGCGCGGTCCCGGGGCCGACCGTCGCACTGACCGCGGGGATGCTGAGCCAGTCCGGCATCACCTCGTTCACCGCCGCCGGGATGGTCGACGGCGTCATCGGTCAGTCCTGGCACACGGACAGCTCGGTCGCGGGCGCCTGGGTCCAGATCGACCTCGGCGCCGGCAACGCGCGCGCCGTCACCCAGCTCCAGGTCTACCGGAACGCGAGCGCCCACGCCGGCGTCTTCGACATCCAGCATTCGGACGACGCGGCCAGCTGGACCACCGTGGCGCGCGCCTTCACCCTGCCCGACGCCGGCTGGAACGCCGTCGACTGGGAGCCGGCGGGAGCGCACCGCTACTGGCGGCTCCTCCTCACGAACACCCCGGGCGCGGGCGCCTGGCTCGACGACATCCGGCTCGCGGTCTGCCCGGCCGACGTCGACGGCGCGTGCCCCGCGGCCTGCCTCGGCGGCGAGTACTGCAGCGACGGCCTCTGCCTCTGCGGCGCCCCCGATCCGCTCGACCCGGCGACGCTCTCGCACTCCGGGCTCACCGCCTTCAACCCGTCCCTGATGGTCAACGGGAGCCTGGCCGACTCGGCCTGGCACACCGACAGCGCGGTCGCGGGCGCCTACTGGAAGCTCGACCTCGGGGCCGGCAACGTGCAGCCCTACACGCGCTTCCGCGCCTACAAGCCGTCGAGCCAGGCCAACGCCGGCGTCTACACCCTCGAGCACTCCGACGACGACGTCACCTACACGCCGGTCTACAGCGGCTTCACCTTCGCCAAGTCCGGCTGGAACGGCGCCTCCTGGGCGCTCGTCGGCGCGCACCGCTACTGGCGGATGCGCCTGACGAACACGCCGGGCAGCGGGGCGTGGCTGGACGAGGTCCAGCTCTTCGCCTGCCCCTGAGACGCGGACGGTGGGGGGCTGCGATCGCCGTCGCCGGCGTCGTGCCCCCACCGCGCTCGGGGCAAGGCTGTCGCAAGAGCCCACCCACGGTCACCCCGCAGAGCCGCCGCGCTCGGGACGAGCGCAGGCCAGTGGGCCTGCGCCGCGCTCTCGTGGGTCGGCTCAAGGGCAGCCGAAGCTGCGCACGACGCTCCGGGTCTCGACGCCGTCGGCGAAGGTGCGCTCGGCCGTCCAGACGCCGTCGGCGTTCCAGGCGGTTTCGGTCCAGTGGTCGGCCACGCCGTCGCCGTCGTTGTCCCAGGACTCGCGGACGAGGCGCCCGTCGGCGTCGTACTCCCAGCGCTCGACGCTGCCCCAGATGTTGCGGGCGACCAGGCGGCCGGCCTCGTCGTAGCTCCACGACTGCTCCTGCGCGGGGGCGTCGGACAGGAGGTCGACGATGCGGAGGACGGTCGTGCGCCCGGCCGCGTCGGCCTCGCGCTCGTAGCGGCGCCACATCGTGTCCGGCGACGGGCAGCCCTCGGTGCAGGCCGGCTGCTCCCCGCGCCACAGGTAGAGCTTGGCGCCGTAGTCGGGCTGGCTCACCTCGTGGGAGGCCCAGCGCCCGGCGGCGTCGTAGGTCCAGGTCTGGCGCTCCATCACGCCGGCCTGGTCGTCGACGAGCTCACGGGTGACCAGGGTGTCGCCGCTCCAGGTGAAGCGCAGGTCGCGGCCGATGACCCACTCGGTCGGCGCGTCGCCGCTGCCGCCGAGGGCGGTCATCGTCAGGCGGTCGACGGTGAGGTGGCCGGCGGCGTCGTAGCTCCGCGTGCGCTCGAAGTCGAAGGGGTTGTCGCCCTCGCTCGAGACGATCTCGCTCACCATCCGGCCGTGATCGTAGGTGAGGTCGGCCGAGACGCTGAGCCACCAGAACGTGCTCTGATCGAAGCCGCCGATGCCGGCGTGGGAGTACCAGGCGAGGTCGCCGTAGTTCCAGCCGTAGGAGTCGTTGCCGTAGGCCCAGCCGATGCCGTTGGGGCGCTCGTCGCGCGGCATCCCGAGGTCGTACTGGCCTTCCGCCGAGGGGTAGCCGTGGTGGGCGGTGTTCGGGAGGGTGCGGCAGCTGCCGCGGTCCTGGGGCACGGAGGCGTCCCAGGGGTTCGCGAGCCAGTCGTAGGACGCGGCGTAGACGCCGAGGTCGTCGAGGGTGCCGGGGTCGAAGCCGTCCTCGCCGGCCGCGCCGTGGTCGACGAAGACCGAGCGCGCGGCCAGGTCGCCGTCCTCGCCGAAGGTCCAGCTCAGCTCCTCGACGCGCTCGCCGTCGCGGTCCCGCTCGACCCGGGTGGGGCGACCGGCGGCGTCGTAGGTCCAGCGGACCTGCCACTGGTGGCCCCAGCCGTTCGCGTCGGCCCGGGCGAGGCGGCCGGCGTCGTCGTAGCTCCAGGTGGTGGTCAGGGTCGTCGCGACGAGGACGCCGTCGACGTAGGTGTTGCGGTCCTCGGCGCGGGCCACGAGGCGATCGTCCTCCCAGGTCTGGGTCAGGTACACGCGATCGACCCCGTTCTCACGGCGGGCGAGCTCCACGAGGTGGCCGTCGGCGTCCCAGCGGAAACGGTCGATGGGCTCGAAGGGCGAGAAGAGGGTGCTCGACGCGCCGCCGGCGGCCTGGCCGTAGCGCGCCTCGACGCGGACGCCGTCGACGAAGGTCAGCGCCAGGAGGTTGGCGTAGCCGCCGTCGGGCATGCGGACGAAGAGGGTGTCGTCGACCCAGGTGTAGCGGATACGGCGGACCGTGGTCCCGGTGGTCGTGACGACCTCGGTCAGGCCACAGGCGAGGTCGAGGGCCTCCGCCGGGACCTCCGGGAGGTTGAGGCTGGGGGAGTGCGCGAGCGCCTGGGGCGTACACCACGGGAGCGACACCGTCGGGGTCTCGGGGTCCGTCGGGGTCTCGGGATCCGTCGGGGTCTCAGGATCCGTCGGGGTCTCGGGATCCGTCGGGGTCTCGGGATCCGTCGGGGTCTCGGGATCCGTCGGGGTCTCGGCGGTCGGGTCCTCCGGCGCGGCGCCGGCGTCGAGGCAGCCGCCGAGGGCGAGGGTCAGGGGGATGATCAGCCAGGTCGCGCGCATGTGTCCTCCGTGGGGCGCCAGCGTTGCGGTGAGGACCAGAGCAACACCCGTGCCCAGGCGCGGCGACGCGATTTCAATAGGTTATGGAGGGGTTGGTGCAATGTGAATTTGCAGTCACGGAGGTTGATGTAAGTTGATATTGCACTATATGGGCTTGATGTCGATCAAGGCGACGCGCTCGCGTCGCTCGCTATCGTCTCGCTCGAACCGACCCGTCACGGGATGCAGCTCGGAGGCAAGAGCCCCATGTCGACCCTCGACCAGCCGACGCGCCGGGGCGGACCCGTCGCGCGTCTGGCCGCCCGCCTCACCTACGCGGACATGCTGGTGCTCACGACCGGCTTCGTGATGCTGGTCGTGGCGACCCTCGCGTCGTCGCGGCTGAGCGACGACCACGGGACGCCGCTCGCGCTCCTGCTCTCGCTCGTGGTCATGGGGCTGGGCATCTCCTTCGGACAGAGCGGCCGCGACCGGCGCGACACGCTGACGCGGCTCGTGGGCTACCTCTTCTGGATCTGGTTCTTCCACACGACCGCGGGCGTCCTCATCGGCGGGCTCCACCTGCCGCGCTACGAGCGCGAGCTGGCCTCCATCGACGTCGCGCTCTTCGGGCAGCCGCTGACCGTCCTCGCGCAGGGGATCCAGAGCCCGTGGCTGACCGAGGTCACGCAGGTCGCCTACAACCTCTATTACTTCTCCGTCCTCGCGGTCCCGCTGACGCTGGCGCTCCAGGGGCGCCGTCAGGCGTTCTTCGAGACGGCGGCGGTCCTCCTGACCGTCCACTGCCTCGTCGTCATCGGCACCCTCGTCGTGCCGGCCCTGTGGCCGACCCTCGCGGCGCAGGACCCGAGCCTCGGCGCGCTCTTCGCCTTCGACGGGCCGATGCACGGGCTGGCGCTGACCGACGCGCTGCGCGAGGTCACGGCGACCGGTACGCCCCACGTCTACGACGCCTTCCCGAGCGGGCACACGGCGATGACCCTGGCGACGGTCCTGCTGACGGCGCGCTACCTGCGGAGGTTCCTGTGGTTCCTCGTGCCGCACGCGGTGCTCATCGTCTTCGGGACGCTGTACCTCCGCTACCACTACGCCATCGACATCGCGGCCGGCGCCGCGCTGGCGGTGGCCGTCACGACCGTCGCGCGGCGGCGCTACGCGGCGCTCCCGGCGCTCGAGCCGGCCGCTCAGACGCCTTGAGCGGCGGCCGCTCCGCGCCGCACGAGTGGTGGGGCGCGGCGGCGTCCGCGCGCTCGCACGTGGCGCAGTCGTCGTGGGGGCGGCGGCGGAGGTAGAGGGCGAGGCCCCAGACTACGCAGGCGGCGCCGACGCCGAGGGCGGCGAGGAGGATCTCCATCGCTCAGCCCGCCGAGAAGAGGCCGGCGAAGCCCATGAAGGCGAGGCTCAGGATGCCGCCGATGAGGAAGCTCATGGCGGCCCCCCGGAGCGCCGAGGGGACGTCGGCCTGCTCGTTGCTCTCGCGGACGCCCGCCATGAGGAGGAGCGCCAGGGTCACGCCGGCGCCGGCGCCGAGGGCGAAGACGAGGCCCTGGACGAGGTCGTAGTCGCGGTTGGTCTGGAAGAGGGCGAGGCCGAGGATGGCGCAGTTGGTCGTGATGAGCGGCAGAAAGATGCCCAGGGCGCGGAAGAGCGCCGGCGAGAGCTTCTTGATGACCATCTCGACGAACTGGACCGTGCTCGCGATGACCACGATGAAGGCGATGAGGCGCAGATAGGGCGCGTGGGGGAGGACCCAGGCGTTGAGCGCCGTCGCGCAGAGGGAGGTCACCAGCATCACGAAGATGTTGGCGAGCCCCATCTTCAGCGCGGTCTCGATCTTGCCGCTGACCCCGAAGAAGGGGCAGAGGCCGAGGAAGTAGGCCAGCGTGAAGTTGTTGACCACGAAGGCGGAGACGAAGATCCAGACGAGGCTGTCGTTCATCGCGCGGCCTCCTCCGCCAGGCGCGCGGCCGTCCGGCGGCGCTTCCGACGCGCGGCGACCTTGGCGAAGACGGCGAGCAGGACGCCGAGGGTGAGGAAGCCGCCCGGCGGCAGCAGCATGACGCTCCAGGGCTCGAAGGACGGCCCGAAGAGGTCCACGCCGAAGAGGCTGCCGGCGCCGAGCACCTCGCGGATGGCGCCGACGAGGAAGAGGGCCGCGGTGAAGCCCACGCCCATCCCGGTGGCGTCGGCGAGGGAGCGCCCGACGGTGTTCTTCGAGGCGAAGGCCTCCTGGCGGCCGAGGATGATGCAGTTGACGACGATGAGGGCGATGAAGGCGCCGAGCTCTTTGTGGACGTCGGGCGCGATGGCCTGGAGGGTCAGGTCGGCGACGGTCACGAAGGTCGCGATGATGATGATGAAGGTCGTGATGCGGACCTGCTTCGGGATCTGGCGGCGGAGCGACGAGACGAGGAGGCTCGAGCCGAGGAGCACGAAGGTGGTCGCCAGGCCCATGACGAGGGCGTTGATGGCGCTGTTGGTGACGGCGAGGGCCGGGCAGAGGCCGAGGGTCTGCACGAAGACGGGGTTCTCGCGCCAGAAGCCCTTGGTCAGCTCGGGGTAGCGTCCGTCGGGGGCGTCGTCGGCCATGTCACGGCCCCTCCTTCCCCGGCGCGGGCGCGGCGACCGTGGCCGGGAGGTGGGCGCGCCAGTGGTCGAGGCCGCCGTCGATGATGCGGACGACGGCCTTCGACGAGATGGTCGCGCCGGTGATGACGTCGATCTCGCCGCGGTCGGCGTCGGGCGGGGTGCGCTCGGGCTTCCGCGCGACCAGGTCGCGGTGGGCGTCGAGGGCCTGGAACTGGCGGAGGAAGGCGGCGTCCTTGCCGATGCGGTCGCCGAGGCCGGGGGTCTCGCGGCTCTCGAGGACGGCGAGGCCGAGGACGTGCTGGTCCGCCGGTCGGAAGCCGAAGAGGAGCGAGATGGTGTCCTGGAAGCCGGCGCCCGCGGCCGGGACGGCGAAGCCGATGAAGCGGCCGTCGGCGTCGAAGCCGGCGAAGACTGCCTCCTCGGTGGGGACGCCGTGGCCGGCGTAGGGGGCGAGGCCGCCGTCGCGGAGGACGAAGGGGCGCTGGGCGACGGCGCTCGGGAGGACCTCGTAGACGGCGCGCTCGAGGGCGGCGGCGCGGTTCTCGGCGATGACCGGGGCGGTGACCAGGTAGGCCGAGGCCATGACCGCGCCCGACACCATCCCGGCGAGGCCGAGGGTGGCCATCATGCGGACGGGGCTGACGCGGGCCGGGTCCATCTCAGCGGGCTCCGAAGGGCTTGGGCTGGGTGAACCGCTCGATGTGCGGGACCAGCGCGTTCATCAGGAGGATCGCGTACATGACGCCCTCGGGGAGGCCGCCGAAGGTGCGGATGAGGACGACGAGGGCGCCCACGCCGGCGCCGAAGATCCAGGCGCCGCGCGGGGTCGTGGGCGAGGTGACGGGGTCGGTCACCATGAAGACCGCCGCGAAGAGGAGCCCGCCCGAGAGCAGCTCGAAGAGCGGGCCCGGCCAGGCGGGGTTGGCGAGGTGGAGGAGGCCGCTGAGGAGGGCCACCGAGAGCAGGGTCGCGAGCGGCAGGCGCCAGTCGTAGAGGCGGCGGACGGCCATCCAGAGGCCGATGGCGAGGAGGAGCGCGGCGCTGGTCTCGCCGAGGGAGCCGGAGACGTTGCCGAGGAAGAGGTCCTCGAGGCCGGTCGGCTGGGCCTGGAACTTCATGGCGCCGAGGGGGGTCGCGCCGGACATGACGTCGACCTCGCCGCGCATGAAGGGCAGGGCCAGCTGGCTCTGCCAGACCGTCCAGATGGCGCCGTTCACGGGCGGCGCCCAGGTCGTGATGGCGGTGGGGAAGGCCGCCTGCAGGAAGGCGCGGCCGACGAGCGCCGGGTTGAAGAGGTTCTGGCCGAGGCCGCCCCAGATGGACTTGCCGAGGCCGATGCCGACGGCGCCGCCGAGGAAGGCCATCCAGAGGGGCATCGTCGGGGGGAGCGTGAGGCCGAGGAGGATGCCGGTGAGGGCGGCGCTCCAGTCGGTCAGCGGCGAGGGCTTGCGGCCGCGGGTGGCGAGCCACTCGGCGAAGACGGCGCCGGCGGTGGCGGCGGCGACGGTGAGGAGGGCGCCGATGCCGAAGGTCCAGACGGCGCCGGCGACGACGAGGAGCGCGCAGAGGATGACCTCGCGCATGACGTGGGGGGTCGAGAGCCCGCTCCGGACGAAGGGGGGCGAGGAGACGACCAGCTCTGGCCCCTTCTCGGTCACGGGCGTCGCTCCTCGTGAAAATGTGAAGTAAGGGGGTCAGACCCCATGGCATCACACTTTCCTGCGGCGGGAGGGGGAAAATGTGAAGTGAGGGGGTCAGACCCCGCGGCATCACATTTTTGCGTCGAGCGCCTCATGACGCGGCCTTCTCGGCGGCGCGCACCATCGCCTTGCCCATGCGCATGTACTGGACCACCGGGATCCCGGAGGGGCACACGAAGGAGCAGGACCCGCACTCGATGCAGGCCCGGAGGTTGCTCGCCACGAGGTCGGCGGCGCGCTCGTAGCGGACGAGGCGCGAGAGCCGCGCGGGGTTGAGGAACATCGGGCAGGCCTCGACGCAGCGGCCGCAGCGGATGCAGGGGTGCTCGCGGCGGGCGGTGATCTCGACCCGGTCGAGGCAGAGCACGCCCGAGGTCCCCTTGAGGACCGGGACGTCCAGCGACTTCTGGGCCTGGCCCATCATCGGGCCGCCGAGGACCACCTGCTTCACGGTCGGCAGGAGGCCGCCGCAGTGCGCGATGACGGCCGAGAGCGAGGTCCCGATGGGCACGAGCAGGTTCTTCGGGTGGCGGATCGCCGGCCCCGAGACTGTGATGACCCGCTCGATGAGCGGCTGGCCGCGGTCGAAGAGGTCGGCCAGGGCGGCCATCGTCCCGACGTTGTTCACGACCAGCTCGAGGTCGATGGGGAGGCCGCCGCGCGGGATCTCGCGGTCGAAGATGGCCTTGATGAGGTGCTTCTCGGCGCCCTGGGGGTACTTGACCGGGAGGCCGAGGACCTCGACGCCGGGCGGGGCGACCCGCTCGAGGGCCGCGATGGCGTCGGGCTTGTTGAGCTCGACCCCGATGTAGGCGCGGCGGGCGCCGACGTTGTCCATCAGGATGAGGGTCCCGCGGATCACCTCGGCGGCGCGCTCGACCATCACGCGGTGGTCGCAGGTCAGGTAGGGCTCGCACTCGGCGCCGTTGATGACCACGGCGCGGACGCGCTTGCCCTCGGGGACCTTGACCTTGACGTGGCTCGGGAAGGCGGCGCCGCCGAGGCCGACCAGCCCCGCCCGCTGGATCCGCTCGACGAGCTGGTCCTCGGTCAGGGTGGCGGGGTCCACGGGGTCCGCGGCCAGGACGCGCTGGGTCGCCCAGGAGTCCACGTGCAGCACGATGGCGTCCATCAGCTGCCCGTTCGGGTGGAGGCGGCGCTCGATGGCCGCGATGGTGCCGGTCGCCGGGGCGTGGAGCGCGACCGAGACGTAGCCGCCGGGCTCGGCGACGAGCTGGCCGCGCTCGACCCGGTCGCCGACGGTGACGACGGCGCGCGAGGGCGCGCCGATGTGCTGGGAGAGCGGGAGCACCAGCGCGTCGACGAAGGGCATCCGCTCGATGGGGCGGTGGGCGGTCAGCTCCTTGTGCTCGGGGGGATGGATGCCGTGGGCGAAGCTCCCCGGCCGATCGTCGCGGCGCCAGTGGCGGAGGCTCGCGAAGGTCCGGGTCATCCGTTCCCCCGCCCGTAGCCCGCGAGCGTCATCAGCCGCGCCGTCAGGACCTCGAGGTCGGCGGCGGGGGCGCGCACGACGGGCGCGACGGCGGGCGCCGGGGCGGGCTCGCG
>SBGO01000770.1 GCA_006226565.1 Deltaproteobacteria bacterium | reverse complement strand
CGCAGGTCGCCGTGGACGTCGAGCCAGGCGGCGCCGCGCACGTCGAGGTTGTCGAAGCGGTAGTAGGCCGACCACGGGGTGCCGGCCGCGACGCCAGCGGCGACCGGGTCGCCATCCAGCGTCAGCCGCGTCGAGCTGTCGGTGGCGACGACGCCGAAGACGAGGTCGTCCTCGAGGCTCACCGGGTCGGCGCCCGCGCCGAGGCGGATGTGATAGTCGTCGATCGGCCCGAGGGCGTCGAAGAGCGGGCTCGCGCTGGCCTCGACCGCGTCGTCGGGGTCGCCGAGGGCGCTCGTGAGGGTGCCGCTGCCGCGGAAGATGAGCGGGGTGTACGCGTGCGCGGCGTACCCCTCGTTGTCGATGATGAGGTCGCCGTCGGCGCTGCCGACCCGACGGTAGAAGGTGCCGGCCCCGCCGTTGCCGTTGGTGACGCCGCCGCGGACGTTGAACGCGCCGTAGGGGGAGCGGCTCCCCGGGACGTCGGTGATGGCGTCGGCGGCGATGAGCGCGATGCGCCCGCCGCCTCCGCCCGCGGCGTCGTCGTCGGCGCCGTTGCCGCCGTAGGCCTCGAGCGGGCCGTTGCCCTGGATGAGCGGCGCCTCCACGTAGATGGAGCCGCCCGCGCCACCCGCGGTCCCGTAGCTGCCCGGGTCGACGCCGTTGTAGCCGTTGGCGCGCAGCGCGCCGTTGAGCACGGCGCGCGTGGCCGCCACGATGTGGATCGTCCCGCCGCCGGAGCCGCCGCGGTCGGCGTAGCTGGTGTTGCCGCCGCCGCCCGCCCCGTTGTGGGTCGGGTGGTAGAGCGAGCCGTAGGCCTCGCCGCCGTCGGCGACGTTGTTGTCGCGGGCGCCCTCGCCCCCGTGGCCGCCGCCCTGGGAGGCCGGCGCCGCCGCGAAGGCGTACGGGGCGTAGCCGCTGGTGTGGCTGTTGTTGCCACCGAGCCAGCCGCGCCCGCTGACGTCGATGGTGCCGCCCGAGTCGACGATGACCTCGTCGGCGGTGATGTCGAGCCGGCGCTCGGTGGGGCCGGTGCTGGTCGCGGTGTGGGTCAGGGTCGAGCCCGTGCCCGTGATGGTCAGCGTGCCCGCGCTCAGCGTCGCGTTCGAGATCGTGACGTCCGCGTCGCTCTGGACCAGCATCGCGCCGCTGACGTCCAGGGTGGCCGCCGTCAGCGCCCCGGCGCTCTGGACCGTCAGGCTCCCGAGCTTCTCGTTGGGCAGGCTCGAGCTCCCGCCGGTCAGCGTGACGTCGAAGCGGAAGTCGGCGTCGTTGCTGCCGATGAGGTCGTTGGTCACGGTGAGCCCGCCGCTCGCCACGTTGATCGTGGTGATCGGCCCGAGGTCGGCCTTCTCGACGAGCAGCTGCCCGTTGACGCTGAGCACCGTCGGGTCGTCGACGCCCCCGCCCTTGACCCAGAGGTCGCAGCCCCGCGCGTCGAGGCGGGCGCCCGCCGTGACGATGAGGTGGCCGACGACGACCATCCCCCGGTAGGCGTCCCCCGCGGCGGCGACCGCGCTGGCGTCGCCGTTCAGGCTGACGTCGCTGGCGGTGTGGGCGGTGATGTCGAAGGTGGCGTCGTCTCCGAACCCGGCCCCGCCCTGCCCGCTCTTCGGGTTGACCGTGGTGCCGACGAACCGGCCCCAGGTCTGCGCGCCGACCCGCAGGTTGGCGTCGAGGTCCACGAAGCCGTTGGCGTCGACCGAGTCGAGGACGCCGGGGGGCACGCACAGGAGCTTGGTCGAGGCGCTGTCCGAGGCGTAGCTCGCGTTGGCGACGTACAGCCGGCCGTCGGGCTCGCCGGGGTACTCGACGTACGCCGTGCCGGCGCCGCCCTCGTTGCCCTCGCCGGTCCCGCCGCGCGCCTGGACGTAGCTCACGAAGGCGCTCGGCGCGAAGCGGGCGCCGTAGGTCTCGAGCCCGACGATGGCGACGCGCCCGCCGCCCCCGCCGTTGCCGTAGGTGGTGTTCCCCCGGCCGCCGTTGGCGGTGATGGTGCCGTTGCCCGTCAGCGACGGCGTCGAGAGGAAGATGCTGCCGCCCGCGCCGCCGCTGCCGCGCGAGCCGTCGCGGTGCTCGCCGTTGGCGCTGATGGAGCCGTCGACCACCAGGAAGCCGCCCGGGTTGACCTGGATCCGCACCACGCCGCCGCCGTCGCCGCCGTAGTAGCTGGTGGAGGTGTCGTACTTGCCGCCGCCGGCGCCGGGCTCGCCCGGGTTCCGCATGTCGCCGTAGATGAGGCCGGAGCCGGTGGCGTTGGCCCCGTAGCCGCCGTGGGTCCCGCCGACGTTGCCGCTGGCGCCGCCGCTGGCGCTGTTGCCCTGGGTGTAGCCGGTCGGATAGGTCGCGGTGTACGCGCCCTCGTAGCCGCGACCGTCGACGTTGATGCTGCAGCCGGGCTCGACGCGCAGGCTGTCCACCCGCAGGTCGATCTTGTACCAGGCCGCGCGCGTGGTCTCGCTGTGGACGATCTTGCAGTTGTTGGCGCCGTCGTTCTTGACGGTGACGGCGCCGAACTCCATCGGCTCGCAGCCGTTGCTGTTGATGGTCAGGGTGCCGCCGGTGATGATCAGGTCCTGCCCCTGATAGGTCGCGTAGTTGCTGCAGTTGATGACGGTCGTCAGGGCGAGGATGTGGGTCGCCTCCGCGAACTCCACGGTCGCCGTGTGGGTCAGCGGGTCGCCGTCGATGGTGGCGCTCAGCGTGGCGATGGCGGGCGCCGCGGCCGACTGGAGCTGCTGGGTGTAGGTGCCGTTTCCGTTGTCGGCGACCGTGCCGACGAGCGTCCCGGCCGTCGTGCTGATGACGACGGTGTGCGGGTCGGTGAGCACGGTGCCGTTGGCGTCCTTCACCACCACGGTGACGGTCGCGGTGCTGGTGCCGTCGGCGACGATGCCCGGCGGGTTGGCGGTGAGGGTCGACACGGAGGGGCTGGGGGCGCCGGGCGGAGGCGCGTTCACGGTGATCGTCCCGGTCGCGCCGGAGATGACCGTCGGGTCGGGGTGGCTCGCGACCACCGGCCCGGAGGTGCCGGCGACCGTGGCGGCGAAGGTGAAGCTCGACTGGGGGCCGGCGAGCTCGTAGGGCAGGCTCCCGCCGGTGGACCAGACGACGGAGGTGTCGCCGATGTAGTCGAGGTTCGAGTCGTAGCCGGCGGCGTAGAAGGTGTCGCTCTCGCCCACCACCAGGGTGAGGTCACCGACCAGGTTGCCCACGCCCCCCGGCGCGTCGCGCACCAGGATCACCGCGACCGGGTTGCCCGGGCCTTGGGACGGGGGCGTCACGGTGATGGCGAAGGTCGCCTCGTCGACGAAGATCCCGTCGCTGACGGAGACCGTCGCCGTGTGCGTGCCGATGTCGGCCTCGACCGGCGCCAGCGCGATGGTGGCGCTGCCGTTGCCGTTGTCGCTGAGGGTGGCGAAGGACGGGCCGACGAGGCCGAAGCTCAGGCCCGCGCCCGGGGTGTCGAGATCGCTCGCCGTGACGGCCAGGTATTGGCTCGTGTCCTGGGCGGCGAACGCGTCCGCGAGGGCGCCGAGGCTGGGCGCGTGGCCCTCGGCGACGGTGACGTCGTCGACCTCGATGTAGAGGACGTCCGCCGCCGCGCCGCCCTCGACCAGGAAGCGCAGCTGGGCGTCGGGCTCGTTGGCGACGTAGGGCGAGACGTCGAGCGTCACGATGGTCGGCTCGAGGGGGGCGTCGGTGCCGTGGGCGTAGAGGGTCGTCCAGCTGGCGCCGGCGTCGGCGGAGATCTCGGCCTTGAAGGTGACGCTGGCGCCGGCCCCGTTGGGCTCGAGGGCGGCGCGGAACTGGAAGGTCAGCTGGGAGGCGCCGGTCGCGTCGAGCAGCGGGGAGACCAGCTGGGTCGACATGCCCGTAGCGGTGGCGCTGTAGAGGTAGCGCGGGTGCGGATCGGGGCCGAGGGGGCCGGCGGTGGCGAGCTGCCAACGCGGCGTGCCGGGCGCCCACCAGGGCACCTCGGCGGCGGTCAGCGCGAGCATCTGCACCGCGGTGGAGTCGAAGCCCTCGTAGTAGGGCAGCGTGACGCCGTTGGGGACGTTGACGGCGCAGCTGTTGGTGCAGGTGTCGTTGTCGATGGTGTTGCCGTCGTCGCAGGCCTCGAAGCGCGGGGCCAGATCGTCGACGACGCCGTCTCCGCAGCGCGCCAGGAGGCAGTCGGTGCGGCAGGTGGCGTTGGGATCCTCGGAGTTCGTGGCCGCGCCCAGGTCGCACTGCTCCGGGGCCTCGAGGTTGCCGTCGCCGCAGACCTGCCCGCCGACGTCGCAGGCGTCGCCGAAGCCGTCGAGGTCGGAGTCCTCCTGCAGCGGGTTGAAGTCGTACGGGCAGTTGTCCGAGCCGTTGAGCAGGCCGTCGCCGTCGATGTCGGGGTCGCAGGCGTCGCCGATGCCGTCGAGGTCGGCGTCGGCCTGGTCCGCGTTGGGGACCGTCGGGCAGTTGTCGGGCGCGTCCGCCACCCCGTCGCCGTCGCCGTCGGGCGGGGTGCAGGGCAGCTCGGTGAGATCGGGGTCGGCGGCGTCGATCAGCCCGTCGCAGTCGTTGTCGATGCCGTCGCAGATCTCGGGCTCGAACGGCCCGACGTCGGGGCGCGGCGAGCAATCCGCCACCTGCTGCTGCTCGCCGGTGTAGGCGACCGTCACCGCCGACCCGATGCCGCAGCTGCCGTCGGCGTTGATCTCGGCGTAGTAGTGCACCGCCGGCATCCCTTCGGTGTACGTCGTCGGCGGGTTCCCGCCCGGGTCGCTGGTGACGAAGCCGAAGGCGCTGAAGGTGCAGTGGGCGTCGTGGGCCGCGAGCCAGGCGTCGTCGAGGCGCCAGGCGGTGTTGAAGAAGTGCTTTCCGGCGATCTCCTCGGTGCCCTCGTAGGTCTGGGTGTAGAGGACCCCGATGTCGGGCGGCTCCTGCCCGAGCAGGGTGCAGGCCGCCGTCACGCCGTCGTCGCAGCAGAGGACGGCGTTCTCGAAGCCCACGTAGTTCTCGTCGACGGTGGTGTCGGCGCCGCCGGTGCACGCCAGGCCGGTGACGAGGGTCGGGCCGCGCTCGCCGGTCGTCGGGTGCTGGAGCAGCGCGGCCGCGCAGTCCACCTTCGCGCTGCAGAACAGGTCGTCGAGGTCGAGGTTGAGATCGAGGAAGCCCTGGCTCGCGCTCATCACCACGAAGACGTCGAGCTCGACGAAGGTGTCGGCGTTCTCGACGCAGACGAAGGGCTCCTGGATCGGGGGCGGGAGCACGACCTCCGCGGGCGCGCCGCCAGGGGTGAGCAGCTGGGTCAACGTCACGGTGACCCGGCTCGGTCCCGGCACGCACGGGCCGACGTAGCTCGCGCTGCCGCCTTGGATCGACTCGATCCCGGTGATCTCGGCCACCGTGGTCCAGCCGGTCTCGGCGTCGTCGTACTCGACCTTCAGGTCGTAGGTGGCGACCCCGACGCTCGGGAGCTCGAGCGGTAGGATGGCCAGGGACAGGCGCGCGGGCCTCGTCTCGTTCTTGCCGCAGGCGCCAACCACTGTGACCAGCAGAAACACGCCCAGAAGCAGCCTCGACACGGTCAGCCGTATCATGACGACCTCGCTGTCTGGGATTGGGCCGTGCTGTGAACGCAGCTCGCCCAGCGACGAACCTAGCGTGTTGCAGCGCGCAATCGCAAGTGATCGGAGCCCGCAAACTCAGCCCACCGGCAGAAGTCAGACCGGCCCTGCCACGAATTTGCGCACGCGCAAATTACACGTCACATTCGTGGCGTTGGTACGCGACATCTCAGCGGCGTCGGGAATCGCGCGCTGCGCTGACGGGATACCCCTCCGAACCAAGGACGCCTTCGGGCGAGGCGTGCGCATGACGAAGCCCCTCTTGATGACGCTCCTCCTCCTCGGCGTGGGCCTCGCGCCCGCGGCCCACGCCCAGAACGCCAGGGTGACGGCCGGCGTCGTCGCCTTCACGTCCGGAGACTACGGCCGCGCGCTGAGCGACCTCGACGCGGCCCTCGCCGATCCGTCGCTCCTGACGCCCGAGAACGTCCCGAAGGCGTACTACTATCGGGCCAAGGCGCGGATGGCCCGGGTCGTGGAGCTCGCCGGCGCCATACAGCGCGCCGGCGCTGGGGACCCGCACGCCCAGGAGGAGCTCGAGAACGCCGCGAAGGAACTCATCCCACGCACATGGAACGACTACCGCCGCGCCCGCGAGCACGAGCACGCCGGCCGATGGAAGGAGCTGGTCGCCGCGGAGCTCCCGCAGCTCTACCAGCAGGCCCTCCAGACCGCGACCGGGGTCCTGCATCACGCCTCGCAGCCCACCCTATCCCGCGAGGACAAGCGCGCGGCCTACGCGGAGGCCCTAGGGGTCCTCGACGTCGCCATCCAGATCGCGCCGGACGAGTACCTCCCCTACTCCCTCCGCGCGGAGGCCAAGCGCAGCCTCGACGGCGAGACCGACGCGCCCGACACGCGCAACGCCCACGCCGACTTCGCGACCGCCGCGCGGCTGTTCGGCGAGCATCCGCCGGCGCACCCCGACCTCCTCATCGCGTACGTCTACTACCGAAAGGCGCTGATCGAGCGATACCCGCACCAGGACGCCGACGCGGCGCTGGCCACGCTCGCGGCTGGGCGAAAGGCGCTCGACGGCGAGATGGCGCGGCTCCGGGCGATGAAGGACCGCTACGACCGTGTTGAATGGGGCCAGCTCACCCAGCAGTACGAAGACGTCTCGGCGGATCTGCAGCGGTTCGAGCTCGACACCCTCTTCAACGCGCCCGGCCAGCTCGCGCGGGCGCTGCAGCGCTTCGAGCAGGCCGCGAGCGCCAACCCGAAAGATTACATGATCCGAGTCGCCTGGGCCTCCCTGCTCGAGCAGGCCGGTCAGCTCGACAAGGCCGACGCGGTCTATCGTGCGGCCACGGAGCTCGACCCGAGCAGGGCGCACGCCTGGACGAACCTGGGGGTGCTGCGCGTCAACCGCGCGGTCGCGTTGACGCAGCAGGCGCACGCAGCCGACGACGAAGGGCGCACCCAGGCGCTCCTGAAGGAGGCCCACGGCCGGCTCGAGGCGGCGCTCCCCGCCTTGAGGAAGGCGCAGGAGCTCGAGCGCTGCAACGGAACGGCGCTGCGGGCGCTGAGGAGCGTCACCCTGGCGCTCGAGCTCGACGACGAGTACCGCAAGTACGAGGAAGCCGAAACGGAGTGCCTCCGCGCGACCGACTAGCGGCGTCTACGGCGCAGGCAGGGTCACGACGGGGCTCTCCGGGTCGCGCGCCGAGTCGAGCGGCGCGGCGATGCACCACACCTCTCCCTCGGTCGTCACGAAGCACGTCTTGTCGCCGCCGCTCGCGACCTCCTTCGCCCCGCTGAAGACGCGCTCGGGGGCGGTCAGCGCGCGGGGCTCGGCCGGGTCCGTCGCCCACGGACCGGCGCCCCAACACCACACCTCCCCGGCGCCCGTCAGCGCGCAGATGTGCGTCGCGCCGGCATGGCCGAGCTGCACGACCCCGCTCAGGCCGGGGACCGTGACGGGGGTGCTCCGGTAGACCGTGTGCCCGTCCCCGAGCTGGAAGTCCCTCCCGACTCCCCAGCAGCTGACCGTGCCGTCGCCCAGCCGGGCGCACCCGAAGCCCTCGCCCAGCGCGACCTCCTTGGCCGTCGTGAGGCCGGGGATGGGGGTCGGGGTCGACGTGATCATGTCGCAGCAGTCCGGGTCGCCGCCAGGTTGGCAGGAGCCGCCCTGCCCGACACCGACGATGTCCGGATGGCCCCAGCAGTAGACCTCGCCGGTGTCGATCACCGCGCACGCGGCGCCGCCGTCGGCGTCGATGGCGACGGCGGCGCTCACGCCCGCCACGGCGGCGGGGGTGTCCACCCAGGCGTCCGAGGACCAGATCGAGCAGGCGGCGTCGCGCGTCGGGCCACCGGTGACGCTGTAGTTGTCCTTGCCCCAGCAGGACACCGCGCCCCCGTGGAGCGCGCAGACGTAGCCGTCGTTCCCGTACGCCCACGAGCCGCTGCCCGCGATGTCGGTCACGCCGGCCAGGCCGCTGATGGCCGCGGGGAGAGCACAGCCCCCGCTGCAGCCGCCGCGCTCGTCGAGGTGGAGGATCCGGCCGAAGCACCGCACGGTCCCGTCGCTCAGGCGCAGGCACACCTCGTTGAGGGAGTACTCCATGTAGGCGAAGTCGACGCTCGTCGCCAGCTGCTCGACGTCCGCGCCGCCGAGGTCGAAGACGTGGTGGTCGAGCTGGGCGTAGGGCTGAGGCGTGGACTCGTCCGGCGCGAGGCGGTCCGCCCCACGTCCCCAGCACCAGATCTCGTTGGCGGCGTCCACCGCGCAGCCGATCCGGTCCGTGAGGTCGACGTGCTCGATGTCGGTGAGCCCCTCGATGCGCCGGGGCGTCGCGCCGACGGGCTCCCGCATGAAGCTCAGAGGCCCATTCGACGGGCCCCAGCACCACACCGTCTCGTCCTCTCCGAGGGCACAGGTCACGGCGTCCACGGCGAGGTCCTCGGCCACCAAGCCCTGCTTCGGCGCGGCAGGCTCGCCGTCGTCGGACGCTCCGACCTCGGCCCAGCCGCCCTCTCTGCACCAGACCACGCCGGCCTCGGAGAGAAGGCAGCCGTCCCCCAGCTGGCGCAGCACGCCGACGCCCTCGGGCAGGTCCAGCTGCCCGGCCTGGCCGCCCTGCGGGTTCCCGAAGTCCTCGGTGGACACGCACGACACCGCGCCCCCGGTCGGCGCCTGGGCGCAGATCGCCACGCCCCACATCCAGATCCGGCCGACGAACTCGATGGGCACCGGCACCAGGGTCGGCGTCGGCGCGAAGGGCTCTTCGCCCCAGCACATCACGTGGGTCGGGGCGTCCGGCCGGCCCGCTGGGCGAACCACCGCACAGAAGCCGGTCGCCCAGCCGTGACCGCGGCCGACGAGGTCCCGCACGCTGGCCCGGACGCTCTGACAGTCGGGCGTGCCGCAAGCGGGCTCCGGGAGCAGGATGGGGTCGAGGAGCCGCGTCAACCCATCGACGTCACCCGCGCCCCAGCACGCCACCCGCTCGTCCAGGTCCACGTCGCCGACGACGGCGCAGGCCATCCCCCCCGAGGCGACGAGGCCGAGGGCGCGCGGTCCCCTCACCTCGACCGGCGTCGACCCGTACGCGTCTCCCCAACACCACACCTTGCCCGTGTCCAGGAGCGCGCAGTCGAACCCCTCCGACACCACCGCCACCGCGGTCCCCGGGATGTCGAGCGGCTGGGTCCTGGGGTCCGGCGCCGGGGGCATGAGCGGGGGCCAGAACCCCCAGCAGCGCGTCTCCCCGGCGCGGGTGGACGCGCAGACGTAGGTGTCGCCCCCGTAGAGGCGAGCCGCGTCGGGCAGGCCGTCCACGGCGGTCGGCTCGGCGACGTCGGCGCCCTCCTGATCCCAGCAGAAGACGCGGCCCTCGTCATCGAGCCCGCAGCCCGTGCTCCCCACGGCGAGGCGCGTGAGCGGCGAGTCGATCTGCACCGTCACCGGCGCCCCCCAGTTCGACCAGCAGCTCAGGGTGTGGGCGGCGTCGATGGCGCATCCCCAGTAGCCTCCGACCTCGAGGACCTCCACGTCGGAGAGCCCCGCGATCTGCACCGGGACGCCGTCCTGCAGGCACCAGACCTCGCCGCCGTCCGTCGTCAGGGCGCAGAGCTGATCGACCTGACCCGAGATGTGAGCGGCCGGCGGGAGCGTCGCGAGGGCGGTCGGCGTGGCCGAGCCCGAAGCGACGGATCCCATGCACCAGACACTGCCGTCCCCGCGCAGCGCACAGGTCCAGTCGCGGCCGGCGGCGATCTCGGTGACCTCCGACAGCTCCGCGACCTGGGCGGGGGTTGGCTTCCAGTCGCGGTCGACGGGCCCGACCTGCCCGAACGTGTTGTCGCCCCAGCAGAAGACCGCGCCGGCGCTCGTCCGCGCGCACGAGTGCGCGTTGCCGACGCTGATCTGCGCGATGGTCGGCAGCCCGGGCGGCCGAACGGGGGCGGCGACCCAGGTCGCGGTGCCGTCGCCGACCTGCCCGCGCTCGTTGCGGCCCCAACACCAGACCTCCCCGGTGGCGGTCAGGGCGCAGCCGTGCTGGTCGAGCCCGTGGTACAGGTAGATGTTGTGGTCGGAGAGGGCGAGGCCGACCAGCGGGCCGAGCTGCTCCAGCGCGGGGCTCGACCGCGGCTGGGAGCGTCGCTCGATCACCCCGTCGCCGAGCCTGTCGCTGCCGGGGGCGCCCCAGCAGGTGACCTTCCCGCCGCGAACAGCGCACCCGTGGCGGTGCGACGTGATCCGCGACAGCGTCGGGGTCGGCAGGTCGTCCGCGGGGCCGACGTCCGTGTCCGCGTCGTGCCCGTCGAGGGCCGCGGTGTCGGCGACGAGGGTGTCTTCCGCCGTGTCGTTCGGACCGCGGGTGTCCGCATCGACCTGCGCGGTGTCTTCGCCGGGCCCGGACGCGTCGCCGCACCCGGAGAGCGCGCCTGCACAGGCGACGATGGCGACGAGGGGGATCGATCGCATGCTGTGGAGTGGTGTCACGTCGGGCTCCTCGCAGATCGCTGCAAGCCAGGCCGCTCGGCCACGTCTGGCCAGGCCTGCGGTGAGGTGATCGTACGAGTGATGTCCCCAGCTTAGCCGACCCGGTTCGTCCGGCCTAGCGGCCGACGCCCGCTCGGCGCTCCGCCTGTCCCGTGGTCTGCGTCGCTTTCACCAGGACCTACTCACCGGCGTCGGCGTCCGTCACGAACCGCTGGACCGCGGCGTCGATGAGCGGCTCCAGGCGGTCTTCGTCGGGGCGCTCGCGGGCGAACGGGCTCGCGAGGTAGCCACAGTGCCCGTCGCGCCACTCTCTCGGGAGGGCGTCGAGCCCGTGCAGCGCGCCGACCGCCGCCCCGACCAGGCCGGCGATGGTGTCGTTGTCCAGCGTGCCGTTGACCGCCGCCAGCAGGGCCTCGCGGGGCTCCGCGGCGTGCAGCTCGAGGATCGCCAGCGTCATCGGCACCGTCTCGAGCAGGAACGCCCCGGACCAGTACCGGCGCTCCAGGCTGGCCACGGTCCCCGTCGCCAGCTGCGCCTTCAGATCGCTCAGCACCGTGTCGATCGACAGCCGCCCGGTGAAGTCCTCCAGAGGGCTGCCCTTGGGAGCCTTCAGGTTCCGCGCGCGGGTCTGATCCTCCGCCGCGCGGAGGAACGTCTCGATCCACCAGCCCGACGCCGGGACCTCGCCCACCGGGCGCGCGAGGAGCTCACGCAGCACGAACACGAACCCCAGGCTCGCCCCGATGGCCGCGGCGTCGGCGTGGGTCAGGACCGTCGCCGCGACCACGTCGTGCCACTGGTCCGTCGAGCTCCCGCCCAGGTACGGCAGGACCGTCGGAGCGATGCGCATGAGGGCCCCGTTCCCGGCGCTCCGGGCGCCGCAGCGGTCCCACGGCTTGCCCTCGTCGAACGCCCGCACCGCGCGCTGCGTGCTGTTGCCCACGCGGTGGATGGGGCTCCGCGCCGAGAACGCCGCCATCAGCGCCCCGGGCTCCAGGCGTCCCCGCTCGACGAGGTGTCGCACCGTCTCGAACGAGACCTCGGTGTCGCCGATCGGGATGCCCGTCACCGCCCAGTCGGCGCGCGGGTCCGGGAGGTAGCCCGTGATCACGTGCCGCTCGTCCCGGCGCGCACGCTCGATCGCCGCCTCGGCCAGCGCGATGGCCTCGTCGGGGCCTCCGCGCGCGCGCAGCGCCTCCACCGTCCGCATGCCCTCCGCGATCATCAGCGTGCGACGCTCGACCGGCGACACGCCCGAGAAGCGGTTGGAGAGCGCGTCGCCGACCGCGGCGCCCCACAGCATCCCCCGGATGCGCGACGCCAGCCCGTCGGGCTCGGCCGCGCGCAGCGGCGGGAGCGCGGGGAGGTAGCGCCAGCGCTTCATCAGCGGGCCCTGCCACGCCCTCGGCACGGGCTCGCGTCGGGCCTCGGCGAGGAGCGGGAGCTGCCCGAGCTCGGAGGACACCGCCCCCTCGACGGCGAACGCGACGGACACGGGCGAGCTGTCGGAGATGCGATGCATCACGGACGGCTCATCTCGCCGCACGGGAGGCCCTTCGCCCCACGCCGTGGTGAAGTACGGCCAGAGCTCCCGTCCGACCTTGTCGTCGAGCAGCAGGTCGGCGATGGCGCGCGCGGCCTCCCGGATGTTCTGAGCGCCGAGGCTCGCCCACGCCCGGAGCGTCCGCTTCTCTCCCGCGTCGTCGATGCCGAGCGCGTCGATGAGCCGGTCGACGAGCGCGCCGCTCGGGACCATGGCGCCGCTCTCGATCTTGCGGATCGTGATCTCGGCGACCCCCGCCCGCGTCAGCTCCGACAGCCCCTCATGGGCGCTGGGGGCCCCGACCGCGTGGAGCCGCCTCCCGACCAGCGAGGACTGCATGAGCTCGGTGAGCTTCTCCTGGAACCGCCGCAGGTCCTGGCGCGCGACCACGTCCCCGAGCCCCTGCTTGGCGTTGGGGGGGAGCAGCAGCGCGTCGCCGAGCTGGTCGAGCTCGTCCGCGTCGGGCAGCGCCTCGCCCCGCAGGAACGCGAGGCAGCGTGCTGGCGGGATGGGCGCGTGCTCCGTCGCCTCCGAGAGCTCGCGGCGGCTCATGGCACGCTCTTCCCCTCGCCACACGCGGAGGCGCTCGCCGAGGAGCCGGTGAAGATCGTCGTCGTCGTTTGGAAGCATGGCGAAAACCCGTCGACCGGCAACGAAATGAACCAGTGTGCTTGACTATGGTATCAACCGTGCTTCCCTGTGGCAACACAGCGCGATACCATAGCCAATCACACTCTTCTTTCGCCCACCAGCGTCCCTCGGGGCGTCGTCGCGCCAGTGTACCCGCTTCGGGGCCGAAGCCCCAGTGAAGGGAGTCTAACATGAGGATTCAGGTCACGACCCGACATCTCGCCCTGGCCGAGCGCGTCCGCCCCCTCCTCGAGACCAGCGGCCACGACGTCACCGTCGTCGAGGCGCGCCCGCGCCGCTGCGAGCTGCGCTACCGCTCCGACCTCGACGTCAGCGCGCTCACCGGGCTCACGGAGGGCCTGAAGCACCTCCGCCCCTCCCTCGTCCGGAGCGAGCCCGCCCCGGGCGCCGACCTCGAGCTGCGCCTCGGAGACGCCCGGCCCCTCGGCACCTGGAAGGTCCGCATCAAGACGGACTCCGCCGCGATGGCGGACGAGCTCGAGGCCGCGCTGCGCGCCGTCGGCTTCGACCACTTCCGCGTCAAGGTGGGCCGCCAGGTGCGCGACAAGATCACCTTCGGGGGCGCCTCCGAGTACGTCCGGGACCTCATCCGCCTCGTCGCCGCCGACCTCGGCGTGCCGGAGCTCACCGAGGAGAAGAAGTGGCCGGACCACGACGACGACGTCTTCATCGAGATCCGCGACCCGGCCATGGTCGGCCTCCCGCCCCACGCGCGGTTCCCCATCGAGATCGCCGGCGACGACATCGAGGCCCTCGAGGAGCTGGCTCGCGAGCTCGAGGCCGCGGGGTTCCGTCAGACCGCGCTGACGCCCGTCCCTGCCCGGCTCGCGCCGCGCTTCCGCATCCACTTCGGCGCCTTCGCGGAGGACGAGGAGGCCAAGCAGGCCATCCGCGACGTCGCGCACCGCTTCGTGGAGCGGATGGGGCTCGACACGAGCGGCCACCCGTGGGTCGAAGAGGAGGGTCCGGACGGCCGGGGGGGCTCCCCGGGCGGCGCGCGCATCGAGCTCCCGCTCGACGCGCTGAGGAGCGGCGCGCTACGTCCCTATGCCGGCTCCGATCCACGCCGGTGGTGCGTCGAGATCCGCACCGACGCCGTCGACCGCGCCGCGGGCCTCGCGGCCGCGCTGACCTCGGCCGGCTACGAGAACCCACGGGTCACGGAGCTGCCGCGCGGGCTCCACGGCTTCCAGGTCGCCTGGGGGGCGGCCGACGCGGCGCCGGGCGTCACGGCCTTCATCCGCGACGCGGCCGAGCGCTTCATCCGCGACGCCGGCGTGCCCGCCGACCACGCGCTCTGTGCGGCGCACTGCCTCGCAGACGACGACGATCGCGTCGTCATCACGCTCCCGGTGGCGACGTGCGGCCCCATGGGGCTGGACGCCTGGCTGCGCGCCGCGACGGCGGAGCACAGCCTGAGCATCATCCACCCACGCGAGCACCGTCCCCGCGGCGTCACGGACCAGCTGAGGCTCCTCGGCTGGAGGTCGTTCGAGGTGACCCCGCGGCACCGCTCCGGCACCCCGAGCGTCCTCTACGGCGGCGCGCCCCTCGCCCTCGTCGAGCACGTGGCCCGGCTGGCGGGCGAGGCCCTGGGCGCGGCCTTCGAGCTGGTCAAGGCGTGGGGCGACGACGACCGCGACATCTGGCTCGAGGTGCCGCACGGCGCCGGCGCCGGCGACCGGACGCCCCACGACGCGCCGCTCGACCTCGCGACCTGGCTCGCCGATCCCGCGCCGCGCTCGGGGCCGCCGCGCCCGTTCCTCGACCTGCGCCTCGACGCCGTGCGGGTGGGCGACCTGGACCTCGAGCGCTGGCCCGGCGAGGGCCCCGGCGCGGAGCTCGTGCCCGGCCACGAGCGCTTCGTGGACTACTGCCTCGACGCGCGCACGCTCGAGACCCTGCTCCACGTCGCCGAGTGCGTCGAGCTGCGCGAGCCGTGCCTGCTCGAGGGGCCGACGAGCGTGTCGAAGACCAGCGTCGTCGAGTACCTCGCGATGCTGCTGGGCCAGCCCCTCGTCCGGCTCAACCTCAACGGACAGACCGACACCGGCGAGCTCATCGGCCGCTTCGTCCCCTCCGACGCGGGCGCGGACGACGCCCGCGCGGCGGCCGGCCCCGCCTGGCGCTGGCAGGACGGCCTCGTCATCAAGGCGATGCGGCACGGGTGGTGGCTGCTCCTCGACGAGCTGAACCTGGCGGAACCGCAGATCCTCGAGCGGCTCAACCCGGTCCTCGAGCGACACCCGAGCCTCGTGGTCACCGAGCACGACAACGCCGTCATCGGGGGGCGCGGGGCGCCCGTCCACCCGCGCTTCCGCATCTTCGCCACGATGAACCCGGCCGAGTACGCCGGCCGCTCGGCGCTGAGCCCGGCCTATCGCGACCGCTGGCGCGGCTACCGCCTCGTGCCCCCGCCGGCCGAGGCCGACTACCGGGCGATGCTCGAGCGGCTCGTCTACGGTCGGCAGCCCGACGTGACCGTGCGCGGGCAGCGCTGGCGCGGAGGGCGGGGCCTCGCGACGCACCCCGAGCTCGCGGCCGTCGCCGGGATGCGCGGGTTCCT
>SBGO01000186.1 GCA_006226565.1 Deltaproteobacteria bacterium | reverse complement strand
TGCTTGATCAAGCTTGATCAAGCACGGCCGCGCGCCTCTCCGCCCCGTGCCCGCACGGCCCACGGCTGTGACCTTCGTCCGAGGGACTGGGCGGGCGTGCGCCCGGGGCCGACGAGTGCTACTCCTCTAGAGGGCGGAGGTGTGCGGGATGAGCTGGAGACGATGTCTGATCTGGTGGGCGGCCGCGAGCGCGGCCCTCGTGGTCGCCGACCCGGCGCACGCCTTCGGGCCGGGCGTCCACAGCCGCGAGGCCGTGCGGACGCTCGAGCGCCTGGCGGTGGACGATCCCGCCTGGGGAACGCTGATGGAAGCGCCGCTCTGGCGCTCCTACCTGACGCTCGGGGCGATCTCGCCGGATCTGGACTTCGCGCTCGACACCGTCGACTTCGGCCACGGCAAGGCGCTGAGCTATCACCTCATCGACCAGGCCGCGGCGCTCGGGCCGGAGCACCTGCTCTTCGCCCTCGGGCACCTGTGCCACAACGCGTCCGACGCCTCCTCCGAGGGCTTCGTCGTCTCGACGCTGTTCTCGTCGGCGCCGATCGGGATCTTCGACGCCATCGCGGACCAGGGCCCCGAGCGCGAGTCCGAGGGGCTCGTCGAGGGCTTCGGCGACCTGATGATCGGCGACTGGGACACGGTCGTCGACGCGCTCTACGATCTCTACCTCGACGGCGACGAGGCGCGCGCGCGGCTCGCGTCCGTCTTCACCTGGTACTGCGAGACGGCCCGCGCCTACCTCGGCCGGGCCACCGACTGCGGCGCCGCCCTGACCGAGGTCTCCGGCGTCTTCGACGAGGTCCGCGCGATCCTCGGCGGGTCGGGGCGAGAGGCCGCGCGGGAGCTCGTCCACGCCCTCGTCACGATGCCGCCCGACGCCCTCGTCGACCTCGTCCTCGGCGGCGCCCTCGACAGCGTGCTGTCCCCGGGCGACTTCGAGCTCGGCGAGGACGCCGCGCGCGACGTGGAGCGCGTGAAGGAGACGGCGCTGATGTCGCCGGCCTTCTGGTCGCTCTACGACGAGGCGCTGAGCGACCTCGGCCCGTCCTTCGCCATCGCGTTCCTGGCGACCCGCTCCACCGACTGGCCGCGCTACAACGGCCCGGCGATGCAGGCGGGCAACCTGTCGTCGCTGCTGGCGTTCCTGCCGGACGACTACGACGTCCAGGTCGGGTTCCTCGTCGACGAGGTCGTCTGGCGCGACGCCGCCGGCGCGCCCGCCGCCGCGCTGCCCGCCGATCGCGTGGGCGAGACGTGGACCGTCAGCGCCCGCTTCTTCTCCGCGTTGCCGCTGGTGGACGTGGTGCGGGGCGTGGTCCGGCTCGACCTCCCCGGCCTCGACGCCGCCGCCGACCCGATCGTGGGCGAGGCGACGCTGGAGGTCGCCATCGACCCCGAGGCCTACGTCACCGCGCCGCGCGGCCTGCTCACGGTGAGCTTCGCGACCGACGGCGCCGACGCCGGGCTCGGCTACACCCTCGAGCTCGCCGTCGGCGACGGCGCGCGACCGACCTTCACGACCTCGTGGGACCGCCTGTGGACGATCGACGCGCTCGAGGTCGATCGCCCGCTCTACCGCGACAACTTCGGGACCTACGGGCACTGGCCGCCCTCGCTGCCGCTGGCGGAGCCGTCCGTCGTGACCGCCGACCTCTTCGTCAAGGTGCGCCACGCGCCGGCCGGAACCGGGATCGGCGGCGTCACCGTGAGCCTCGACGACGGCGCCCGCGAGCGCGTCACCGGCCCCAACGGGGTCGCGTGCTTCGACGACGTCGCCCCCGGCGATCACCGCGTGAGCCTCTCCGCCCCGGGCCACTATGTGGTCCCCGGGGAGCTCGCGGCGACGGCCCCGCTGCGCGAGGCGACCTGGCTCGACGTCGCCCTCGAGGCCATCCCGGCGGTGTCGACGCCGGCGCCCTACCACGGCGACGCCGCCTGTCTGCCGGTGATGATCGACGCCGCGCCCTTCGGCGATCAGGTCGCGATCTTCGAGGTCGAGGCCCGGGACCCCGAGGGCTCGGGCCTCGGCGCGCCGGCGGAGGTGCGCCGGAGCGGCACCGGCGAGCTCTGCTTCGAGCCGCCGCTCGCCGACGGGCAGCGGGTCGTGGTGGCCGCGCGGGCGCGCTATCGGGACGGCACCAAGGGGGTCGAGGGGACCTCGCCGGTCACGACCATCGACGGCTCGCCGCCCACGGTCTCCCTCGCGGCGGCGACGGATCCGGACGCGTGCGTTCCCGCGGAGGTCGACGCCCCGTGGCGCCCCGCGGCGACCGTGACGGTGACGGTGAACGAGCCCCACTCCGCGGTCGGCGAGGTGCGCTGGCGCGTCGGGGCCGGGGACTGGCGCGTGGCGACCGGCGCCCCCGAGGGCGACGCCTGGATCGCGGTGGTCGCCGTCGAGGCCGGCGACGGCGCAGGGGAGGGCGGGCTCTTCGAGGCGCAGGCGAGCAACGCCCTTGGCGCGGAGAGCCCCATCGTGCGCGTGACGCTCCCGACGCTGACCGCCGCCGAGCGCTGCGAGACGCCCACCGTGGCCGACCCGGACCCGGATCCAGAGCCCGACACGACCGGCGCGACCGCGGACCCCTCACCCCGCGCGGCCGACGGCTGCTCCGGCGGTCACGGCGGCGCGGGCCTCCCGTTGC
>SBGO01000339.1 GCA_006226565.1 Deltaproteobacteria bacterium | reverse complement strand
CGGGGCTCGGCGCCGCGGGTGCGCGGGGCGGCGGCGGCGCGCTCCGCGCCTGCTCGCGATCGAGCCGGGCGAGCTCGTTGGCCAGGTCGACCGTGGCGAGCTCCTCGAGGTCGTCGTCCTCGGGCGCCTCGGCCACCGGCTGCGCCTCGGCGGGCTCCTGCACCTCCCGCGCCTCGAAGCGGTAGACCGCGCACACCCCGTTCGGGCGCTCCTCGTATTGGATGTCGATGGGGGTCGCCAGCGCCGGGTCGAAGTAGCGCAGGAACTCCTCGAGCGCGCCCGGGTCGTCCTGGGTGAAGACCTCGATGAGGCGCAGCCCGAAGCCGGTGTCGGGGCGATCGAGGGTCGGCGTCGCGAGGACCCAGCTGACCTCCCCGCGCAGGAAGATCCGGGCGTGGTGGTTGTAGACCTCGCGGAAGGTGACCGTCGCCCCCCGCTCGGGGATGTACGACGCCTTCACGAAGGCCCCGGTCGGGCTCACCGTGGCGGTGACCGCGCGGTGCTCCTCGCCGTCCGCGTCGAAGCGGAGGCGGATGCTCTTCGCGCGGCGAGCGTGCTGGCGCCTCTCTCTACGCATCGTCCCTACGGGTCATCCGGTCGACGTGGACCTGCGTGCGCGGGTCCAGGGGGCGCTCATCGTAGCGCGAGCCGAGGCGCGCGCACAGCCTGTCGCGCATCGAGGTGTGACGAGGCGCCTCATCGCTGGAAGAGCGCCTCGCAGGCGCGGCGGATCCGCGCGATGCGCCCGACGCTGAGCGGCTGGCACGGCACCGCGTCGGGGTAGACGCTGCACATCGCCATCTGCGCCTCGCGGCAGCGCGGGTCGAGCCCCGGCAGCGTGAACGCGTTGACCTCGTCCTGGTCGGCGCTGGCCGCCGCGGCCGCGACCGTCCACGGGCCGAAGTTCGAGCTGAGGCGGAGCCACGGGAGCTCGGATCGGAGCGTGAAGGCGACCCGGAACTCCGGCGTCAGGCGGCTCGTGACCGTCTCGAGGAGCGGCGCCGTCGCGCTCGGCAGGGCGTCCGGGCGCAGCACGACCACCGCCGCGCTCTCGTCCGGCAGGCCCTTGAGCGCGCGATCCGCGAGCCCGGTGTCGCCGTAGGTGCGCCCGCTCTGCTGGAAGAGGCGCAGCCGCTCGAGCCGCTCGACGCGCGGGGCCAGCTCGAGGAGCTGCCCGTCGACGCGCCACGCCAGGGTCTCGGTCGCCGCCGGCGCGCCCTCGACGCCGGCGTCGGCGGGGCGCACGACGTGGAGCCGCTGGCCGCGCATCGACACCTCGCCGTAGGCCCACGCGCCGCCGAGGATGAAGGGGAGGAGCCGGTCGAGGGTCTGCTCGACGACCCGCGGGCGGGCCAGCCGCGCGACGATGACCCAGTCGTCGTCGGTGTCCGCGTCGGCGGGCGCGCCCGGGGCCGGCGGCAGCCGGATGAAGGCGACCTCCCCGGCGAAGGCCGCGGCGACCTCCCAGTCGAGGCGGACGACCGACTCGATCTCGACCGACGACAGGGCGCTCGCGAGCCCGCGCAGCTCGTCCCCGGCGTCGCCGAGGTCGCGGCCGAGGCGCAGGACCAGCTTGCGGAGGGTCGACAGCGTGGCGAGGGGGCGCTCGGCGATGAGGCTCACCACCCACGGCGCGTCGCTCGGGGCGAGGTCGATCAGCTCGTGGCGGCGGTTGGTCAGCGCGAGGCCGAGCCGCTCGGCGTCCTCGGCCTCGCGGACGAGGGCGCGCACGTCGACGACCTCGTCGTCGTCGTCGACCCGGGCGCTCGCCGTGACCAGCTCGAGGTCGTCGATGAGCCGCGGCGCGTCGTCGTCGGTGTCGCGGGGCGCCGTGAGCAGCGACCACGCGGCGCCGGGGTCGAAGTAGGCGCGGAGCGCGTCCGCGTCCTCGGCGCGGACGCGGCGCGGCCAGAACCCGAGCCGGGTCTGCAGCGACTCGCTCTCGCCGCCGACCCGCGCGTCGAGCAGCTCCTCGAGGCCCTCGGAGGGGCCCCAGGAGAAGACCAGGTACGGGTCCATGGCGACCACCCGCAGGGCGTCGCGCTCGACCCCGGCGAAGCGCAGCCACGGCGAGCTGTGGGCGGAGTCGATGCGAAAGCCGACGTGGCGGTCGATGGGCTCGAGGAAGGGGGCGAGGCGCGCCGTGACGCGCTTGCGAGCGAGCAGATCGCGCACCTCGGCGAAGACCATCGAGGCCGGCCCCTGGTCGGTCGGGACGACGGCGAAGCTCACCGAATCGGCGCTCCGGTAGAGCTGCCGGATCTGCTCGACCGGGAGCCCGAAGACCTCGGTGTCGACGGCGGAGGCGAGGTAGCCGCCGGTGTCGACGGCGGTCGGGTCGCGCCAGCGGTCGAGCGCGGCCACCCGGTCCACCGCGAGCCGCGGCGGTGGGCTCGTCGCCCAGGTCAGGGTCGTGGCCGGCAGGATCCGCGTGAGCTGCTGGGCCGCGCCGCGCCACAGCTCGAGGTAGAGGAAGCCGCTGACCGTGAAGACGAGCAGGACCGCCACCGCGATCTCGATGAGGATGATGCGGTGGGGCGCGATGCGGCGCGCGCCCGGGCGCGTCGCGGGCGTTCGCCAGCCCGCGCCGACGCCGCTGATCGGGTCGGAGACGCTCACCAGCCCCCGCTCGGCGGCGCGGTCAC
>SBGO01000310.1 GCA_006226565.1 Deltaproteobacteria bacterium | reverse complement strand
ACGGCCGCCGGGCTCCCGTCGCGGCTCGTCTACTCGGTCGCCGTGGCCGACGACGGCGCCGTCTGGGCCGGGACCGCGGCCGGCGCCGCCCGCTTCGGGCCCGAGGGCGTGCGCGTCCTCACCCAGGCGAGCGGCGCCCTGACCCACGACTGGGTCAACGCGCTCCTGCCCGACGGCGACGACGGCGGCGTCCTGGCCGGGACCTACGACTCGGGCGTCGTCCGGCTCACCCCGGACGGCCTCGGCGTCCCGCTGCCCGGGCTCGAGAAGCTCTGGGTCAACCCCGGCGGGTTGACGCGGGTCGGCCCGGACCTCCTCGCCGTGGCGACCCTCGGCGACGGGCTGGCGCTCGTGACGGGGGAGGGCGGCAAGCTCGTCCGCGGGCTGCCCTCGGACGACGTGACCGGCGCGGTCGCGTACGACGGCGGGCTCTGGGTCGGGACGCGCGGCGGCCTGGTCGCGCTGCCGCTCGCGGCGGCCAAGGCGGTGCGCGTGGGCGGCGGGCTGTGATACGGTCCGCCGCCATGACCTACCAAGACGACCTCCGCGAGAAGCTCGCCGGCGACATCGACGTGACCACCTGGAGGGACCTGCGCACGCACGCGGCGCGCGACCGCGTCTTCCTGGTCGCGCCGAGCGTGCCGCTGCTCGACGCCGCGGTCGCCATCGGCAGCGACGACGCCGAGAAGGTCGGCGCCTGGGTCGCCAGCGGCGCGCTCACCCGCCCCACGGCCACGCAGCTCGCGGCCTGGGAGAAGACCCTCGACAAGCCCTTCGACTGCGTCATCCTCTCGCCCTACGTGGTCGCGGCCGAGCGCCTGGACTGACCGCTCGGCGGCGAGCACGCCGACTTCGAAGGCGGGGGGCGGATCCCCTCAGGGGTTGCGGTCCTCGATCACGTTCACCAGCTCGTCGGCGAAGATGCGGATGAGCGGCTTGCCCGTGGCGGGGGGGAGATCGGCGAACACGGCCACGGCGTAGCGCCCCCCGTTCCAGAGGATGAGCCCGCTGTCGTGGGTCTTGGTCGAGGTCGAGCCGGTCTTGCCCATCCACACCGCGTTCGCGGGCAGCGCTTCGCTGATGCCGTTCGACAGGAGCTGGGCGGCGAGGATGGTCTGCATGTGGTCGCGGCGGGCGGCTCCGACGAAGCCCGGGCCGCCGTCGAGGATCAGGGCGTAGAGCTCCGCGGTGTCGAGGGCGGTCATGGTGTTGGAGTGCACGCCGTCCCAGTCGGGATCGTCGTAGGGCTCACAGCCGTAGACCATGCGGTACACCTGGAGGGTCGGGAGCCCGAGCGCCGCCATGTAGTCCGTGACCGCCTCGCGCCCGAGGTAGTCGATCAGCGCGTTGGCCGCGGTGTTGTCGGACCGGGTGATGGCGAGATCCATCAGCAGCTCGAGCGCGACCACGTCGCCGATGACGAGCTGCGGGCGGGGATCCTCGGGCGGATCGCCGGTGCAGGTGTGGTGGAACGCGTTGATGACGAACGTGTCGGTGAGCGCGAGCTGGCCCGTCTCGACCTGATGCTCGGCCTCGGCAAGGAGCATCGTCTTGATCATCGAGGCGGGGTAGATGGGCGAGAGGCCGTTGATCTGGGCCACCATGGGCGGATCGAGGCCGAGGTCGATGACCGCGATGCGCTCGTCGTCGAGGCCCGCGGCCGCGGCCGCGAGCTCGATGGGGGCCTGGAGGTCGTTCATCAGCGCGGGCGCGCCGTCCACGAGGGGCAGGCAGGTGGCGACGATGCGGTCGGGGTCGTCGTGGCGCGGCGTGTCGACGCAGGCGTAGCCGGGGCGGCAGCCGGTCCCCGGGATCAGCTCGGCGCTGCAGCGCGCCATGCAGGTGCCGAAGCCGTCGCGCGTCGTGGCGCAGAAGCTCACGGAGTCGTTCGGCCCGAAGCGGTCCGGGCAGTAGAGGTCGCAGGGCTCGGTGCAGTGGCCGCCGGAGAACCCGTCGGTCAGGCACACGGCGCCGTCGATGTCGAAGCAGTCGCTGGCGTCGTCGCAGGCCCCGCCGATCCAGCCGGGGTTGAAGTCGGGCTCGGGCGCGACGTAGGTGTCCTGCGGAGGCACGTAGGTGTCCTGCGGCGGCACGTAGGTGTCCTGCGGGGGTACGTAGGTGTCCTGCGGAGGCACGTAGGTGTCCTGCGGGGGCACGTAGGTGTCCTGCGGGGGCACGTAGGTGTCCTGCGGGGGCACGTAGGTGTCCTGCGGGGGCACGTAGGTGTCCTGCGGGGGCAGGTAGGTGTCCTCTGGGGGCAGGTAGGTGTCCTCATCGAGGACGACGGTGTCCTCCGGCGTCTCCGAGTCCGCATCGAGCGGATCTGCGTCCGCCGTCTCCGTCACCGTGTCCGTGCCGGGCGCGTGCGTGTCCTCATCCGGGACGCCATCGGGCTCGGGGACGAGCGCGTCCGCAATCCCGGTGTCGGAGGCGTCCGCGACGGGCTGGGACGCCTCGCCGCAGGCCATGAAGAGGAGGGCGCAGAGGAGGGCGCAGAGGGATCTCATGGGCGGGCTCCACGGCGCGGGGAGAGCAGGCTGCTCCGCCATGGGAGGACCTCGGTCGGCCGCTCGACGCGTCGCGCCACGTCGCCGTGGCGCGCGCGACCGGACGGCCAGCGGCGTCGCGCCTCGATCGAGGCGCGAC
>SBGO01000570.1 GCA_006226565.1 Deltaproteobacteria bacterium | reverse complement strand
TCGCCGCCGGCGCGCGCTACGCCGCGGCCAACGCCAGCTGCACCTGGGCCGACGGGACGACCACCGCGCCCACGGTCGACACCTTCGCGGCGCGCCTCTCCGGAGACCTCGCCGTCGCCGGCCAGTCGATGACCGTCGCCGGCTCCGGCCTCGTCGAGGACAGGGTCGTCACCTGCGTGGAGCTCGCCGCCAGCGCCGGCGTCACCGCCATGGACGTCGGCGGCGTGTCGTTCTCGACCGGCGCCCGCTACGCCGCCGCCGGCAAGACCTGCGTCTGGTCGGACACCACCACCACCACCTCGCCGGCCGGCGACTACACCCTCGAGCTCGCGCTCCGCGACGGCGAGGTCCACGTCGGCACCACGACGGTGAGCCTCTCCGGCATCGGGAAGATCGTCGGCGGCGCGCTCGACTGCGCGGAGCTCGCGACCTCGGCCGACGTCCCGGTCGGCGGCCTCTCCTTCTCCGCCGGCGCCCACTACATCAAGGGCGGCGCGACCTGCGTCTGGGCCGACGGGTCGAGCAGCGACGCCGCCGAGAGCACCCTCGTGATGACGCTCCACGACGGCCAGCTGCACGTCGGCCCGGTCGACCTCGCCCTGTCCGGCGAGGCCCAGGTCGTCGGCGGGTCGGTGGGCTGCATGACCTTCGCCGCCGCCGGGGGCGCGGGCACCACGCTGGACGGCGTCCGCTTCGACGTCGGCGCGCGCTTCGCCGCCGCCGGCCGCACCTGCGCCTGGACCGACGGCGCCGTCGCCGAGGACGTCCTCGACGTCACCCTCGCCAACGGCCAGGTCAGCGTCGCCGGGAACACCGTGAGCCTCTCCGGTGCCGGCCAGATCGCCGGCGGCCGCGTGACCTGCGTCGCGCTCGACGCCGACGCGACCGTGCCCATTGCCGGCGCCAGCCTCACCGCGGGCGCCCGCTACGCCGCCGCCAACGCCACCTGCACCTGGGACGACGGCACGACCACCGCGCCGCTCGTCGACACCCTCGCCGCCCACCTCGCGGGCGACCTGAGCGTCGCGGGCCAGACGATGTCGGTGAGCGGCACGGGCCTCATCGAGAACAAGGTCGTGACCTGCGTCGAGCTGGCGTCGAGCGCCGGCGTGACGGCCATGGACGTCGGCGGCGTCTCGTTCTCCACCGGCGCCCGCTACGCCGCGGCCGCGAAGACCTGCACCTGGTCGGACGGCACCCAGACGTTCTCGCCGGTGAACGCCTACACCCTCGAGCTGGCGCTCCGCGACGGCCAGGTCTCGGTCGGGACGAGCACCGTCACGCTCTCCGGCAGCGGGCGCATCGTCGGCGGGCAGCTGGCCTGCGCCGAGCTGGCCACGGCCGGCGACGTCCCCCTTGGCGGCATCTCGTTCGCCGCCGGCGCGCGCTACGTCCAGGGCGGCGCCACCTGCACCTGGGCGGACGGGACCACCAGCGACGCGGTCGACGAGACGCTGACCCTGACGCTCCGCGACGGGCGGCTCGACGTCGGCGGCGTGACCCTGGCGCTCTCGGGCGAGGCCCGGGTCGTCGCCGGCAAGGTGTCCTGCGCGGAGCTCCGCGCCGCCGGGGGCGCGTCCATCGCGCTCGACGGCGTGACCTTCGACGTCGGCGCGCGCTTCGCCTCCGCCGGGCAGACCTGCGGCTGGACCGCCGGCCCGGTGGCCGAGGACCTGCTCGAGCTGACCCTGACGAACGGCCAGATCAGCGTCGCCGGCAACACCGTGACCCTCGCCGGCGCGGGGATCCTGTCCGGCGGGCGCCTCACCTGCGCCGAGCTCACCGCGGACGGCACGGTCCCGGTCGGCGGCGCCAACCTGTCCGTGGGCGCCCAGTACGCCGCCGGCGGCGCGACCTGCAGCTGGGCGGACGGCTCGAGCAGCGCCCCGACGGTCGACACCTTCGCCGCGCGCCTCGCGGGCGACCTGACCGTCGCCGGTCAGTCGATGTCGGTCCGCGGCACGGGCCTGGTCGAGAACAAGATCGTGACCTGCGTGGAGCTCGCCGCCAGCGCCGGCGTGACCGCCATGGACGTCGGCGGCGTCTCGTTCTCCACCGGCGCCCGCTACGCGGCGCGTGCCACGACCTGCACCTGGTCGGACGGCACCCAGACGGTCTCGTCGGTGAACGACTACACCCTCGAGCTGGCGCTCCGCGACGGCCAGGTCTCGGTGGGCGCGAGCACCCTCACGCTCTCCGGCAGCGGGCGCATCGTCGGCGGACAGCTCGCCTGCGCCGAGCTCGCCACCACCGGCGACGTCCCCATCGGCGGCATCTCGTTCGCCGCCGGGGCCCGCTACGTCCAGGGCGGCGCCACCTGCGCCTGGGCGGACGGGACCTCCAGCGACGCGGTCGACGAGACGCTGACCCTGACGCTCCGCGACGGGCAGCTCGACGTCGGCGGCGTGACCCTGGCGCTCTCGGGCGAGGCCCAGATCGTCGCCGGCAAGGTCTCCTGCGCGGAGCTCCACGCCGCCGGGGGCGCGACCGTCGCGCTCGACGGCGTGTCCTTCGACGTCGGCGCGCGCTTCGCCGCCGCCGGGCAGACCTGCGGGTGGGCCGCCGGCCCCGTGGACGAGGACCTGCTCGAGCTGACCCTGACGAACGGCGAGATCAGCGTCGCCGGCAACACCGTGACCCTCGCCGGC
>SBGO01000610.1 GCA_006226565.1 Deltaproteobacteria bacterium | reverse complement strand
GTGCAGGACACCTGCGACGGCTCGGGGGCTTGCACCGACAACGGCTTCGTGACCGCCGGAACCGCCTGCGGCAGCGCCAGCGACACCGTCTGCGACGACCCCGACAGCTGCGACGGCGCGGGCACCTGCCTCGCGAACCACGCGTCGACCTCGGTCGTGTGCCGCGCCCAGGCGGGCGTCTGCGATCAGGCCGAGCTCTGCGACGGCGCTGGCGCGTGCCCGGCCGACGCCCCCGCGCCCGACGGCACGGCGTGCAGCAACGGCGTCTTCTGCGACGGCGCCGAGACCTGCTCGAGCGGCAGCTGCGTCGACAACGCCGATCCGTGCCCGGCCGGGAGCTCCGAGTGCGACGAGGTCAACGACGTCTGCACGGTCGTCTGGGAGAGCTGCTACGACGCGTGGCTCGCCGGCGAGACCCAGAGCGGCCCCTACCGCGTCGACCCCGACCTCGGCGGCACGAGCAGCCCCACGCTCACCGTCTACTGCGACATGACGAGCGACGGCGGCGGCTGGACCCTCGTCCGGCGCTGCCGGCCCAACGGCAACGGCTGGGAGAACCCGAACGACAACCTCGCCGGCACCGCCGCGAGCGGGACCTACCAGGCCGACCCGACGGCGGCCGCGACCTTCAGCATGAAGTTCAGCGACATGACCTTCACCTCGTTCATGTTCCGCACCGGGGACGGCGTGAAGTGGCTCATCGCCCCGACGAGCTCGGTCTACTCGGGCTGGGACGGCGCGCAGCCGGCGAGCAGCGCCATCACGAAGTCGCACTGGAGCGCCACGGCCTACTCGGCGCTCTGGTACAAGCGGACCGTCCAGCCCGAGGACCCGTGGATCAGCGCCTACGACCACAGCTACGGCGGGTCCAGCTCGGCCACCGACAGCGACACCCACTCGATGCTCTACGGCGAGAACAGCTACCCGGAGTGGGACTACTGGCTCGACGCGCGCAACGGCGCCAACGTCTGGGTGCGCTAGGACGCCGAGCCCGAGGCTAGCGAAGCGGCCTCTGGCTCGATGTCCCACGCCGCGCAGCGGCGGGCGGAGACGGCGAAGCCGCTGGATCAGTCGCTCTGGGACCCAAGCAGAACGTAGCGAAGCGAGTTCTGACTACGTGTCCTAGAGCTGACGCCGCCCGAGGAGTAGGCTCGGGCCAGGAGGTGCAGCGATGGCAGGCGACGTCGAGGTCCTCGTCCGGCTGGGGCTTGCGTCCGACGACGCCACCGGGCTGCCGCGGCTGCCGACGGCGGAGGTCGCGGCGGCGAACGCGCGGCGGCGTGCGCTCCTCGCCCGCGTCGCCCGTGGCGGCGCGCTGAGCCACAAGGGCGCCAAGCCGCACCTGGGCGCGCTCTCGCCGGGCTGCGTCCGCTGCGGCGAGCGCGACTGGACCTGCATGTTCCTCAACCAGCACTGCAACGGGAGCTGCTTCTTCTGCCCGGGGCCGATGGACACGCGCGGGGCCGCGCCCTTCGCCGAGCGCTTCGTCTTCCACACCCCCGACGCCTACGCCCGCTACGTCGAGCGCATGGGCTTTCGCGGGGTGAGCTTCAGCGGCGGCGACCCCATGTTGACGCTCGACGCGCTGCGCGCGCACGTCCGCGCCGTGCGCGAGCGCCTCGGCGACGACGTCTACGTCTGGATCTACACCAACGGGTCCGCCACGCGCGGCGGCCGGCTCGAGCGCCTCCTCGCGGGCGGCGGCGTGGACGAGGTGCGCTTCAACATCGCGGCCTGGGACTACGACCTCGAGGCCGTGGCCGAGGCCGTCCGCGTCGCGCCCCGGGTGACCGTCGAGATCCCGGCCATCCCCGAGGACCTCGAGCGGCTGAAGGCGCTCCTCCCCGAGCTCGAGCGCGTCGGCGTCGCCCACCTCAACCTGCACCAGCTCATGGTGCTCGGCACCAACGGCGAGGCGCTGGCCTCGCACCCGTACCGCTTCACGGCCGACAGCGTGCCCGCGGTCATCGACTCGGAGCTCTGCGCCCTCGAGCTGATGGCCTTCGCCCTCGACGCCGGGATCACGCTGCCGATCAACTACTGCGGGGCGACCTACAAGGAGCGCCTCCACGGGACGGGGCTGGACTTCCGCGCCGCGACCGCCGTGGCGGGCCCGAGCGAGGTCGTCACCGAGTCGGGGATGCTGCGCCGGCTGTGGCTCCCACGCCGGAGCGAGGCCGGGGAGGACGTGACGGCGCGCTTGTCGGCGGCGGGCGCGGACCCGGCGCGCTGGCGCGAGGACGCTGATCGGGGCGGCCTCGTCGTCCACCCGTCGCTCCTGGGGGAGCTCGGCGAGCTCCCGCGCGACGCCTGGGTCACCTACCACCGCTGCCTGCTGCTCGGCGCCGCGGACGGGGTCGAGGACGCCGAGAGCGTGCCCCACGAGGCCCATCCGGTCGACCTCGGCGACGGCCAGCGCCTCCACGTCGTGGTCGTGCCCGTCTCGGCCGAGCTCCCGGTCGATCGCGGAGCGCTCCGTGCCCTGAGCGCCGGGGAGACGCCGCCCGCGCTCCTGGCCTGGGAGCAGCTCCCCTACGGCCTCCCCGACTACGCCTGAGCGCGCCGCAGGAGAAAGTGTGATGAGGTGGGGTCAGACCCCAATCCATCACACTTTCCACTCCCGCCGGTCCAAAGTGTGATGAGGTGGGGTCAGACCCCGCTTCATCACACTTTCTCGGCAGCGGACGGGCGGAGCGCCCGGACCTCCGCGATCCTCGTCTCGGCTTGCTGCGATGCGTGTCAGCGCGGAGACGGTTTCGCCCTCGCGCTCGTCAAGGGGTTTCGCAAGTGCACAGCGCAGGCGAAGGCGCTATGATTCCAGGGTCCATCGCTCGCGCCGCCGGTCCCTCGCGGTGCTCGTCCCGACAGACCGTCAGCAGTTACATCGCGGAAGCCTCGCCGGAGGTCGAACGTGCGTCATCGGATCCTTGCGCGCCGCGTGGCGGCCCTGCTGGTCGTCGCCCTCTCCGGGGGCGGCTGCCTCGGCGAGGCGGAGCGGCCGACGGGTCGCCTCGCGGTCGACGTGGCGCCGCTGACCCTCACCGGCGTGACGGACGCGGCCTACACCCTCGAGGTCACCAACGGGCCCGGCGGCACCGGCGACGTCGTGTGGACGAAGGACCTGCGATCGTCGACCCACGGCGACGCCGCCGGCTCGGTGAGCTACGTCGGCACCTGCGACGCGGCCACCGGCACCAACACCGTGAGGCTGACGCTGACGGCGCTCTACGACGCCAGCGGCGAGCTGCCGGTCGGCAGCTACATGAACCCGACGCCTGTGACCCGCGAGGTGGCCTGCGTCGAGAACACCGACGTGGCCGTCACCTTCGACATCGCCCTGGCGCGCCGCGCGGAGCAGGGCTTTTTCGACGTCGCCGTGCAGTTCCGCGACATCTTCTGCTCGGCGAAGCTCGACTGCCAGCACGAGGACGGCACCGATCTCGACTTCCTCCACGCGCCGGGCGGGGGGCGCGACATGACCGTGGTCCTCGCGTTCGCCTGCACCGGCGCGCCGACCGGGACGACCTTCCTCTACCTCGACGACGTGGTCATCGACTGCGCGGGGCAGGCCCTCGACGTGCGCGTCGACACGAGCCTCGTCGGCAACGTCACGCCGACCGCGAACCCGGGGGGCTACCTCTTCGGCGCGGCGGTCTACCGCGGGGTCGAGGGCTTCGCCGCGAAGGCGTACTGGAACGTGTCGCTGGGACTCGACGAGGCGACCTTCGCCGCCAACGGGACCTGCACGCTGACCACGCGCGCGACCGCCTCGGCCGAGGCCTTCCCGCAGGAGCCCGGCGGCTTCCCGCTACCGGCCGGGTCGGTCTACCCGGTCATCGACTGGAGCGTCACGCTGTCCAACGCGTCCGGGCGCGTGTGCACCCAGCACGAGGTCGACGGCGGCGCCGAGGTCGCGACCCACTACCTCGGCTACCTGCCGCTGCTCAACGGCTTCACCTGGGGGCCGGATCCGATCTACCTGCAGCACCGCTTCGAGCCGGCGACGGGGACCGTCCTGTCGGCCGGAGCGCCGATCTGCAACCCGGCCTGCGTGCACGGCGCGTGCGTGGCGGACGGCGCCGGGAGCGTCTGCGACTGCGCGGGCAGCGGCTACGAGGGCGAGACGTGCGCGACGCCGGTCTGCACCGCGCCGTGCGTCCACGGGACGTGCGTCGGCCCGGACACCTGCGACTGCGCGGACACCGGCTACGAGGGCGCGACCTGCGAGCTCGACGTCGACGAGTGCGCGACCGACAACGGTGGGTGTGCGCAGGTCTGTACGAACAGCGCCGGCAGCTACGCCTGCTCGTGCGACCCCGGCTACGTGCTCAATGTCGACGGCTTCGCGTGCGACGACGTCGACGAGTGTCTGACCGCCAACGGCGGCTGCGCGCAGACGTGCACGAACAGCGTCGGCAGCTACGCCTGCTCTTGCGACCCCGGCTACGTGCTGAACGTCGACGGCTTCGCGTGCGACGACGTGGACGAGTGCCTGACCGCCAACGGCGGCTGTGCCCAGACCTGCACGAACAGCGTCGGCAGCTACGCCTGCTCGTGCGACGCGGGCTACGTGCTGAACGTCGACGGCTTCGCGTGCGACGACGTGGACGAGTGCCTGACCGCCAACGGCGGCTGCGCGCAGACGTGCACGAACAGCGTCGGCAGCTACGCCTGCTCGTGCGACGCGGGCTACGTGCTGAACGTCGACGGGCACACCTGCGACGACGTGAACGAGTGCCTCACCGCCAACGGGGGCTGCGCCCAGACGTGCACGAACAGCGTCGGGAGCTACGCATGCTCGTGTGACGCCGGCTACGTGCTGAACGTCGACGGGCACACCTGCGACGACGTGGACGAGTGCCTGACCGCCAACGGCGGCTGCGCGCAGACCTGCACGAACAGCGTCGGCAGCTACGCCTGCTCGTGCGATGCGGGCTACGTCCTGAACGTCGACGGCTTCGCGTGCGACGACGTGAACGAGTGCCTCACGGCCAACGGTGGCTGCGCGCAGACCTGCACGAACAGCGTCGGGAGCTACGCTTGCTCTTGCGATGCGGGCTATGTGCTGAACGTCGACGGCTTCGCGTGCGACGACGTGAACGAGTGCCTGACCGCGAACGGCGGCTGCGCGCAGACCTGCACGAACAGCGTCGGGAGCTACGCCTGCTCGTGCGGCTCGGGCTACGTGCTGAACGTGGACGGGCACACCTGCGACGACGTGAACGAGTGCCTCACCGCCAACGGCGGCTGCAGCGCCGACGCGCTCTGCACCAACACGGTCGGCGGCCGCACCTGCGCCTGCGACCCCGGCTTCTACGGCGACGGGCTCACCTGCACCGCCTGTCCCGCTGGGCAGGTCCAGCCCAGCTACGGGCAGACGTCGTGCGTGACCTGCGCGGCGGGGACCTGGGACGACGGCAGCGAGGTCTGCGCGACCTGCTCGACCTGCGCCTCGAACCAGTACGTCAGCGCCGCGTGCGGCACGACCACCGACACCTCGTGCGTCAACTGCACGGCCGTCGCCAGCTGCGTCGGCAGCCTCACCTGCACCAACGCCAGCAACTCCGTGTGCAGCCAGTGCGCGTCCGGGACGGCGCAGACCGGGCCCGGCACGGCTTGCTCCGAGATCGACGGCTGCGCGGGCGACCCCTGCGCCGGCGTCACCTGCTACGACGTCCCCGCGCCCGGTACGGGCTACACCTGCGCCGTGCCCGACACGACGAGCCTCCTGTCGTGCAGCCCCGGCACGCTCACGGTCGGCCAGCAGGCCACCTGCACCATCACCCCGCGGCAGGGCGGCGTCGTCATCAGCGCCAACGCCTCGTCGTTCAGCGCGTCCGCCTCGCCGAGCGGCTCGGTCAGCGGCATCTCGCCGTCGGTCGGCTCGTCGCTGAGCTTCACCTTCAGCGCCGCCTACGCCGGCACCATCATCATCGGGGACGGCCTGACGACCACCACCGTCACGGTGCAGCACGTCACCGACGCCGGCACCACCTCGGCCCTCGCCGGCGACGACTGCGAGGATCTGCTCGCCCAGGGCGTCATCACCTCCGGGACCTACTGGATCGACCCGTCGGGGAGCGCGCCGCTCCAGGTCTACTGCGAGCAGCAGCAGCACGGCGGCGGCTGGACGCTCCTCTACAACAGCGTCGGCGACCCGGCGGGGCAGACGCTGGCCTTCTGGAACATCCCCTACGCCTCGCGGTTCACGCGCAAGGGCACGCCGTCCATCGACGCCAACTTCTACGAGCCGACGCTCTACCGCTACGGGCACACCTACATGGACGTCGTGGAGGACCTGAGCGGGGCGTCGGCGGAGCTCTTCCGGGCGACGGCGGCGGGCCTCGACGAGGCGACGATGGAGATGCTGCAGCCGACCAAGCTCAGCGGGACCCTGGACGTCTACGACTGGCAGTTCGCGGCCGGCTGGAGCGCGCCCGACTACGACAACGACGAGTCCGAGGGGAGCTGCTCGACCTTCTACGCCAACGTGACGCAGCACTACAAGGCGTGCTGGCGCTACAACCTCGGCGCCGACGCCGACACCGCGGCCGATCCGACCTACCAGGACGGCGGCTGGGGACCGCACCTCTACACCAACCACCTGACGACCCTCGGGCTCGCGGCGGAGAGCGGCGGCGGCGGCTACTCGCGGGTGAACCGGGTCTCGCGCTTCGTGAAGCTGTGTCCCGAGGGCGGCTGCACCCCGCAGACCGCCGCCTTCGACTGCCAGGAGCTGTACGACCAGGGCGCGCTGACGTCGGGCGTCTACTGGATCACCGGCAACGACAGCTCCCCCTACCAGACCTGGTGCGAGCAGGAGCGCTGGGGGGGCGGCTGGACGCTGCTCTTCAACAGCGTCGGCGTGCTGAACGGGCCGACGCGGGCGTTCTGGACGATCCTCTACGCCGACCGCTTCGTCGGCAAGGGCGCGCCGAGCCTCGACGACAACTACTACGACCCCGCGCTCTACACGAGCGGCGGGAGCTTCCTCGATGTCGCCAAGAGTCAGACGAACGGGGTCTGGACCGAGCTCTTCCGGGCCACCGCGACGGGGATCGACGGGACCACGATGGCGATGCAGAACCCTGCCCTCGTGTCGGGGAACACAGCGATCTACAGCTCCCAGTTCGCGCAGGGCTGGTCGGCGCCGGACGCCGACTTCGATACGCAAACGACCAACTGCGCGGTGACCTACGGCACGACCCAGCACTACAGCAGCTGCTGGGTCTACAACCTCGGCTCGGACGCCGACAGCCCCTACGCCGACAGCGACTGGGGGCCGCACCTGGCGATCAGCGTCGCGAACCCCCTCGGCATCGCCAACGCGGGCGACGGGAACTACGTGCGGCTCGCGCGCATCAGCCGCTTCGTCAAGCCGAACCGCGCGCCGAAGAGCTGCTACGCGTGGCGGAGCCTGGGCTACGTCACCACCGGCCCCTACCTCATCGACGTGGACGGCGCGGGCCCCAAGCAGCCCTTCACCGCGCACTGCGACATGACCTGGAAGGGGGGCGGCTGGACGCGCATCTACTACCAGGACACGGCCGCGGGCTACTTCGCCGAGACGGACTTCACCAAGAACAAGGACAACCCCGACGCGCTGCTCTACGCCATCCTCGACGACCTCGAGGACTTCCGGCGGGGCGGGGCCTTCGAGCTCGCGATGTTCTGGCCGGGCGTGGACTACACCCTGCCGCAGCACTGGTCCCAGACCTCCAACCCGGTCACGGACCCGCTCGGCGCCACGCCGACCGGAGTGGTGAACCTCGAGGTCAGCTACACCTCGAACACGAACAACGGCGTGTGGAGTGGTCTCCAGCGCAACGCGACGCCGCTGGGCGGGCAGCCGTGCATCCTCGACGGGACGCTGAACCCGCTGACGAACTGGTACTACGCCGTTGGGACGACGTACTGCTGGGTCGGGCCGGCGCCCAAGTGCCAGCCGGGGCCGGGGGGCGTCCCTCAGCAGCGCGCGGAGCTCTGGGTCCGGTAGCCCGAGCCCGCGACGCCGGCGCGCGGCCCGCACGGCGACGCGTCGTGGGCCGCCTCGGCGTTGGTGAATCCCCGTTGATGTGATATCGATCCAATCTTCGCATCTGCGAAGAAGCGCTGCGTCGGGTCGGCGGGGACCGATGAGGAGGGTGTGCTTGCTACGGACAGCATTGTTCTGGGCCGCGGCTTGTGCGTTTGCAGCGTGCATGCCGAGCGAGGCAGGGACCGGACCGCAGGTCGCCATCGCCGTCGCGGCGCTCGATCTCGCGGGCGTCGGGGACGTCGTCTGGGACATCGAGGTCGTCGACGGCGCCAGCACGCCTGGGGTCGTCTGGAGCAAGCGCGTGTCGTCCTCGCGCTACGGCGACGGCGGAGGCTCGGCCAGCGTGGTCGGCCCCTGTGACGCCGATCCCGCCGTGAGCCGCAACACCGTCCGCGTCTGGGTCGTCGGCGTATACGCCGCCGCGGTGAGCGACCCCGGCGCGTTCGCCTCCGGGGCCAGCGACGGCGTCGGCGCAGTCGTCGGAGCGCCGCTCCCCTTCGAGAACCCGACGACCTCGGGGCCGCTGACGCGTGAGGTCGACTGCGTCGCCAACGCCGACGCGCACGTCGCCTTCGACGTCGCGCTGATGCGTCCGGCCAGCCAGGGCTTCTTCGACATCGCCGTGAGCTTCAACGACGTCTTCTGCTCCGCCAAGCTCGACTGCTGCGCCGGTCCGGTGGGCGCCACCTGCGCCCTCGACGGAAGCGAGGACATCCAGCTCCTCTTCGACGCCTCGGGGCAGCGGGCCTCGACCCTGGTCCTCGGCTTCGCCTGCACCGCCGGGGTCGGCGCGACCCGCGAGACGAACCTCTACCTCGACGCGCTCGCCCTCGACTGCACGAGCCCGAGCGACGCGACCTTCGCCGCGGACGTCCTCCTCGACCCCTCGGGGCCGCCGGGGAACCAATGTACCGCGGGCGCCGACGGGATGAGCGCGTGCGTCGGCGCGGTCACCGAGGTCGACCCGGCGGCGGTCGACGCGGACGACGTCCTCTTCCAGGTGGCGGCCTATCGCGGCGTCGAGCTCCTCGAGAGCGGCGGTGAGGCGGCCCAGAAGGTCTACTGGAACGTCGCGCTGGGCGTGAAGCGGCCCGCCATCGCGAGCTGCTGGCTCCGGACCCGCGCGACCGCCGACGACGCCGACGCCCCCACCGTCGTGGACGGCGTCGTCGCGGCCGGCGCGGTCTATCCCTACGTCCAGTGGGACGTCGATCTGGGCGCGTGTGGCGCCGAGGCGCTCAGCTTCGGAGACCCCGGCGCGGCAGTGCGCCCGGCGTACACGGCGACCGGCGACGCCGAGCCGACGACCTTCGGCTACGGCTTCGGCCCGAGCCTCCCGGCCGGTCCGCTCTGCACCACGTGCGGCGGCCCCGTCACCTCGGAATACACGGCGCTCTCCGCCGGCGGGATGGGGACCGGATCGACCGCCCACGGGACCACCTGCGCGGTGCGCGCGGACGGGACGCTGTGGTGCTGGGGCTTCAACAACAACGGCCAGGTCGGCGACGGGACGACGACCACGCGCATCGCCCCGACCCAGGTCGGGGTCGACGCGGACTGGGGCGCCGTCGCGGTCGGCGGCCTCCACAGCTGCGCCATCAAGCAGGACGGGACGGCGTGGTGCTGGGGGGACAACCTCCGCGGACAGCTCGGCGACGGGACGACGGTGGATCGCGGCGCCCCGGTCCAGGTGGGCAGCGACGCTGACTGGGCGGCCCTGAGCGCCGGCGACTCGACCACCTGCGGCCTCCGGACCGACCAGTCCGTCTGGTGCTGGGGCCTCGGGACCTCCGGCCAGCTCGGCGACGGCCTGCTCACCAACTCGTCGGTCCCCGTTCAGGTCGCGGGTGGCGCGTCCTGGGCCGCGCTCTCGGTCGGCGCGGCCCACGTGTGCGCCCTCCGCACCGACGGGACCGCGTGGTGCTGGGGCAGCAACGGCAACAATCGCCTCGGCTCCGGGCTCGTGGGCAACCAGGGCACGCCGGTCGCGGTCAGCGCGGTCGGGACCGAGAGCTGGGCCAGCATCACCGCCGGCGGCACCCACTCCTGCGGCGTCCAGAGCGACGGAAGCCTGTGGTGCTGGGGCGACAACGGCCTCGGGCAGCTCGGGATCGGCACGCTCACCGCCGCGCCGCTCCCGACCCTCGTAGACGCCGGCCCCGCCTCGTGGTCGACGGTCGGGGCGGGCGCCGCGCACACCTGCGCGCTGACGGACGCCGGCGTCCGGTGGTGTTGGGGCGCGAGCACGTACAGCGAGATCGGCGAGCGGGTCTCGATCCAATATCGGACCGTCCCCATCGAGGCCACCGGCGGCGGGACGTGGACGGGGCTCACCGTCGGGTCCCAGCACAACTGCGCCGTCCGCGCCGACGACACCATCTGGTGCTGGGGCCGAAACCACGAGGGGCAGCTCGGCTTCGGCGGCGAGCTGCGCTGGGCGAGCCCCGTCCAACACGCCGGCACCTGGTCCGAGGTCGCGAAGGGGCACGGCGGGTTCGGCTGCGCGCGCCGGGACGACGGCGACCTGTGGTGCTGGGGCCCGAACTCCAACGGGCAGCTGGGGAATGGCCGCCTTGGGGAGGGGTTCGGCGTGCTGCCGGAGCCGGTGGTGATCCCGTGGGCGGAGGCGGATCGCTGGCAGGCGGCGCCGCGTCGGATGGGCTCGGAGCACAGCTGCGCTCTGCGTGCGGACGGCACGGCGTGGTGCTGGGGCAGTAGCCTCTACGAGCAGCTCGGGGACGGCGGGGTTCTCAACAACACCGGTACGCCGACGGCGGTCGCCGGGGGCATGGTGTGGTCCACGCTCGCGGTCGGAGGGCGTCACACCTGCGCGATTCGCTCTGATCAGACGCTCTGGTGCTGGGGCCTCGGGACCTCCGGCCAGCTCGGGTACGGGAGCACCGCCAACCAGTCGAGCCCGGTCCAGGCCGGGACCGACGCCGACTGGGCCGACGCCGACGCGGGGTACGCGCACACCTGCGGCCTGCGCACCGACCAGACGCTCTGGTGCTGGGGCGAGAACAACAACCTCCAGATCGGCGACGGCTCTGCGACGGACCGCCGGGATCCGGTGCCGATCGGGGCCGGGAGCCTCTGGCGCGCCGTCGCGGCCGGCTACCTGACGACGTGCGCGATCCGCACCGACGGGACGCTCTGGTGCTGGGGCTACAACGGCGAGGGGCAGCTCGGCGACGGCACGACCACCAACCGGAGCACGCCCGCCCAGGTCGGGACCGACACCTCCTGGGTCGCCGTCTCGGCGGCGCGCTACCACACCTGCGGCCTCCAGAGCGACGGGTCGCTCTGGTGCTGGGGCTCCAACGCCCGGGGCCAGCTCGGCGACGGGACCTTCTCGACCCACACCACCCCGTCGCCCTCGGGCAGCGGGCACACCTGGGCGTCCGTGAGCACGGGCTTTCAGGAGACCTGCGCCCTGACGACCGACGGCGCCCTCTACTGCTGGGGGAACGACACGGCGGGGCAGACGACCGGCTACGGCGGCGACGAGCGTCCCTACCCGCTGCCGGTGCCGTGATCACGCCAGGCCGTCGGCGCGTCGCGCGTCGCGACGCGCATTTCGGGGTCGGCGTCGCCTATGGCGCCGGCGTCGAGGAGGCGTCGTCGGGCAGGGGCGCCTGGGAGCAGCCGCTGCCCCCCTGGACGCAGTAGTAGATGGCGTACTCGAGGCTGCGCTCGAGGGGGACCTCGGTGCCGTCGGGGCAGGTGACGCTCGAGGCGCCGCCGCCGGCCGCGCTGTAGGCGAACTCCTGCTTGCCGGCGACCAGCCCGGCGCCGGCGAAGAGGACGCAGGCCTCGCCGCTGGACGAGAAGAGCCCGCCGTGGTGGTAGGCGCCGTTCTGCCAGGTGTAGGTGGCGCCTTCGTCGTCGACGGTGAGCTGGCATTGTCCGACCGGGTCGAAGCAGGCGAAGCCGTCGGCGAGCGGGGCGGCGCAGGTGTCGCGGAGCGGCTTCACGAGGAGCCCGCAGACGCCGATGCCGAGGTAGGTGCCGTCGCCGCACGCGCCCTCGCGGTCCTCGGGGTAGTTCGAGATGAAGTCCTGATCATCGAGCTGATCGGGCAGGCAGTCCGAGTCGTAGTCGGCGGTCAGGGACTCGATGGCGTCGATGTGCCCGTCGCCGTCGGTGTCGGCGGGGGCGGCGACGTCGACGACCTCGGTCGGATCGTCGAGGCCGTCGCCGTCGGTGTCGGCGAGGAGGGCGGCGGTCCCGAGGGCGACCTCGACCGCGTTCACGAGGGTGTCGCCGTCGTCGTCGGCCGCCGGGTCGAGGCACACGCTGCTGCCGCAGAGCCCCGAGCTGCACTCGCTGGCGGCCTGGCACGAGGCGCCGATGGGGAGGCGCGCCGCGTCGCCGCCGCAGCCGCTCGGCAAGGCGAGGAGGAGAACGGTCGCAAACGTTCGCTTCATGGCGGGCTCCTACCGGTGAGCAGGGCGCCGGACACGGGCGAGGGGCCGCGAGGGCCGTCGCGCCGCCGGACGTGCTCCGATGCTGGATGGGCTCTGAGCTTACGCGTCCACGGCCGCGACTCCAATCGCGCCGACGTTTGCCGCCCGCGCGCCGACGTTTGCCGCCCGCGCGCCGTCGACGCCCGCGGCGCTCAGCAGGTCGACCGCTGGCCGACCACGTAGACCGAGTAGGCGTTTCGCCACGGCTGGTGGTCGATCGCGATTCGCCGCCCCGGCGCCAGCCAGCGGCTCAGATCGGCGGCGAGCATGAAGGTCACGCCGTCGTGGGTCGCCGTCTCTTCGTCTGCGGAAGGTTCGTCCAGAACCAGCCCCAACCGGGGCCCGCCTCAACCCATGCCGGCGATGAAGACGCGCACCCCGCGCGTGGCGGAGGTCCCGGCGAGCTCGCGGGCCAGCGCGGCCGTGGCCTGGGGCGTCACTTCGAAGCGCTGCGTCATCCTCGGCTCCCTGGGCTGGTCCCGTGGCGTCTGCGGGTACACGGCAGGGAGCCGTCACGCGTCCGGATCGTGACACGCCGCCCGCCCGCCGCGTCCCCGCGGGCCGACGAGGCCGGCGTCACGGGGCGGAGGACCGCTGCGGCACCAGGGCGTCGTGCCAGACGATGCGGTCCTCGCCGATCCCCTGCTTCAGCGCCTCGACCTGGGCGGGGCCCTCCTGGTTCACCAGCTCGGCCTGCAGCGCGGTCAGCGCGGCCTTGCCCTCCTCGCCCCAGTGCTCGTGGGTGAACTCGACGACGATGCCGTTGGTCACCTCGTAGGGGATCGCGCAGAGGATGGCCCGCGGCTCACGTCCGACGAGGTAGATCCGGCCGGTCAGGGAGCCCGCGTCGAACGCCTTCTCCTCCGGGCGCACGACGGGCTCCTTGCCCCCCGTGCGCTTCGGGATGGCGTAGGCGGGGACGGTGGCCATCGTCTCGACCAGCTTCTCGTAGCGCAGGACCGACTCGCCATCGTCGATGTTCCGCACGTCGGCCAGCACCGCCGTCGAGAGCTCGAGGACCCGGGGCGGGATGTCCTGCGGTGTGCAGACCTTCGCTTCGGGGCTCCCCTCGAGCAGGTCGAAGAGCGCGGCGGCGCGCTCGATCATCGGCGGTGCCTTCGCCTGAAGCCCGGCCGGCAGCCGCGAGTCACTCTCGTCCGTCAGCTCGACCACCACGACCGGCTCCGAGTAGTGCCTCTGGATCTTCAGCTCGTAGACGTGGTCGTTCGAGACGAGCCGCGCCTGCTTCGTCCCTTCGGAGTAGGGGTTGAACCCGCTGAAGCTCGACGAGGTCCACGCGGTGGCCGGCTTCAGATCGCCGACGCCGTCCCCGTACAGGGCAAAGACGGCGTCCACGTCGCCGTCCTCCTGGGGGTGCACGATCATGTAGCGCCCCGCCGACTGGCAGTACCAGCTCTTCTCGGAGGCCTTGGCGAGGTCGTCGAACGGCGCCGGCAGCGACGCGACGACCTCGCCGGCCGGGCACTCCGGGCCGCCGCAGCCGACGGTCACGCCGAGGCAGGCCGATAGGGACAAGCAGACGGCGAGGGTGAGGGGTTGGTGCATGGTGGGTCCTGGTGTCTTGGCGGCGCGCCAGCCCTGGGGGCGCGCAGTCTGGCAGGGGCCGCACGGTCCGCACGATCCGTCGGCCAGGTCGCACTATCCAAGGTCGGGCCGGCTGGCAAGCGAATCGACCGCCGCGCTGCCGGCGTCGACCCGAGCCGCCCATGGAGGCGCTCGCCCTCGACGGTGCGGCGCGGCATGGCGGCACCAAGTTCGCCTCGGACGGCGTCCTCCGCCCGGCCGAGGAGCCGGCGTGCCCGCGGCGCCGTCACGAGCGTCGAGTGCGCGCGGGCACGGCGCGCCGACGGCGGCCCACGCCCGCGCCGTGGCCGTTACGGTCACGAACTTGGCCGGAACGGTCCTGCCGTGACGCGCTTGTGCGGCGCAATGTGAGTGCCTGCTGATCACCCTGAGGTGTCCCATGAAGCGTCTCGGCCTACCGGCGCTCCTGCCACCTATCGCGCTCCTGAGCTGTCTCGGCGCGGAGCCCACCGGACCTGTTTCGTCCCACGCCTCGGAGGGGGCCGGGCTCGAGATTCAGATCGCGGCCCTGAGCCTCGAGGGCGTCGGCGACGTGGTCTGGGATCTGGAGGTGCTCAACGGCGCCCTGGAGGTGGTGTGGCAGCGGCGCGTGACGTCGAGCGGCTACGGCGACAGCGCGGGCTCGGCGACCTTCGTGGGGGCTTGCGACGCCGACCCGGCGGTGAACCGGAACGTCGTGCGCGTCTGGGTCGTGGGGGTCTACGCCGACGACGTGCCGACGTCCTCGGCCGGCGCGTTCAGCGCGGGGTCGACCGAGGGCGCCGGCGCGGTCACGGGGACCGAGCGGCCCTTCGAGAACCCGACGACGTCGGGCCCGCTGACGCGCGAGGTGACCTGCCTCGCCGACCAGGACGTCGCCGTCCACTTCGACGTGACGCTGATGCGACCGGCGAGCCAGGGCTTCTTCGACATCGCGTTGAACTTCAACGATCTCTACTGCTCGGCCAAGCTCGACTGCTGCGCCGACGGCGCGGGCGACGGCTGCGCGCCGGACGGCAGCGAGGACATCCGCCTGCTCTTCGACGAGACCGGGGCGCGCGCGCGCACCATCGTCCTGGGCTTCGCCTGCACCGCGGGCACCGCCGCCGACGTGGTGACCGAGATCTACATGGACGCGCTTGCGCTCGACTGCACGGCGCCCAACGGCGGCGAGGACTTCACGGCCGACCTCGTCCTCGATCCGGCGGCCGCGGCGACCGGCAACCAGTGCACCGCGGGCCCGGACGGGATGACGGCCTGCGCGCCGATCGTGGCGGAGCCCGGCGGGCTCGACGCCGACGACTACCTCTTCCAGGTCGCCACCTTCCGCGGCGCCGAGGCGCTGCCGC
>SBGO01000591.1 GCA_006226565.1 Deltaproteobacteria bacterium | reverse complement strand
GGTACTTCGGCGGCGGCGGCGGCTCGGCCTACGTCAACGGCGCCGGCGGCTCCGGCTTCATCGCGCCCTCCGGGACCTCGCCGACCCTGACCGCGGGCGACCGCCAGACCCCGCCCAACAGCGCCGACCCGGCGTACGCCAGCGGGGTCGGCGTCGGCGGCGCGCGGGGCGGCGACAACGGCGTCAAGGGCCAGGACGGCGGCCACGGGCGGGTCGTCATCAGCTGGTAGCGCGCGCCACCGCGGCTCGGCGGGGCGGGCGCGCTTGTTGCCTCGACGACCTCTTCTGCGCCGACAGCTGCATCGAGAACGACGTCTGCTCGCCCTTCGCCGAGGGCTGCGACTGCGCGGACTGCGCCCTCCACCCGCTCTGCCTCGCGCAGTAGCGTTTCAACCTCCGGGCGCACGCGCGTCTCCCTCCGGGCAATCCCACCCGGAGGTTCCTCGCGATGACTCGCCTTCTCCTCGCGCTCGGCGCGCTGCTCGTCGCCGCGCCCGCCCTCGCCGATCCCGCGCCCCTCGTCCGCCCGGCGTCCGGCCCCTCGATCACGGGGCTGGGCCTCGCGCTCCCGCCGCCCCCGGCGACCGGCCGCGGCCTCTACCACGGAGACGTGTTCACGATCGGCAACGACCGCGTCAGCGTCGTCATCACCGAGAGCGGTGACCCCGCCCGCCCCGCCCGCTGGACGGCCGTCGACGAGGCCGGGCGCGTCGCCTGGGAGGCCACCCACGCCTGCCCCGACTTCGCCGACTACACCCTCCTCGAGGGCGACGGGGACCGCCTCGTCTGCAAGCGGTCCCACGAGATCCTCGCGGTCGACGCGGCCGACGGCGCCGAGGTCTGGCGCTTCCACAGCGACACCGCCCTCTACATCACCGGGATCGCCGGCGGCCGCGTGGCGACCAGCGTCGACAACCAGCAGGTCCTCGTCCTCGACGCCGCCGACGGCCGCGAGATCGGCCGCTGGGCGGTCGACGGCTCGGTCCTCGAAGCCGTCACGAACACCCCCGACGGCCCCGTCGGCCTGATGATCGTCGAGCCCGCCACCGCCGAGGAGCGCCGCGAGACCCTCACCCTCGGCGACGAGACGCTCGAGGTCACCGTCACCTCCCCGTCGCCCGAGCGCCGGATGGGGGTCCTCCCCCTCGGCGGGCCGGCGTGGCGCGGGACCAAGCCGATGGCGCTCCGCTGGAGCGTCCCCTTCGAGGGCTACTCCTTTGATCTCGTGGACGCCGGCGGGGTCGTCGTGGGGCAGCCGCGCGAGGACACCTGGGTCGGCTACGACCTCGCGACCGGCGAGCGCCTCTGGGAGCGCGTCCAGCGCGAGGGCGAGACGCTCACCTTCGGCGAGGACGGCGCCGCCTTCTCGCGCGCCGACGGCGACGGCGCCTGGGTGTACGGCGCCCTCGATCCGCGCACCGCGCGGCCGCGCTGGGAGCAGGCGTGGCCCCACGCCGACGCGCCCGTGGGGCTCGCCCAGGGCTCGGGGCAGGTGGCCGCGTGGAACGGCGAGGCGCTCTACGTGGCGCGCTTCGACGACGGGGCGGCGCTGGCGGAGATCCGCATCCGCGAGGTCGCGCCGATGGCCGCCGCGAGCACCTCGCCCCGGGCGATCGTCTGGGTCGCCGGGCCGCCGGCCGCACGTCGGCTCCATTTCCGCACGCTGGCGCCGGCCCGCTGAACGCGTGTCGGCGCCTGCTCGGTCCCGCCGACGTGGACGCCGGCGCATGTGAAGACGATCAGGCTCATTTCGGGCGGACTGTCGTCACGACGGCCGCCCGCGTCTCGTTCGTTCCCGCGGACCGGGTTCGGGCGACGGAACCCCCGGCGCGGAGACGCGCGCCCCGCGCCGATCTCTGCTTCATGGTTGACGCCGCCCGGCCCGATTGTTAGTCGCCACGGCATGTTGCGGCTGCGATCCCAGACCCCCTCCGAGTGGATTGACATCGTCCGGCGCGATCTGCCGACGTTCCTGCGCGACCACGCGCACAACGAGCGCAAGGTCTCGCAGAGCGCCCTGGCGCTCGCCAAGGACAACCCCGAGCGGGTCGAGCTCACCGACGCGATGGTCGACCTCGCGGCGGAGGAGCTCGATCACTTCCGCCAGGTCTACGTACGCCTCCGCGAGCGCGGCCTCACCCTGGGCTTCGATCGGCCGGATCCGTACATGACCGCGATGCGCAAGCTCATGCGCAAGCACGACACGGACCTCTACCTCCTCGACCGGCTGGTGCTCTTCAGCATCATCGAGGCGCGCGGCTTCGAGCGCTTCCACATGATGGCCGAGGCGCTCCCCGAGGACGACCCGCTCAAGGCCTTCTACCGCGACGTCGCGCGCGACGAGGCGCTCCACCGCGTGCTCTTCCTCAAGCTCGCGAAGCTCTACTTCCCCGAAGCCGACGTGGACGCGCGCCTCGACGAGCTCCTCGAGGAAGAGGCCAAGGTCCTCGCGATCCTGCCGCTCCGCGCCTCGGTGCACTGATGACCGTGCGCCGGGTGCTCGGCGTCTTCGCGCACCCCGACGACGAGGCCTGGTCCGCCGGCGCGCTCCTGACTCGCTGCGCCCAGCAGGGCGCCGAGGTGCACCTCGTCTGCGCGACCCGCGGAGAGGGCGGCAGCGACCGCACCGGCCGGGCGACCCCGGGGCCGACGCTGGCCG
>SBGO01000578.1 GCA_006226565.1 Deltaproteobacteria bacterium | reverse complement strand
GCTACGCTCAGGAGTCACACGCACGCACGCGATCTTTCCCCAAACGCTTCCACTCCCCCGAACGCTCCCGCTCTCGCCCCCGCTCTCGCCCCCGCGTCCCCTCCCGCTCACGCGTCCGCACCCTTCGGTCAACCGGGTGATGGATCACCCCCCCTTGCTTCACATTTTCTCAGAGGGGGGAGGCGGGGCCGCCGTCGCCCGGGAGGAGCCAGGTGTCGACGTCGAGCGCGGCGGGGTCGAGGGACTCGACGCAGGCCGGCGGGGTGAGGTCGCGCGCGCTGGTGTCCGCGACCAGCGTGCTCACGAGCAGGTCGCCGCCGTCGAGGGCGCGGACGAGGGAGACGTGGGGCGGGATCCCGTGGCCTTCGAGGTCGACCGGGACGATGGCGGTCACCGGGTCCGCGGCCGTGAGATCGAGCTGGACCCGCGCAAGGAGCCCCGCTTCCGGGTCACAGGAGGAGCGCGCCGCGACCCACACGCCGTCGCCGGCGCCGTCGAGGCTCGTGACCGCGAGGTCGGGTCCGACGACCGTCAGGAGGCCGAGGATCGGGTCCTCCTGGTCGTCCGGGCGCCACGCGAAGAGGCCGTGGTCCGTCCCGAGCAGCACGCCGTCCGGGCGCGCCCAGAGCGAGATCACGCCGGTGGCGTCGCCGGGCTGGAGCCAGGTCGCCGCGTCGTCGTCGGGGTCGTCGGGGGTCCCCGCCACGTCGAGCACCAGCAGCGGCGCCTCGGCCAGCGCCCAGCTCGCGGCGAGCGTCGTGTCCGCGAGCGCCTCGGGGGCCACCACGGTGGTGAAGCCCGCGAGCACGCGGCCGTCGTCGAGCGGGGCGACGGCGAAGACCACGCCGCTGGCGAGGCGCGTCCACGTCACGGCGGCGGGATCGCCGTCATGGCGGACGTACCAGAGGCCGTCGAGGGTCCCGACGTAGAGCCCGGCCTCGCCGTCCGGGGCGACCACCGTGACGGTCTCGCGGAGCTCCTTCAGCGACTCGTCCTCGGGGGCGGGGGGCTGGTGGTGGAGCCAGACGTCGTCGCTCGGGTCGAGGGCCGCCGGGCCGGGGTCGAACCAGCTGATCCCCGTCGTCGCCGTGCCGAGCCACATCCCCCGCGCGCCCTGGCGGGCGAGGGTCATCACGAGCTGGCTCTGCGGCCCGGCCCAGGTGGGCTCGTAGGGATCGAAGCTGTAGACGCCGCGGTAGTCGAGGGTCCGGCCGTCGACGCCGTGGCCGATGAGGCCGTCGAGGAGCGTGCCGGTCCAGAGGGTTCCGTCAGCGCCGAGCGCGGCCGCGGTCACCCGGGCCCCGATGACGTCCGGGAGCGGCTCGAGCGCGTCGCTCGCGTCGCAGGCCTGGTCCCCCCAGGCGAAGCGCGCGCGGACCTCGACCGGGACGCCGACGCCGCTGTCGAGCGCGACGCGCGTCGCTCGCCGCGTGTCGGTCTCGTCGACGACCTCGAGGTCCGTGACCGCCACCTCGATCTCCTGCGCGTCGTCGAGCACGACCACGAGCTCCTCGAGCTCCCACCCGCTGTTCCACTGACGCCAGCTGACGTCGAGCGTGATCGGGGCGTGCCGCTCGCGGACCCGCGGCGCGACGATGAGGTAGGCGATCAGCGGGTCGCCGGCGTACACGTCGACGGAGAGGTGGAGGTTGCCCTGCTTGGCCTCGCACGCCGTCGACGAGGAGAGCGTGTCGCCGGCCGTGTCGAAGGACGCGCCGTCCGCCGAGGCGGTGTCGGTCGTCGCCCGGTGGTCGAGTCCGAAGCAGCCGGACAGCAGCGCGGCGCCGAGCGCGATGAGGGCTGGGGCGTTCATCGGGAGCCTCCTCTGGGGTGGTTCCCGGGGTACCGCAAGGGGCGTGCCAGCGCCTGAGGCCCGCGTCACGCGGTCTCGGGCGCGTGGCGGCGGGGTGGCGCTACTCCAACCGCGGCCCGCGTGCTCCACTCCGCGCCGCGCGCGTCGGGGGCTTCAGGCCGGCGGCGCCCAGTCGACGAAGCGCTCGAGGGCCGGGCGCAGGATGGCGCGCGCGCGACTCAGGCGCTTGCGGACCGCGGCCGGGCTCATGTCGAGGGTCTCGGCGATCTCCGGGGCCTTCCAGTCCTCGGCCTCGGCGAGCAGCACGATGGCGCGATCCACCGGCGACAGGTCGATGAGCGCCTCGCCGAGCGCCTCGGCCAGCTGCGCGCGGCGGGCCTCGGCCTCGGGGCTCGCGTCGCTGGCGAGCCCCGGCGCGTCCTCCACGTCGTGATGGAGCGCGGGATCGTTCTTCCGACCGCGCCGCATCCGGTAGCAGGCGTTGGTCACGAGCCGCACCAGCCACCCCTCGGGGGAGCGGGCGTCGCGGAGGTCGGTCAGGTGGGTGCCGGCCGCGAGCAGCGCGTCCTGGACGGCGTCCTGGGCGGCGTCCTCGTCGCGGCAGTGGCGTCGCCCCACGGCGAGCAGCCGCTCACCGTAGCAGCGCGTGATGCGGTCGAGGGCGTCCAGATCACCACGCTGCATCTGGTTGGCGATCTTCGACGGGTCACAGAGCAGGGCCTCGGGTGACATGCGGCGCATGATGACCAGACTTGGCCCGACATGTCACGTCGGAATCCGGGTAATCGGCGACCGTCATTTCGGGGTAGATGGGCAGGTTTTCCGGCAGGTAGCCGATGCTGCGCTGG
>SBGO01000526.1 GCA_006226565.1 Deltaproteobacteria bacterium | reverse complement strand
CGCTGACGGACGGCGCGCGCGAGCCGGCGCCGGCGCGCTCCGCCCGCGTCGAGGCCTGCGTCAAGCGCGCATGGTACATCGGCCCGGTGGTCGGCACCGCCTTCGAGGCGATGCGGCCCGCGGTGAAGCGCCTCGTCGACGCGCCGCGGCAGGCCGACCTGGTCGACGAGATCCGCCCCGCGACCGAGCGCGCCGCCGCCGCCGAGGAGCTCTACTTCGTCGCCGAGGGCTACGCCGGCTGGCTCGAGCTGCTCAAGATGTACTGGGGGCGCGCCGATGGCGCCGGAAACGCCGAGAACCACTGGCACTACCGCCTCGCGCGGCGCGCCATGCCGGAGGACGAGGCGACCTGGGATCAGTACGTGGTCATGCTCAACCCGTACCTCAACCGGCTGCCGCTGCCCTTCGACGCCCGCTGGAACACCGAGCTCCTCCGTCGCCCGCCCGGGGAGGTCCCGCGCTTCAAGCCGCGGCCGCCGCACGGCGCGAACTACTGCCTCGTCGGCCCCGGGCGCCGCGGCCCGGTGTACGCGCCCATCACCCCGAAGCTCAATGGGCTGATGATCAAGCTCAAGGCGCCGCGTCGCCTCGACGAGCTCGTCGCCATGCGCGAGATGAGCGCCGAGGACGTCGCCCGCGCGATCGCCGACGAGGTGGTCCTGTGCCACCACAAGCCCTTCCACGCGCTCCCGGAGCGGTCCTTCAACCTGCTCGAGGAGCTCATGGAGCACGCCGACCAGGTCGAGCAGCGGCTCGAGCCGCCCGGACCCTGGGACGAGGAGGATCAGGCGGAGGCCTACGCGGCCTTCTGCGCACGCTCCTCGCTCTACCACGACGTGTCGGTGGCGCTCGTCGAGGCCGTCGGCGTCGCCGACGACGCGCGCGTGGCCGAGCTCGGCTTCGGCACCGGCGTCACCTCGCGGGTGATCCTCGAGCGGCTCGGGGCCCTCGGGCGCCTCGTCGCCGCCGACCCCGCGCCGCGGCTGGTCGAGGGCATCTACGGCCGCATCGAGGACGGCCGCGCGCGCTTCGTCCTCGGGGCGTCCCGCGCGCTGGCGCAGGTCGCGCTCTTCGAGGGCGGGTTCGATCGGCTCGTCTCCAACGCCGCGCTGTGGCTCGCGCGCGACATCGCGGACGAGCTGCGCGCCGCCCGCCGGGTGCTGGCGCCCGGGGGCCGCTTCGGCTTCAGCATCCCCGCCGAGTACCTCGGCGATCCGCAGCACCTCCTCACCGAGGAGGCGCTCACGGTGTCCGCTGCCATCGAGCGGGCGCGCGCGGCGACCGGTGTCCGGCCGCCGGGGCCCGACGACGCGGGGAAGTTCGGACAGGACGCCGCGCTCGGGAGCGTCGACGCGATGACGGCGGCGCTGACGGCCGCGGGCTTCACCGACATCCAGGTGCAGCGCTACACGCGGCCGTGGCCGGCCTCGGAGTACCTCGACTGGGTGGCCCTCCCGGTCGTCATCGGTGGGATGTGCGCGTCGGCGGACAAGGCGCGCGCCGGCGAGCTCATGGCCGCGATCCGGGACGAGGTGGACGGCGACACGCCGCTCGAGACCGCGTGGCTCCTCCTGACGGCGACCGCCGCGAGCTAGGGGCGCGTCCCACGCCGCCGAACCATGGGCGGCGGTCGTCGCGACCGCCGCCGAGAGGGGCGGGGAGGCCGGCGCGCCGCGGTGGCCGGATTCCCGCCCCGGACGGCGCCGGGTCTGCTAGGCTCGGCCGCCTCGACCCGAGGGGAACATGATCGTTGGACTGACTGGAAAGTTCGCGGCCGGCAAGGGCACGGTCGCCGATTACCTCAAGGAGCTGGGGTTCGCCTACCACTCGTGCTCGGACGTGCTGCGCGAGGAGCTGGCCGCCCGCGGCGTCCCCGAGAGCCGCGAGAACCTGCTCGCCATCGGCAACGAGCTCCGTCGTGACGGCGGGCCGGACGTGCTCGCCCGGCGCATCGCCGCGCGGCTCAACGACGGCCGCGACCACATCGTGGACTCGATCCGCAACCCGGCCGAGGTGGAGGCGCTGCGCGAGGTCGACGGTTTCTTCCTGCTCGGCGTCGACGCCGACCGCCGCGTTCGCTTCGAGCGGCTCCTCGCGCGCGGCCGCCAGGGGGACCCGACGTCCTTCGAGGTGTTCGCGGCGCTCGAGGATCAGGAGACCCACTCCACGGATCCCACCACCCAGCGGCTCCAGGCGACCTTCGCGCTCGTCGACGAGGTGGTGCAGAACGACACGACGGTGGAGGGGCTCCGGGCCGCGGTCGACGCCATCCTCGAGGCGCGCCGGTGACCCTCGGGGCGGCCGCGGAGCGCCTCCTCGACACCGTCGCCGCGGAGGCCGACGCCGAGCTCGGCGTCCACGCCGAAGCCGCCCGCTGGCAACCGCACCGCTACGACGTCGAGACCGCGCCGACCGCGACGCTCCACCTCGACGACGTGAGCGGCGTCCCGTTCCTCCAGGACATCGTCGGCGTCCAGTTCTATCAGCTGCGGACGCGCGTCCGGGCCGGAGACGGCGACGGATACGTGGCCGCGTGCCCGGGGATGGACGACTACGAGCGCTACTGCAGCGACCGGCTCGGGCTCGGCGCGCCGCGCTTCTTCCAGGCCGACCCCGTGGGCCCCGCGATCGAGGTCGCGGCCGCGTGCCGGCAGGGGCGTGTCTTCGACGAGCTCGTCGCCTGGGCGCGTGAGGCCGGCGGGCTGACGGTCCACCCCTACATGGGGATCGAGGCCGTCTGGGAGCTCGCCGCCGATCTGGCGCGCGCGGCCCGGGTCCCCGTCCAGGTGCTCGGTCCGACGCCGCCCGCGACGTGGTACGCCAACGACAAGAGCCACGTCACGGCGCTCGCCGATCGCGCCGTGGCGCCGACCCTCGGGACGCCCGCCAACGTCGCGACCCGGGTCGTGACGACTCCGGCCGAGATGGTCACGGCGGTGCGCGAGCTCTCCCGGAGCTACCCGAAGGTGGCGCTCAAGATGACGCGCTTCGCCTCGGCGATGGGCAACCGCGTCTTCGACGCCGCGGAGCTGCGCGCCCTCGACGACGAGCAGCTCGCCGACGTGGTCGCGACCTACCTCCGCGACAAGGCGTGGCGCCCGGGGCAGCCGGTCCTGGCGGTCCGCTGGATCGACATGGCGCCGTCGCCGTCGACCCAGCTCTGGATTCCGCCGCTCGGCCAGGGCCGCCCGCGCCTCGACGGCATCTACGAGCAGCTCCTCGAGGGGCCCGAGCGCGTCTTCCTCGGCTCGATCCCGTCGCGCTTCGGCGCGGACGTGCACCGCTGGCTCGAGGACGCGTCGCTGCTCATGGCGGGCGTCTACCAGCGGCTCGGCTACGTCGGGCGCTGCTCCTTCGACTTCATCCTGGACGGCGAGCAGCCCCTCTTCGTCGAGTGCAACGGGCGCTGGGGCGGGACGTCGACGCCGATGCACCTCGTCGATCGCCTCTTCCCGAGCGGCCGGCCGGCCTACCGCGCGCGCGACTTCGTCAGCGAACGCTTCGTCGGGGCGTCGTTCACCGCGCTCGCCGACGCGCTCGGCGATGCGCTCTACGATCCCCGCACCGGACGCGGTCGCTTCGTGCTCTACAACGTCGGGTGCTTAGCGTTCGGGAAGTTCGACGTGATCGCCCTCGGCGCAGACATCGACGACGCGACGCGCGCGCTCGAGGTGGAATTACCGCGGCTGCTCGGCTGATTCGGAGCGTTCTGCCGAGCGAACTTGTGGGCCTCAGCGTTGCTTTCTACGGTGCTACTGCGGCAGGCTCCGCGGGTCGCGTCAGGAGGGGACATGTTAGGTCTGGGGACACACAGCATCGACGACAGGCTCGAACACGCTCTCGACCGGGTCGGCATCGTGGGCTCCCAACTCCGGGAGCGCCTCGTCAAGGACCTCAAGGCGAAGATCGTGCTCCGCTCGGGCCGCGACGCCGTCGAGGTGATCGGGGCCTCCGGGACGGGCAAGCACAAGGTCGTCGAGGCGGCCCACGCGATCGCGTGCGACGTCCTCGGCCGGTCCGGACCGCTGTCCTCCTTCGACTGCGGGGTCACCGCCCACGGCGAGCCCCTCCACGACAGCCTCGTCCGGGCGATCGAGACGGCGCAGGGCGGCACCCTCGTCCTCGACCGCTTCGGCTCGCTCGACGGCGACGGCCGCACCGTCGCGACGCGCCTCATCCGGGACAAGGGCGCCGACGCCCTGATCCTCGCCGTCAGCCAGAAGGACCTCGCCCCGGACAGCGCCGAGCCCCGCACCGCCACCTCGATTCGCCTCAAGCCCCTCCACGAGCGTGAGCAGGACGTCTGGGAGCTCATCGACCACTTCTTCGGCGCGACCGCCGAGGATCTCGGCGGCGACGGCTGCCTCGGCTTCAGCCGCCAGGCCAAGGGCGACATCGCCCAGGTGGTGCAGGAGACGAACCTCAAGAGCGTCCGTCGCCTCCGTGACATCGTCCGCGACCTCCTCTTCGAGACCCTCGCTGACGGCCCGCTGCCGCTCAAGCTCACCAGTGATCACGTCCGCCCCTACCTCGAGCGGAGCTTCGGGCAGACGGCCGAGGATCGCGCGCAGCGCGACGCCGACCTGGTCGCGAGCCAGTTCGACTCGGTCTCGCAGCGCTCGATGATCGAGATGCTCGCCCAGACGCACGCGGTCTCGGAGGACCTCCTGATGCGTCAGGCGCAGATCCTCGCCGAGGTCATCGACACCATCGATGATGTGCCGCGGAGCTACCGCAACATCATGACGAAGGTCGAAGACGTTCAGCGCGCGGCGCTCTGGCTGATGACCGACGCCACGACCCAGGCCGAGTTCCGCCGGTATTTCGGCGACGAGGGCTTCATGCGACCCACGAAGAGTGTAGCATGGGCCTTCTACAACAGGGTCTTCAAGCGAGATACGTGACGATGGAGGCGTCCGCGTTGGCCAATCACCGCCCCCCGAAGGTCGCCGATGAGCTGACCTGGGAGCTGGTCCGAGACGAGTGGGAGCTCCTGCTCGCGATCGGGTCCGGCCCCACGTCCGTCGTCGCGGCGGCCTCCGCTCTGTCCTCGCCGGTCTCGGCGGTGGCGGGGCGGATCGCGCTCCTCGAGCGCCACGGGCTGGTGCGGCGGGTCGACGACGGCTACGGCCTGGTGGCGGCGTTCTACGAGCGCCGTGAGGGCATGAGCTCCTACCTGCGCGACCTCGTGCTGCGCCGGTTGGAGGCCGGGGACGCCCCCCCCATCGCGGGGGTCGTGCGCACCGACGTCGGCTCGCCCGAGGCGCTCGAGGCGCTCCTGGCGCGCGCCGAGGAGTCGCTCTACCCGGCGGTCGTGGACGCGGCCAACCGGCCCGAGAGCCCGGCGAGCGAGCGTTTCAGCGTGTTCTTCGCGGTCGCGGCCGACTGCCCGATCCTGCGGCCGGCGAGCGGCGAGCGGTTCCTGAGCGAGCTGCTGTGCGTGCTGCGTGCGGCGGCCGGCCAGCGGAGCGAGTCACCGGACACGCGCTCCGCCTACCTCTGGATCGCCGAGATGCGCGTCGACCCCGACGTCGCAGTGGAGATCGGCGACCTCTTCGAGGACTTCATCTCCAGCGCTCCCTCCGGGGAGGGCCGCGGCGCGGCGGCGTTTGCCATCGTGCCGTCCACCGTATCGCGTCGGGCGGCGTCGACGAACGCCCCCGCTGCTCATCAGACAACGTCGGGGAGTCATCCGCGATGAAGAAGCTCACCAAGGTCCTTGCGTCCATCGCCCTCGCGGCGTTGGTGGTGTGGTCGATCCCGGCGGCGGCCGGGATCATCGTGACCGTCGGGAAGCTCCCGACGTTCTCCGACGGCGACGGGACCAAGACCGGGGACGCTGCGCGACGTCCGACCGCTGGTGATCCGACGTCGACGGCGATGCCGGGCGTCGAGAACACGACGATGAACAAGCAGACGGCGAAGACGAGCACGTCGGATTGCGGCACGACCTGCGCGCCGACGAGCGAGCCGACCGACGGCGCGGAGCCCTACGACTCGACGCGCTGTGTCCCGCTCGGCGGGGGGCTCCTCTATTGTGACGACCCCGGCATGGGTGCGGGCGTCGGCGCGGGTGAGGGCGGCAGCTTCGACGAGGACGAGCTCGCGGTGACGCCGGACGGGACCGAAGAGGTCGCGGCGCTCGGCTGCAGCGGCGGCGGCGAGGCGGCTCCGCTCGGGCTCGCGCTGCTCCTGCTCGGCGGCTTCGCGGTCGTGCGGCGCCGGCGCGACGTGATCGGCTGAACCCTCGCGACGGGGACGTCGCGACGACACCGAACGCCCGCGTCCCTCGCGGGCGTTCGTGTATCTGGGGTACGGCGTTCGGCTGAAGCGCGTGGCGCGTCCAGGTCGAGGTGCGGGGGGCGCTACGCTGTCGCATGGACGGAAGCCGCAGCGGACGGGGACGTCCGCCAGCCGCTTGGCCTGCGCTCGTCCCGAGCGCGGTCGTGCCGTGGCGTGACCATCGCCGGGGCTATGGCGACAGCCTCGAGATGTCGGCAGCCGGTTGGCGTGCGGTCGTCAGTCGGCGGGCGCGCGCGCCGACCTTCGTGCGATGGCTCGGTCAGGGCGCGTAGAACGTCGTCTGGTTCACCGACCACGAGTCGCGCATGTAGATGCTGAAGTCGCGGGTCGTGTAGCCATCGATGTCGAAGTCCGGGTGCAGGATCCGGGTGACCTCGAGGCGGCGTCGCCCCGTCCCCATCGCGTCGAAGCCGGCCGCGGAACGGATGTCGGGGAGGGTCACCGAGGTGACCGTGCCGTCGACGACGAGCTCCCAGATGGACGAGCCGGCCTCCGGGTAGAGGATGAGCCGGCTGAACTGGCTCGCCGGCCCGCCGGTCCACGTCCACGCGAAGACCGTGTCCGTCAGCGACGCGTCGTGCACCGGCGCCGTGATGATGGGGAAGTGCAGGAACGGGCCGAGGATGAACGCCGCGCTGCCGACGACGCGGACGGGGCCGCCGTCTGGGGGAGCGATGACCCCGAGGGCCCGCGAGCGGTAGTCGGGGATGGTGTCGGTGCGCCAGCCGTCGCTGTCTCGCCAGAGCACGGCGCCGTCGTCGCCGACGACGATGAGGCCGCCGTCGGCGGTCGGGGTCAGCGCCGTCAGGTCGGCGCTCGTCTCCACCGGGACCGCGGTGAGGCCGTTGGCGTCGCCCTCGAGCACGGTCCCCGCGTCGCCGACGACGGTCCAGCGGCCGTCGGACGGATCCACGTACACGGCGCGCAGCGTCGCCTCGGTCCCGCCGGTGACCGGGATCGCCGACCACACCCCCGCGAGGTCTCGGGTGAAGGCGCGGCCGACCGTTCCGACGGCCGCCACGCGCCCGTCGGCGAGGGCGTCGAGGCCGCGAATGGCCTGAAGCGCCGGCGGCCCGGCGACCGTCCACGTGCCGCCGGACCAGCGGCGGACGCGGACCGTCCCGGCGGCGAAGACCTCGTCGCTCCCCGGGACCGCCACGACCGCCTGGTAGTCGTCCAGGGGGGCGTCGATCGGGTGCCACGCCAGCCCGTCCCAGTGGCGCACCGTGCCGCGGTCGCCGACCGCCCACACGTCCTGGCCGTCACGGCCGTCCACGGCGCGGAGGGTCCACTCGGTGCGGCTCGTCTGCTCGGTCCAGCTGCCGTTCGAGAGCAGCATGATGAGCCCGTCCTCGCCGACGGCGTAGGCGTAGCCCTCGGGCGTCCCCCAGGCGGCGTTGAGGTCGCGCTCGAGCTGGGTCCCCTCGAGCCGCCAGGCGCCGTCCTCGTACACGGGGAGCCGGTCTTCGACGACCTTCGTCACGTACTGCACGAGGTTGTAGGAGCGCGGGTAGGGGCCGCTCACGTCGGCCTGGAGGGTCGTGTAGAAGAAGTAGCTGGCGTCGTAGACGGTCCCCGAGAGGGCCGCGAGCTGGTGCGGGGCGAGCCACACGTCGTCGCCGGCGTCGAGGTAGGTCCGCGAGAACGGCACGACGCCGTCGGCGCCCAGGTCGAGGCTGATGATGATCTGCGGCGAGCGTACCCCGGTCGGCCAGGTCGGCGGGTCCTGGAGCTGGAGGCGGAAGGTCCGCTTGAGGGGATGGGTGAGCTCGACGTCGAGCCCCTCCTGCTCGGCGGCCGAGATCGCGAAGACGTGGCGCTTCACGCCGAAGGCGGTCGGCGTGAACACCCCGTTGTCGGTCCGGTAGCCGCCGAAGCAGTAGATCGCGAGGTCGCCGAGCCGGCGCGAGTCGAGCTCGTAGGTCTCGCCGGGCGACACCCACGCCGTCTCCTGGATGGGGTACTCGTAGCCGAAGAGGCTCGTCGTCGTGACGTTGCAGTAGGCGATGCGCTCGCCAGGCGAGGGGATGCAGCGCGCGCCGGACGAGGTCGCGCCGCACGAGTAGCCGGCCGGGCAGTCCTCGTTCACCGAGCAGCTCGCGGCGCAGTAGCTGCCCTGGAGCCCGAGGTCGACGCAGGCGAACCCGCCGCCCTCGACGCAGCCGACCTCCGGGTCGCATGCGACGCAGTGCTGGGTGCCGTCGATGGTGACGGCGGCGCACTCGCCGGGCGGGGCGACCACGTACTTGTCGAGCCCGAGCACCTTGCCGCGCAGGACCGCGTTCGGGGGCGGGCCCGTGCTGCCGGTCCCGCCGCCGTCGGAGGGCGTCGCCGGGACCGGGTCCTGGCGCAGGTAGACGGTGACGTTGGTCGCGTCGAAGTGGACCACCGAGTAGCTCGTGAAGCCCTGCTTCGACGCGGTCAGCTCGACCGGCCCGCGGAAGCCGGGCGTGCTGAAGGTGAGCTGGCCGTTCTCGTCGGTGTAGCCGGTGTAGGCCGGCTCGCCGTCGGGGCCGACGATGACGAAGGCCCCCGCGACCGGCCCGTAGCCGCTCGTCCCCCAGACCGTCACGTTGAGCGTGTCGTCGATGGGGGCGCCCCAGGTCCCGCCGTAGCCGCTCCTGGGGTCGAAGACCGTGAACGCGGCGGTCAGGAGGGCCTCTCGGCCGCCGCCCGCGACGCGGACGTCGTAGGTCCCGACCTCGAGCTTCGGGCTCCGGACGTCGAGCTCCGCCGAGGACACCCGCGCGATGAGCTCGCACGGCTCGCCGCCGATGGTCACGGTCGTGTCGTCGTCGAAGCCGGTGCCGAAGACGCGGAGCCAGGTCCCGCCTGCGCGCGCGGCCGTCGGGGGCGACACGAGGTGCACGTCGAGCGCGCCGCCGATGAAGTCGAAGCCGTCGACCAGCCGCGCCTCGACGCCCGACTGCCGCACGACGACGTCCGCGCGCCCCGGGGCGCCTGGCGGGGTGACGGCCGTGAGGGTGGTGTCGTCGAGGACCTCGACCTGACCCGCGGGGAGGGCGCCGACCCAGACCTGGGCGCCCGCCTCGAAGCCGGCCCCGCTCAGGGTGATCGCCGTCCCGCCGGCGGGGTCCCCGAAGTCGGGGGTGACGGCGTCGATCGCGACGGTGGGCGCCGGCGTATAGCGGTACAGGCCCGGCAAGGTGACGGTGGCGAAGGGGCTCGTCACGGCGATGGGGACCGCGCCGGTCCCGGCCGGCGCCGCCACGCGCAGCTGGCCCCGGGCCGAGTCGACGTCCAGCACCTCGGCCGGGGCGTCGCCGAAGGTGACCTCGACGCCGTAGTCGAGGCCGCGGCAGGCGATGGCGACGGGCCCTCCGCCCGCCTCGGGGCCGCTCTGCGGGAAGAAGGTCGCGCACGCGAGGACCAGCGGGTCGGCGGCGTCGTCGGCCCAGGTCCACGCGCTCGTCGCGACCGCCGTGCCCCACGACGTCGCCACGGTCACGTCCACCGTCGTGCCGCCGTCGCCGGAAGGCGTCGTGACGTCGAGCCAGGCGCCGTCGCGGGCCGCCTGGACCACCTGGGCGTCGCGCTCGCCGAAGCGGACGAGGGCGTCGGCGTCGAGGCCCGCGCCCTCGAGCCGCACGACGGTCCCGCCGGCGGCGGGCCCGACGACCGGCAGGAGGCGGTCGACCCGGGGGGCCTGCCGGTAGCGGTAGGCGCCCGGGGCCTCGAGGACGCCGTTCTCACCGATGATCTGGAGGTCCGCCGGCCCGGGATCGCCCGGGGGCGCGAGGCCGGTCATCATGCCGTCATCGACCCGCGCCTGGCGGATCGCCGGGCGTCCGGCGATGAAGAAGCGCGTGCCCGGCGCGAAGCCGGAGCCCCGGACCACGATGGGCTCGCCGCCGCCGATGTCGCCCTCGCTGGGCTCCACGGTGCTCAGGGTCAGGTCGGCGTGGTAGCGGAAGGCGGCCAGGAGGACCTGCGGGTTGCCGTCGTCGACGTCCGGGTGCCAGACCGAGACGTCGACGCGCCCGGCTGGGTGGGGCGGGACCGTGACCACGGCCGTGGTGTGGTTGACGACGAAGACGTCGAGCGCCGGCGAGGCGCCGAAGACCACCTGGAGCCCGTCCTTGAAGCCCGTCCCGCTGAGCATCACGTCGGAGCCGCCAGCGACGTCGTCCTCGTCGGGCTCGACCGCGGTCAGGCGGAGGATCCCGTCGTCCACGGGGCCGTCGTCCGGGAGGGTCTCGTCGTCGGTCGGGAACGTCGGCACGTTGGCGACGGGGGCGGCCTGCGGCGGCTCCGGCAGGTCGATGGGGAGGAGGTCGGTGCACCCGGCCCCGGTGAGCGTGCTCGCCAGGAGGGCGAGGAGCAGCTGGCCACGAGACCGTCTCAAGTGCCCTCCGCGGGGGTCGTGTCACGTCCGGCGTCGCTGGTTCGGCGCCGGTTTCTCCCGAAACACGACTATGGTAAGTGCAGCAGGGTCGTGTCAAAGGGGAGGTGTCCCGCCTGCCCCCACAAAAAAAAGTCACCCCACATCGATCGCAACGACGCGCCCGGGCAACCCATGGCTGAGAAGTGCATCCGGCGATGGAGGAAGCCCGGTTGGTCGCGACCTACCAGGAGACGAGCGATAGGCCGCTCGCCAAAATCTTGAGCAGGACCCAGACCGTGACCGTCGACGACGACGCGGCCGTCACCGAGCTCGCGTTCGACACCGTGTACCGCGAGCAGCGGGCGCGTGTGCTCGCGACGGTGCGGAGCGTGCTCGGCGCCTCGGACGAGATCGAGGACGTGGTCCAGCTCGTCTTCATCGAGATTCACCGGTGCCTCCCTCGCTTCGAGGGGCGATCGAAGCTCTCGACGTGGATTTACCGCATCGCGGTGAACGTCGCGCTGCAGCACCTGCGGAAGAAGAAGCGCCACCGCTGGCTGAGCCTCGGCCTCACGGGCGACGAGGACCAGCGGCAGACGAGCGGGCGCAACCTGGCCGCGCAGCTCGAGGATCGGGAGATCCTCCAAGAGGTCTACACCTCGGCCGACAAGCTCTCCGAGAAGAAGCGCGTCGTCTGGGTCCTCCACGAGCTGCAGGGGCTCGAACCGCAGCAGATCGCCGACATCCTCGACATCCCCATGAACACCGTGCGTTCGCGGCTCCTCTCGGCGCGCCGCGACGTCATGGCCGACCTGACCCGCCGTCGCGTCGTGCCGGAGAGGGAGACGACATGAGCGCCTGTTCCCAGACCAAGCGTGCGATCGCCCAGGCGATCTCGCTCGGCGACCTGCCCGAGGCCCACGCCGCCCACGCGGCGGCCTGCCCCGAGTGCGGCGGGTTGCTGAACCGCTACCGTCACCTCGACCGCGTGACGCGGAGGACGCGCCGCGTGCTCGAGACGGAGGTCGACCTCTCACCCAACGACTGGGTGCGCGTCCGTGAGGGCATCGACCGCGCGGTCACGCGGCGCCGTCCCGTGCTCCCGATGCTCCTCGCCGGCGCCGTCACGATCGCCGCGGTGGTGCTGGCGTTCGTCATCGTGCGCGGCGGACAGGCCGCGGAGACGGGCCGGACGAGCGCGCTGGCGCTGGACCAGGTCGAGAGCCCGAGCGCGCCCCAGGTCGCGGTGGCGCCGCCGGCGACGCCCGAGGTGATGGTCGCCGCCGAGGGGGGCAAGGCCCTGGCCGTCGCGGCGGGCGATGTCCTCGCGGCGGGCGACGCGCCGCGGACCCTCGACGCCTTCGGGCGGCATCACGTGACCCTGAGCGCCAACTCGCAGCTGCGCGTGCTCGACTGGGCCGCGGACAAGATGGCGCTGGAGGTGGTCTCGGGTGAGGTGACGTGCGACGTCAACCGGACCCTGGACGAGGACGTCTTCGAGGTGCGGAGCGGCGACGTCACGGTGCACGTGCTGGGGACGGTCTTCTCCGTGGCGCGCGACGCCGAGGGATCGACCCGGGTCGCCGTCACCCGCGGGCGCGTCGGCGTGCTCGAGGGCACGGGCGCGATGCGCGAGCTCGGCGCGGGCGAGTCGATGACGGTCTCGGCCGCCTCGACCGCGCTCGTCGACCCCACCGAGGCGCGGCACGAGCCCCGCGCGGTGCGCCACACGCCGCGGACCCCGCGGGTCATCCAGATCGACGTGCCCGACCAGGGGATGGACAAGCCCCTCGCCGAGGGCTGGACCTCCTCGCGCGCCTACGCGGCCATCGTCGCGGCGATCGAGGGCGGTCGCTGCGAGACGGCGATGAAGGCCCTCGACGCGGCGGTCGACGCCTCGCGCGGCGCCCTCCCGGCCGGCGAGATCGCCAAGCTCCGCGCGCGCTGCGCGGAGTAGCACGGCTCCCGGGACACGCGCTCCTCGGGCCCGCACGGGTCATGGGGGGCGTGTGCCCCGACGCGCGTCAGCGCGGGATGTCGGCGACCCCATTCCGCTCGCACCACGCGCGCCACTGCGCGGGGTCGGTCATCGTGCGGATCCCGGTGATCTCCTGGAGCGCCGTCAGCGCCTTCCGGCGCACGCTCGGGAGCTCGTCCTCGAGGCGCACGAGGGCGTAGGGGATGGCGCCCGTGTCGTGCAGGCTCGCGGCGGTGTCGAGGGCCTGCGCGCGCACGAAGCGGTTGTCGTTGAGGATCGCGAGGCGGACGCCGGGCAGGGCCTTGGGGAGCCGCGCCATCCGGACCTCCTCGACGAGGATGTCGAGGATGACCGGGGGCGTCGCCTCGACCGCCGCCGCGTCCTGGGGCACGAGCGCGGCCAGGGCGTCGCGGTGGGCGCTCGCCTCGGCGGGGACCACGTGGGCGAGCGCGCCGTGGGCGGCCGCCGCGAGCGCGACGTTGTCGTTCTCGGTCGCCCGCGCGAGGGCCGCCTCGAGAGGGGCCCGGCTGGCGGCCATGCCGAGGTGTCCGAGCGCCTGGGCCGCGCGGATGGGGACCTCCCAGCGGCCGGTGTCGTCGAGGAGCGCGTGGAGGACGTCGAGCGCGCGCGCGTCCCGGGACTGCCCGAGGAGCTTGATGAGCTCGAAGTACCAGTAGCCGTCGGCGCGCGGGTTCTGGCGCAGGACGTCCGCCAGCCCGGGGACGATGGCCGGCCCGTAGCCGGCGAGCTTCACCGCTCCGGGGCAGCCCATGATGCGGTTGCACCGTGGGCGCTTGGTCATCTCACGGAGCGTCGCGAGGATCGCCTGGCGCTCCTCCTCGGAGAACGGGTTCTCCGCGACCGCGGTGGCGGCATGCTCCGCCGGGGGCGACGCGACGGGGGCGGCGGGGCGCTCGATGCACGCGCCGAGGGACGCGACGGCGGCGATGACGCACGCGACGCGGGCCCAGGGGCGCGACTCAGGGGACGCAGTGGCCGCCGTAGTAGAGGGTGCCGGGCGCGATGGCGCTCGTGTCCGGCGCGAACATGCCCCAGACGGTGTAGCGGCGGCCGGGCTGGAGCGGCGCGCAGGTGTAGCCGCAGTTCGTGCCCGTACAGGCGATGGATTCGGTCCGGAGGGGCAGGGTGACGCGTTCGGCATGGGCCTCGTCGACGAGCTCGATCATGTACGCGCCGGCGCAGGCCCGACAGCACGGGTTCTCGGCGTCGCAGCGGCGATCCTCGCACGTCATCACGACGTTGACGACCCCGTTCACCTTGATCGGGCTCAGGTCGAGCTGCTCGAGGAGGGCCGGCGGGGTGAGCTGGGCGTCGTCGCACTGGGTGAGCGCCGGCGGGATGTCGAGCTCGCCGAGGCGGCACACGCCCGCGTCCGCCGGGACCGGGTGCGTTCGGGAGTGGACGCAGGTGTAGCCGCCGGGGCAGGGCTCCGAGGTCGAGCAGGACGCCGACCAGGTCTCGCACGTGCCGGGGCGTGCCACGGGATCGCAGCAGAGGTCGTCGCGGATCCCGCGGGGGCAGGTCCAGGCCGACTCGCCACAGACCGCCTCGCCGATGGGCGGCGTGGTCCCGCAGGCGTCGAGGCACAGCGGTGCTTCGCCGTCGCAGCGGTTCTCCCAGGTCCGGACCTTCTGCGACTCCAGGAAGTCCGGGTGCTCGACGCACGCGCCGAGGATCGGCACGAACGTCCACGCGAGCGTCCGGGCGGAGAAGGTCACGGTGCACGCCTCCAGAGGTCTCCAGCATAGGGGATCTTCGGCGGAGTCGTGCGTGATGTGGACGTTTTTTCGGATCGCCGGCCTCAGCCGGTGATGCCCTCCATCACCATGCGGACGAGGCTCGTGGCGATCTGCGCCTCGTCCTCGAAGATCCCGTCGCGGAGGTGGGCGAGCAGGAGCCGCTCGGTCGCGCCGATGACGGCGAGCGCGCTCACCTCGGGCGGGATCTTGGCGAGCAGCGCGTGCTCGTGGGCGACGCGGGTCAGCGCGATGGTCCGGGCGGTCACGCGCTGCTCGAGCTCGGCGACCGGGGCGCGCGCGCCGACGCCGGGGACGCGCGCCTCCTGGAGATAGAGGCGCACGAGGTCGCGGTGGGCGATGTAGACCTGCAGGAGATCGAGGGCCAGCCGCATGTAGGCGGCGTTGAGGCCGGCGACGTCGGTGGCGGCGTCGGTCGACGCCTCGCAGCGGTCCATGGCGGCGTCGATGGCCGCGGCGACCGGCGCGATCAAGGCGTCCACGAGGTCGCGCTTGTCCTCGACGTAGCGATAGAAGTTGCCCTTCGCCATGCCCGCGGCGCGCGCGATCTCGTCGATGGTGACCGCCTCGATCCCGCGCTCGAGGAAGAGCGCGAGGGCGGCGTCGCAGAGCTCGGCGAGGCGCCGGCGGCGGTTCTGGTCGCGCTTGCCGCCGGCCGGACCGGGGCGCTGCGAGGGGACGCGGCGGACCGCCGGGGCGGGAGGCTCGGGGTGCTTTTTGCTCGACATCAGGGATCGTGGCCCGGTATTTGAGTGACTGTGTAGTCATTGTTTTGAGGTGCAACGATGATCGGCGTCCCGTTGGCCCTGGCGGTATCAAACGCGTCCGAGTGGTGGATCCACAAGCACATCCTCCACGGGAGCGGGAAGCGGAAGGGGAGCTTCTGGAGCTTCCATTGGCACGATCACCATCGAAACGTGCGCAAGAACGCGCATCGGGACCCCGACTACGAGCGCTCGGTCCTCGGGTGGAACGCCCAGAGCAAGGAGGTCCTGGGCCTCGTCGGGCTGGCCGCCGCGCATCTGCCGCTGCTGCCCGTCGCCCCGTTCTACACCGGGACCATGTGGTACTGCATCGCCAGATACTATCGCCTGCACAAGCGGTCCCACCTCGATCCCGACTGGGCGCGCGAGCACCTGCCCTGGCACTACGACCACCACATGGGGCCGAACCAGGAC
>SBGO01000147.1 GCA_006226565.1 Deltaproteobacteria bacterium | reverse complement strand
CGCCCGCCGTGGCCGCCCAGGCGCCCGATCCGCTCGAGGCGCGCGCCCTCCCGGACATGCCGACGACGCCGCTGGTCCGGCCGTCCATCCCCGCCCCCGAGGCGCCCGCCGCCCACGCGTCCCCTGCGGTCTCGGCCGAGGACGACCCGGGCGCCCCGTACCTGCTCGACGAGGAGCAGTTCCCGCTGCTCGTCGGCCTGACGCGCAACCTGAGCGCCGACGCGGCCCGCGGTCTCATCGACCCGGTCGTCGGGCGCGACCGCGTCATCGACACCATCATCGACGTGCTGAACAAGCGCCGCTCGAACAACCCCTGCCTCGTCGGCGAGCCCGGCGTCGGCAAGACCGCCATCGTCGAGGGGCTCGCGCTGGCCATCGAGGCGCACGGCGAGCGCCTCGCCGCGCTCCGCGACCGCATCATCCTCTCCCTCGACGTCGGCTCGCTGGTCGCCGGGACCGAGCTCCGCGGCTCCTTCTCCCGCCGCATGGCGAAGCTGAAGGAGGAGGTCCGCGAGGCGGGCGGCCGCGTCATCGTCTTCATCGACGAGCTCCACACCCTCGTCGGCGCCGGCAGCGGCGAGGGGCCGCTCGATGCCGCCAACGACCTCAAGGCGGCGCTCGCGCGCGGCGAGTTCCCGTGCATCGGCGCGACGACGCCGCGCGAGTACCACCGCCACATCGAGAAGGACCCCGCGCTCGAGCGGCGCTTCCAGCCGATCGAGGTCGACGAGCCCTCGGAGGACGAGGCGCTGCAGATCCTGCGCGGCGTGGTCGACAAGTACGAGGACCACCACGGCGTCATCTACCAGGAGGACGCGCTCGAGGCGGCGGTCCGCCTGTCGCGGCGCTACCTCGTCGACCGGCGCCTGCCCGACAAGGCCTTCAACCTCGTCGACACGGCGGCCGCGCGCGCGGTCCGGCACGGCAAGGAGGTCGTCGAGATCGAGGACATCGCCGGGGTCGTCGGCGAGCTCACGCAGATCCCGGTCGAGCGCCTGCTCATGACCGACGCCGAGCGGATGCTGAGCCTGCGCGACTTCATGGCCGGGCGCGTCATCGGCCACGACGAGGTGCTCGACCAGGTGACCGAGGTCGTCCAGCGCAACAGCGCCGGCTTCGCCTCGCGGCGGCCCATCGGCTCGTTCCTCTTCCTCGGGCCGAGCGGCGTCGGCAAGACCGAGACGGCCAAGGTGCTCGCCGAGTTCCTGTTCTGCTCGAAGGACGCGATGACGCGCTTCGACATGAGCGAGTTCATGGAGCGCCACGCGGTGAGCCGGCTCCTCGGAGCGGCGCCGGGCTACGTGGGCCACGAGGAGGCGGGGCAGCTCACGGCCGCGCTCGCGCGCCGGCCCTACCAGATCATCCTCTTCGACGAGATCGAGAAGGCCCACGCCGACGTGCTGAACGTGCTCCTGCAGGTCCTCGACGAGGGGCACGTCACCGACGCCAAGGGCCACTCCCTGTCGCTGTCGAACACGGTCATCATCATGACCTCGAACCTCGGCGCGGCCGTCCTCAACGAGAAGAGCAAGCGCAAGATCGGCTTCGGCGGCGCCCCGTCGACCCCGACCGGGCCGTCGCGGCTCGACGCCGGCGACATCGACGCGGTGCTCCGCGACGCGCGCAAGGCCATCCCGCCCGAGCTCTGGGGCCGCATCGACGAGAAGTGCGTCTTCGCGCCCCTCGGCCCCGACGAGATCGCGCGCATCACGCGGCTCCTCATCGAGGAGAGCTCACAGCGCCTGCTCGAGGAGCGGCGCATCAGCTACGAGGCGAGCGACGCCGTCATCGGCTACCTGATGAGCCACGGCGGCCACGACCCCTCGCTCGGCGCGCGCCCGATGCGGCGCGCCGTGCAGCGCGTCTGCGAGACGGCCATCGCCCGCGCCGTGCTCAAGGGCGAGGCGCAGCCCGGCGACCACCTGAGCCTGCAGCTCGACGGCGAGCAGGTCGTCGTGGTGCCGGTCGTCGCCTAGCGCCGCGACTTGAGCTCGACCCGGACCGGGCCGTCGTCCTCGGCGTGGAAGGCGCCGTGGAGGGGGTAGCTCCGGCCCATGACCTGCGCGGTCACGAGCACGCGGTAGTCGCCCTCGGGGATCCGCAGCGGCATCGCCGGCGCGAGCGGCCCCTCGAGGCGCCCGACCGCGACGTTCGCCGTCCCGACGACCTCGCCGTCGGCGTCGAGCACCCGCACGTCGAGCCGCTCGACCGCGTGCCGCGGCGCCTTCGCTCCGCCGGGGGCGTACATCGTCGGCGGGACCTCGAATACGATCGAGAGCTCGACCGGCACCTGCCCGCGGAAGAGCAGGAAGCCGCCCGCGACGAAGAGCCCGATGGCGATGCGCCCCCAGAGCTTTCGCGACCGCCAGCGGTCCGCGGCGCGCGGCGGGGAATCGGGAGCCGGGGTCGTCGCTTCGTCCATGCGGCGGGTTTCTAGCACACCGTAGCGAGACTGCTATTACTCGCTCACGACAGCGCGAGTTTCTCGGAGAGGGGGCGCGGTACATGAAGGTCGTCCTGTTGATGGGTGGACGCAGCGGCGAGCACGACATCTCCCTGATGTCCGGGGCGGCGGTGGCCGAGGCGCTCGACACGCTGGGGTACGCCCACTTCGACGTGGTCTTCGAGCGCACCGGCGGCGCGCGCTGGCCCGGCGGCGCCGGCAGCAACGGCGAGGCGCTCGCGGCGCT
>SBGO01000472.1 GCA_006226565.1 Deltaproteobacteria bacterium | reverse complement strand
CCACGGACCGCGGCGACGCGTGATCGCGCGGCCCCGGCGGGCCCGAGCGCGGTACCGATCACCGCCCGCCCCGGGTCGGACGCGCCACCGACGCCTCCGCGTCTGACCGCGCCTCCCACGCGGGGCGAACCGACCGGTCGAGACCTCGGGGATCACGGAGGATTCTCCAGTGTCTCCGGGTGGTCGGGCGCGACCGGGAGCGGGGCGCCGGCGCGAAGGTGCGCGCAGTTTGCTTCCGGAGCCGAGTTCGGTGACGATCCAGGGGACCGCCACTCCTCGGCGGCAAGGAGCGGAAGCCACCATGAAGCTGGACGCTCAGGCCCCCGTGAGGACGTTGATGGCGTCGACCGTCGTCTCCCTCTCCCCGAGCCACCGGGTGTGGGAGGCGCGCGAGCTCTTCAAGTCCTGCCACCTCCACCACCTGCCGGTCATCGACGAAGAGCGGCGCCTGGTGGGAATCGTCAGCCACACCGACCTGTACCGGGTCGGGCTCGACGAGACCTTCCCGGAGGACGCCCCGAAGGCGCGCGCGGCCGCGAACAACCGCACCGTCAGCAAGCTCATGCGGCGCGAGCCGGTCACCATCGCCCCGGACGCGCCCCTCGAGCTGGCGGTGTCGATCCTGGCCGAGGGCGCCTTCCACGCGCTCCCGGTGGTGAACGAGGAGGACATCCTCGTCGGCATCCTCACGACGAGCGACATCCTGCGGCGCCTCCTCGGCTACTGACGTCTAGTCGAAGCGCGGGACGCCGGCGCGATCGAGCATGTGCTGGAGCTCGTCGTCCGCCTCGTCGCGGATGTCCATCGCCTGGATGGTCGGGAGGTAGTCCTCGCGCCCGATGCGGTACGCCTCGCCGAGGAAGCGCGCCGCGCCGAAGCGGTCACCCTGCTCGAAGGCGGCGCGCGCGGCGAGGCCGAGCCACAGCGGGCGCGAGTCCTCGGGGCCCTCGTTCATGCGCTCGAGGATGGTGGGGACCGAGACGAGGCCGCTCTCGGCGAGCTCGATGGCGTCGGGCGTGACGGCGTCGGTGGTGGCGAGCTGGAAGACGACGTCGGGGTCGACGCCGAGCCGCCGCAGGAGCCGGAGCGTGCTGCGGACGCGGTAGTAGTACACGTCGTCCGGCGTGAACTGGAGGAGCTCGCGCCAGCCGTCCCGGCTCGGCGCGCGGGCGAAGGCACGGACCGCTTCGATCCAGCCGTCGGGGGGCCGCCCGCCGGCGGTCAGGAACTCCTCGATGCGCTCCTCCTCCGAGCCCTCGGCGGTGAAGAGCGCGAGCCGCGCCGTGAGGTTGGCCTCGTCCACCAGCCCCTGGGTGCGCAGGATCTCGAGCAGCGGCACGACGCTCTGCCCGCGCAGCCAGTCGGAGCGGAAGACGTCGATGAGCTCGTCGGGGCGCCCGAGGCGGTCGGCCGCGTGGGCGACGACCCGCCTCAGCGCCGCGCGCTCGCGGGTGAGGCTGCTGTCGACGTGCTCGAAGAGGGGCGTCGGCAGGCGCGCGAGCTCGGCCCGCGCCAACGTCTCGAGCGCGCGGACGCCGTCGTCGTCCAGCTCGCCGATGAGCGCGTGGGCGTCGACCGGGTGGCCAGCGACACCGGCGGCCACGAGGTCGCCGAGGTCGCTGAGCTCGCGCGATGTGGACGTCACCATGCCGCAACTCTACCCGAGGTCTGCGCGCAAACACGAATGAATATCGAGGCCACGGCGAGCGTATGGGCCCCCCATGCGCTCGACCCTGCTCTCTTCCTTCCTCGGCACCCTCGCCCTGCTCGGCGCGGTCTCGGCTCCCACGCTCGCGGCCGCCCCCGGCGGCGACGTCCTCCTGCAACGGCACGACGGCGACGCCCTGGGCTGCAATCGCGCGGTCGCCGACCGCTTCTCCTCGGGGCGCGTCGTCGCCGGGCTCGAGCGGCGCGCCTACGACCACGGCAAGGTCTGCGGCTCGTCGCTGGTCACCCTGCGCGCGGACGGCAGCGTGGCCGGCGAGACGCGCCAGGGCGGCGCCGACGACCCGCGCGAGAGCGCGATCTTCCGGGCCCACGACGAGATCAGCCAGGTCGTCGCGCTCGGAGCCGACGACGTCCTCGTCGTCGTCCAGGAGCAGGACGAGAGTCACACGCGCTCGGCGGTCACGCGCCTCGACCGGCGCGGCGAGGCCGTCTACCGGATCGCGCCCGTCCAGGCGCCGGGCTTCAGCAGCTTCGGGGTCGTCGTCGCGGGCGACACCCTCTTCCTGAGCGGCAGCTTCGGCCGCGGGACCTTCCAGCTCCCCGGCGGCGAGGCGTGGCGCGGGCGCCGCTGGGCGAACCAGTTCGTCGCGGGCTACGACCTCGCGACGGGCGCGCTGCGCTGGGCCAGGACCATGCCCCAGACGGGCGAGGTGGCCGCCGACGGCGCCGGGATGGTGATGGCCTTCGTGAAGCTGCCCGGCAAGGGACGGGAGGCCCGCCCGAGCACGCTCGTCGTGACCCGCTTCGGCGCCGACGGCGCGGTCGTGAAGCGCTTCGAGGCGACGCTCCCGGCGCGCACCCTGGTGACCGACGTCTCGCCCGGGCACGCGGGCGGCGTGGCCGTCCTGACCGAGACCTGCGCGCTCGTGAAGGGCGGCGGCAAGGAGCGCTGCGAGGACAGCGCCGCGCTCCGCTTCTTCTCGGCCGACGGCGAGGCCGGCCGCACCGTCGACGTCCCCACGC
>SBGO01000385.1 GCA_006226565.1 Deltaproteobacteria bacterium | reverse complement strand
GCCGCGCGGGCCACATCCTCGGCCTCGCGCGCGCGATGGGGCACCGCACGCTGGTGCTCGGCGCCTGGGGCTGCGGCGCCTTCGGGAACGCGCCGGCGGACGCGGCCGAGGCCTTCGCCGCCTGGCTCGAGGACCCGCGCCACCGGGGCGCCTTCGAGCGCGTCGTCTTCGCCGTCTACGACCCGTGGCCGCCCCGCGCCAACCTGCGGACCTTCCGCGAGCGCTTCGCGCCGGGATGACCCGGTCCGCTTTTCAATGAAGTCGGCCGTCTGGTAGGGTGCTCGGCGTGACTCAGGTGTGGTTTACGCCGGAGACTCCCCCATGAAGCTCGCCGCCGCCCTCGTCTCGAGCCTCGCGCTCGCCTCCTTCGCCACCCCCGCCTCGGCCCAGGTCCACGTGACGTGGCTCTGGCACCTCGAGCAGCCGATCTACTGGCCGGCGCCCGACGCGAGCGGCGTCCGCTACCAGCGCGTCTGGGAGTCGATGCAGGCCAAGGCCGGGGGCGCGCAGCACCCGGAGAACGATCTCGACGAGATCTTCGGCAAGGCCGATCGGGTGGACGCCTACCAGGGGCGGCTCAAGGGCACCATCGAGGCGCTCCTCGGCTACCCCGAGGCGGGCGCGCAGGTGAGCTACTCCGGCGGCCTCGCCGAGAACATCGCCTCGCTCGGCGAGCACAACGCCCTCGGCTACGGCTCGGGCTGGAACAGCGCCATCCGCGAGGCCCAGGGCTGGTCGACGAGCCAGGGCACGCCGCGCCTCGACGTGGTGATCTTCCCGTTCCACCACGCGCTCCTGCCGCTCCTCGACACGCGCGTCGTGCGGATGGAGCTCGCGACCTACAAGGCGCACTACGGCAGCATCTGGAACGCCGGCCGCATGTCCAGGGGCGTCTTCCCGTCGGAGATGGCCTTCAGCGAGCGCATCATCCCCGCGCTCGCGGCCGAGGGGCTCGACTGGGTCATCGTCTCCAACAGCCACATCTCGCGGGCCTGCGCCGACTACCCGTGGGTCGCCGGCTCCGGCGGCGACAACATCCCGCCGCCGAACCTCGCGGACCAGCTGAACCCGGCCCAGGGCAGCTACAACCGCATCAGCATCGACCGCGGCGTCTCGCCGGCGAACGCCTACCCCTACGCCTACCGGCCGCACCGCGCGCGCTACGTCGACCCGGCGACCGGCCAGGCGTCGAGCGTCGTCGTCGTCCCGGCCGCCCAGTCGGAGTCGTGGCGCGACGGCTACTCCTGCTACGGCCTCGACGACGCGAACGAGTACGCCAGCACGAGCGAGGCCGCCCACCCCATCCTGGTCGTCCTCGCCCACGACGGCGACAACGCCTTCGGCGGCGGCTTCACCTACTACAACGACTGCGTGCCGGGGCTCGCCGGCACGGCGGCGGGGCGCGGCTGGGTGCCCTCGACCATCGCCGGCTACCTCGCCGACCACCCGGTCGCGGCCGACGACGTCGTCCACGTCGAGGACGGCGCCTGGGTCAACGCCGACGGCGACTTCGGGGCGCCCACCTTCCTGAACTGGAACTGGCCGCTGATGGGCGCGAGCGGCGTCGACATCGCCGCGGGCTGGGCCGAGGACGAGCGCAACTTCGCGGTCATCGTCGCCGCGACGAACTGGGTGCTGAGCGCCGAGGACGCCGTCGGCCCGGTCAGCCCGGCCCACGTCGTCGACCCCCACGCGGGCGGCGGGAAGCTCGCCCAGGCCTGGCACTTCCTGCTCGGCGGGCTCAACAGCGGCTACATGTACTACGGCAAGGCGCTGGACATGGAGCTCAAGCCGGTGGTCGCGAGCAACACGGCCATCGCCCGCGCGAAGGAGGCCCTCGGGAGCGCCGCCGACACGACGGGCCCGACGGTCTTCCCGCCCCAGCGCTACCCGGACAACCCCGGCGCGCTCAACTTCGGGCCGCTGTACGGCTACCAGCAGAAGGTGATGCCGACCGACCTCTGGGTCTGGACCTTCGCCTACGACCGCTCGGGGATGGGGACCGTCAAGCTCCGCTACCGCGTCGACGCCGACGGGCGAAACGACCCGGCGACCGACGTGAACGAGGTCTACGCGGGCGGCGCCGGGGTCGGCGCCTGGGTCGACGTGCCGATGAACAAGCGCGTCTTCCCGAAGGGCAACCCGACCAACGACCCCGAGATCGACACCTCGATCCTGCCCGACGAGATCGCCGACGAGTACTGGGTGAAGATCGAGGGGCTCGAGTCCGTGCTCGTGGACTACTACGTCGAGGCGACCGACGGCGCGGGGCAGGTCACGCGCAGCGCGATCCAGCACGTCTGGATCGGCGACGGCGCGGGCGCGGTGGGGCCGAGCGACGACCGCGTCACGCCGAGCGCGCCGTGCAAGGACGACGTCATCACCGTCCGCGGCGACAAGCCGGGCAAGCTCCACTGGGGCGTCGACGGCTGGACGAGCCCGGACGCGTCGCTGTGGCCGGTCGGGACGGTGAGCTTCGACGCCTCCTCGGTGGAGACGCCGCTGACGGCGTGCGGCGACGCCTACTGCGTCGACCTCGGCCCCTTCGGCGCGCTCGCGGCGACCCTGGACTTCGTCTTCCATTACGACGACGGCAGCTGGGACAACAACGGCGGCCAGGACTGGCACGTGGCCCTCGCGCAGAGCTGCGGCAGCACCGGCGAGGACACGTCGAGCGGCGACCCCGACGCGGGCTCGACCGACGTCGTGGCCGACACGGTCGGTGGTGGCGACAGCGCCGGCGACGGGACCGGCGCCGCCGACACCACGCCGGAGGCCGACGACGGGACCGGCGGCAGCAAGAAGAGCGAGGGCTGCAGCGGGTCGACGCCGGATCCGACGGCGCTCCTCGGGCTCGCGCTCGCCCTCGTCGCGCTCCACCTCAGGCGCCGCCGCGCCGCCTGAGCGCCGGGGGATCCCGCGGGGCGACGGCCTCGACTGCGGCGTGGTGGTGTCGGACCGCGCAACATCGTTGCGCGACGCCAGCGGCGGCGGTAGATGGCGCCCGTATTCCGGCGAGGTGCCGTGGTCGCGTCGCAACCCAGCGCAGGTCAGCTCCGTCGAAGTCGCCGGCTCTCGATCGCCGACGGGATGCTGCACGCGGTCATGCTCGGCGTCGCCGAGAGCTACCTCGGCGCGCTCGCCGTCGAGCTCGGTCACCGCGACTTCGCCCTCGCGCTGCTCATGACCGTCCCCCTGGTCGTCGGTGCGCTGACCCAGCTCGCGGCGGGGCCCCTGACCCGCTGGATCGGTGGCCGTCGCCGCATGATCGTGGTCGGCGCGACCCTCCAGGCCCTGAGCCAGGTCGGCCTGGTCGCCATCGCGCTCTCGGGCGACACCCGCCTGTGGCCGCTCCTGGTCGTGAAGACGGTCTTCTGGACCACCGGCGCCGCCATCGCGCCGGTCTGGAACGCCTGGATCGTCTCCCTCACCGAGGACGAGGGGCGCGAGCGCTGGTTCGCCTGGCGCGGCGCCGCCGTGCACCTCGCCCTCGTGTCGGCCTACCTCGGCGGGGGCTTCTTCCTCGACCATCAGCGCCGCGCCGGCGCGCTCTTTCGCGCCTTCGCCATCCTCTATCTGATCGGCATCGCCTCCCGCCTCGCGAGCGCGACGCTGCTCCGCCTCCACGCCGATCCGCCGGTGGTCGAGGACGACGGCCCGGCGGGCGTCCGCGCGCGCCTCGGGGCGGCGCTGCGGGGCGGCGAGTGGCGCGTGGCGCTGCTCGTGACCGGCGTGATGTTCGGCACCTATGTCGCGGTCCCCTTCTTCACGCCGTTCATGCTCCGCGAGCTGCACCTCGACTTCGACACCTACGCGCTCCTGACCTCGGTCGCCATCCTCACGAAGTCCGTCGTCTTCCCGCTCTACGGGCCCATCGCCCGCGCGGTCGGCCTCCGCGCGGTGATGGTCGTGGCGGGCCTCACCCTCACCGGGCTCCCGCTCGCGTGGGCCCTCGCGCCGCAGGTCGGCTACCTCTTCGTCGTCGAGGTCTTCAGCGGCATCGCGTGGGCGGGCTTCGAGTTCGCGACCTTCCAGCTCCTCCTCCAGGCGTCGCCGGCGAGCTGCCGGGTCGAGTTCTTCTCCCTCGCCAGCGCCGCGACCGGCCTCGCCCAGCTCGTCGGCGCCCTGGCCGGGAGCGCCGTCCTCGCCGGGCTCGCGCTCAGCTACCGCGAGGTCTTCATGCTCTCGGCCGCCCTCCGCGGCGCCGCGGTCCTGCTCATCGCCACGCCGCTCGGGCGCCGCGTCGCCGGCTGGCCGATCCGCCGCGTCATGCTGTGGCTCTCGAACGTCCGCGTGGTGGCCGGGGTCGAGCGCCGCCCGGTCGTCACCAACGCGCCGCCGACCGACGGCGAGCCGTGACGCGGGGCCGCCCGGCGACGGGCCCGGGGGCGCTCAGAGCGCGCGGATGAAGAGGATGGCCATCCAGCCGCCGAGCCCGACGAGCGCCCAGCCGATCCACTTGATGATGCGCCGGACCGACGACGGCTTGATGTCGCGGGTGAAGCGCTTGACGATGAGGATCAAGAGCCCGAACCAGCCCGCCGCCCCGGCGGCGACGCCGACGCCGAAGGGGACGCCGGTCATCGGCTCGAGCGCCACCCACTCGGACGCCACCAGCATCGACGCGGCCGCGCCCCAGGTGGCGAGCAGCGTCGGGTTCACGATGGTGACCGAGAAGCCGATGAACCACTGACGCCACAGCGACCCGTCCCGGCTCGGGGGCGGCGTGCCGTCGTCCTCGTGGGCCGGCTCCGTGTGCTTGCGCAGCGCGAAGGACAGCCCCACGCCGATCAGGACGACCGCGGCCACCGCCTTGGACGCCGGCGCCACCCACGGGCGCTCGGCGAAGGTCGAGAACCCCAGCACCGCGAGGAACGCGTAGGCCCCCTCGGCCAGCGCCGATCCGACCGCGACCAGGAAGCCCGCGAGGAAGCGCTTGTCGAGGGCGCGCTCGATGACCATGGCGGACACCGGCCCGGCCACCGGGATGGCGCCCAGGAAGCCCATGACGAGCCCGAAGAAGAGAGCGGTCAGCACGTGACCGTGGATAGCACGTCCGCGGCGCCAGACAAGCGGCGGGGACCGGCCGTGAGCGGCCCGAGGTGACGCCGTCCTTGTCAGAGTGGGACTCGGTGGGCATCATGCACGCCCAATCGGCCGGCCGCCCTGCCGCGTTGGTCCGCTCTGGCGGGCCTGGCACCAGGGGCGACGGGCCACGCGGCCGCCCGTAAATTGCGGCCAGAGCGTGTCACCGCGGGGGCCATCGCGCCCGCCGGGTCGACGCGCGACCCCGACAGCACAGGAGAAACATGGGACGGAGATTCCGCCACGACTACTCGCTCCCCCAAGAGGATGAGCTTCGCATCAACCACCGGATCCGCTTCCACGAGGTCCGGGTGATCGACGAGAACGGCGAGCAGCTCGGCATCATGCACCCCGACGAGGGCCGCCGCATCGCCGGTGAGCGTGGCTTCGATCTGGTCGAGGTCGCGCCCCAGTCGCGTCCGCCGGTCTGCCGGATCATGGACTACGGCAAGTACAAGTACGAGCGGTCCAAGAAGCAGACCCAGAGCGCCTCGCCGGAGATCAAGACGATCCAGTTCCGGCCGAAGACCGGGGATCACGACCTCGAGACGAAGCTCTCCAACGCGCGCAAGTTCCTCGAGCGTGGCGACAAGGTCCGCTTCGTGATGCGGATGCGCGGCCGCGAGCACGCGTACCCCGAGCGCTGGGTGGCGCTGATGAAGCAGCACTTCGAGGAGTCCCTCGGAGAGATCGCGCACATCTCGACCCCGCCGAGCCACCAGGGGCGCACGATCTCGATGCTCGTCGAGCCGAGCTGACCGACCCGCGCCGCCGCCGGACGCGCCCCGCGTTCGATGGTACGGTGGCGCCCATGCCCGGTCGCACCTTCGTCATCGGAGACATCCACGGGGATCTGCCCGCGCTGCGGAAGGTCCTCGGTCGGATGCCGCGTCCGGACGCCGGGGACACCCTCGTGTTCCTCGGCGACTACCTCGATCGCGGGCCGAGCTCGGCCGGCGTCGTCGACTTCCTGCGCAACGTGCTGCCCCGGCACACGCAGGCGCGCATCGTGTTGCTCCGCGGCAACCACGAGGACGCCTGGGTGAAGGTCATGGACGGCGCGTGGCCGGACTTCGTGCTGCCGCCGGGCAACGGCTGCCTCCAGACGATGCAGTCCTTCCTCGGCGAGCCGGTCTCGCGGCTCGGGACCGCGGCGACCTTCGCGCAGATGGAGCGGCTCGTCCGGGCGGAGTTCTTCCCGCCGTCGGTGGCGCGCTGGCTGCGCGAGCTGCCCGACTACTACGAGGACGAGCACGCGATCTACGTCCACGCGGGGCTGCCCATCGCGCCCGACGGCGGCTTCGTGCACCCGGCCGAGGCGGTGGGAAAGCAGCGCGTGGCGCTCCTGTGGATCCGCGACCCGCGCTTCTTCCGCGACTACCGCGGCAAGCGGGTGGTGGTCGGCCACACCGGCACCTCGCGGCTGCCGCCCGAGCTGAGCGACTACACCCCCGACGACCCGAACGATCTCTGGTACGGGCCGTCGGTGATCGGCCTCGACACCGGCGCGGGCAAGCGCGGGTTCCTGACCGCGCTCGAGCTCCCGGCCGGGACCGTCTACGAGTCGCGCGATCGCGGGGCGAGCGCGTCCTGATCCGAGCGGGGCGTCCGCGCGTTACAGGCGCCGCGTCGCCGACGTTTCGCGGTGGGCCCCGGTCGTGCGAGGCTGGGCGCCCTGGTGGAGGTCGCTCATGCGTCGTCTCGTCGTCCCGCTGCTCGCGCTCCTCGTCCTGATCTTCGCGGCGGCGGCCGCGCACGCGATCGAGCTGCGCAACGAGGACACGCGCGCCTACACGGTGCGCGTCAGCACCGGGAAGACCAGCCAGGAGCTGCGCATGGCGGCGCGGAGCGCGTCGATCGTGGTGTGCGTCAGCACCTGCCACTTCCGGCTGCGCGGCGGCGGCCAGGTCAAGGCGAGCGGCGACGACGTCATCTCGATCCGCGACCAGAAGCTCGTCCGCCGGGTCGTCGTCAAGGCCGACTGAGCGGCCGACGGCGCGTCAGCGGACGTAGACGATGAGCTTGAAGAGGTAGCTCGAGTCGCCGCCGTTGTTGTCGGCCTGGAAGCTGACGAGGTGGAAGGCGTCGATCTCGCTGCCGTGGTCCTGATCGTAGGTCGTGTTCCAGGTGTAGTCGTAGGCGGCGGCGCCCTGCACCGGGCAGATGTAGCCCGGGTAGTAGGCGCGCTCGGCGGCGGTGTAGGTGGTCCACGCCCCGCCGGTCCGGGCGTCGTCGGCGCAGACCACGTTGACGTCGGTGCCGTTGGCGAGGTGGGTGAAGAAGAGGATGGCCGAGTCCTCGTTGCTGACGCCCTGGGCGTGGATGGTGGCGCGGATCTGCCCGGCGTTGGGCACGCCGGCGTCGACGCGGAAGTCCATCACGTCGTAGCTGGCGTTGAGGTCGCTCCACTCGATGTAGCCGGCGCGGTCGACCTGCTCGCCCATCTGGTTGATGACCTGGACCATCTTGGTGCGGAGGGTCGCCCAGGAGTCGGTGCCGGTCTCGCGGTTCCAGTCGACGAGGAGGGTCCAGCCGCCGTCGACGCCGGCGCTGGCGGTGGTCTGGTCGCAGTAGACCTCGTAGGGGGCGATGGCGCCCGCGCCGTCGGGGTCGATGGTGTACCAGCCGTCGCCGGTGCTGCCGGTGTAGGTGTAGAGGCCGGCGGAGGGGTAGCGGTAGTCGTAGCAGGAGACGGCGTAGGTGCCGTCCTCCCATTGACCGGCGTCGCCCTGGACGAGGGCGCCGACGATGGGGATCTCGAAGACGTAGGTGCCGATGCCGGCGGCGCTGGCGTAGTGGGGGAAGGACTGGCCGGCGAAGTCGGTGTACTGGGTGGTGACGACACCGTCGCCGGAGTCTAGGCCGTGGCGGGTGCAGGCGTCGAAGTCGCCGGCCCAGTGGATGACGGGCCAGGTGGTGCCGACGGGGGTGGCGCCGTCGGTGAGCGCGCCGTCGGAGGCGGTGGCGGTGGCGGAGAGCGTGCAGCCGGTGACGTCGGCGAGGCCGAGGGCGACGTTCCAGTACTTCTTGTCGTAGGTGCCGAGGAGCTCGCTGCCGGCGGTGACGAGGGCGTCGAAGATGTGGGTGTCGGGGAGGCCGGAGGCCGGGATGACGCTGAGCTTTCCGGGGCCGAGGGCGGGGTCGATGGTCGTCGTGTCGCCGCCGCAGGTGACGACGATGTCGCTCATGTAGAGCTCGGTGGTGGAGCCGGGGCCGCCGGTGCAGGCGAGGGCGAGGACGGCGGTGGTGTCGCGCTGGCCGTCGGCGTTGTGGAGGAGCTGGAGCGGCTGGCCGCTGTCGTTCTGGCAGTCGAGCTTGGCCGAGCAGAAGACGTCGACGAGCTCGACGGCGACGTCGAAGAAGCCCTGGCGGGCGGCGCGGGCGATGGCGATGTCGAAGTCGACGGCCACGTCGCGGTCGGGGTCGCAGGTCGCCTCGAGGACGAGCGGCGCGCCGGTGGGGGCCGGGTTGGCCCAGTCGACGCCCTCGGTCAGCGCGCCGGAGGCGTCGGCGATCCCGTCGACCACGAGCTCGATGCGGTTCGGCTGGGCGGCCGGGTCGGCGTCGCAGGGGCCGACGTAGCTCACCGCGCCGGCGCCGTCGCCGTGCTGGGTCGACGTGACCGTCTTGACCCAGACCTCCTGGTCGAGGCCGTTCACCACCCGCAGGGTGTAGGTCGCGTCGGCGAGGCCCGTCAGGGACAGCGGCGCGACGTCGATTGCCAGGCGCCCGCCAGGGACGTCCCCGGGCGCGCCCGCGCATGCGCACAGACCCACGATAGAGAGCACTGCACCGAGCCTGGAGGCACGGGGGAGACCGTTCAAATTCCTCTCCACGGTCTTGGAGGCGGCAGCCGAATTTCGGGATTTCGTCAACGCGGAACCGCGTTGCATTGCAAAATAATGGCACAGCTGTACCTGTTTCACAACCCTCGGCGGGCTTTCTGCGGAGCCGTGGGGCGGCGATGTGCGAGTGCGCTGCGCAGTTGCGGCGGCATGCGGGTGGCGTCGGCGCGCGAGAACGGGCACTCTCGGACGCCCGCAGCGTCCAGGGGAGGGATGATGGCTCGCTCGCTCGGTGTGCTTCGATGGCTCGGGGTCCTCGTGACGTCCGCCGCGACCGCGTGCGGTGGCGACGGCGGCGGCGCCGTGACCGCCACGAGCCTCTACGGGACGACGCTCTCGCTGCGCGCGGACCTCTGCGGCTGCTACGTCCGGACCGGCGTCTACGCGACCGAGGAGGCATGCATGTCCCTCGCGTCGACCCGCAGCGAGGCCGAGCTCGCGTGCCTCGACGCGGTCTACGCCGCCGCGCCCACCGGCGCCGCGCGGCTGTCGTGCCTGGTGGCGCGCGAGCGCCTCGGCACCCAGTGCGAGCTGGCCGTGTGCAACGCGCCCGCGCCCGACCCGTTCGTGTGCGCCAGCGGCGACGTGGTCGACGCCGGCTGGGTCTGCGACGGCGAGCCGGACTGCGACGACGGCAGCGACGAGGTCGACTGCGCCGACTTCGTCTGCGGCGACGGCGGCGTCGTCCCGGCCGCGTGGCGCTGCGACGGCGAGGGCGACTGCGACGACGGGAGCGACGAGGTGGGGTGCGCGGTCCAGCCGGGCGAGGACTGCTGGGCGAGCTACGAGGCGCTCGCGTCGTGCGAGGCCCTGAGCGAGGCCGAGCAGCGCGCCGAGGATCGCTGCGTCCACATGACCTGCGACGGCGGGACCACCACCGTCCCCGCCGCCCAGCGCTGCGACGGCGTCCAGGACTGCGCGGACGGGCAGGACGAGGTGCGCTCCTGCGAGTGAGGTCAGGGGGCGGCGAGCGCCTCCGCCTGGGCGGGCGCGAGGGCCGGCACGCAGCGGTGCGGGCCCGGCCGCATGAGGTTCCCCGGCCGGGTCGTGTGGGTGAGGCCGAGCGCGTGCCCGAGCTCGTGGGCGGCGAGGACGTCCGCGTCCCCAGGGCGTCGCCGTCGCCAGCCGTCGAGGCCGAGGAGCACGGTCGCTCGCATCTCCGCGGGCAGGTCGAGGGCGCGGGCGAGGGCCTGCGCGTCGCCGTCGGCGAGATCTATGGGGCGCAGCGTCAGGCCGTCGAGGTGGGTGAGCACGCGGGTCGCCGCCGAGCCAGGCGCGGCCACGGTCGGTAGGACCACGACGTCGATGACGTCGGCGTCCGCCGCGTCGCGGCCGAGCCAGCGGCGGAACCCGGGCGTCGTGGCGAGCGCGTCACGTCCGGTCAGCGCCGCCGCGAAGGGCACGCGCGTCGCGGGGCTGAGCGCGACGGTGACCCCGTGGCGGGACCACCACGCCTCGGCCGCGGCGACCGCGCTCCGCGCCTGCTCGAGGGGCACGTCGGTCCCGGCGTAGAGGGCCACGTGGACCTGTCGGTCGGGGACGACGCGGGCGTCGGTCGCGGCGTCACAGGGCGGGAGCACGCTCAGGCGGCCGGCGTCCGGCGGCGTCGCCACGGCGACGGCGACGAGGAGCGCGGCGGACCAGGCGATCATCGGCCCGGCGGCTCCACCGCGATCGTCGCCGCGGCCTGGGCGACCTCGAAGATGCCCACGTCGGGGACGTAGCGCGCGAGGTCGAGGGCCCGGAGGACGTACGGCGGGACGCTTCGGAAGCGGAGGCGGGCGGCGATCTCGACCGGGCCGACGGCGTCGGCCGGGACCGGCACGAAGAGGGTCACGGTCCGCGCGTAGCCGGGCGGGATGGCGGTCGAGGTGTGGAGCGTCGCGCGCCACGGGAAGAGCACCGGCTCGCCCCGGGCGTCGACGAGGCGCGAGCCGAAGGTCACGAGGTCGGCGTCACCGTAGGGCGCCAGCGTGCTCCAGTGGTCCCGGAGGTCGCCGTTCTCGTCGAGGAGCCCGGTCTCGTAGACGACCCGGCCGGTGGCGTCGGTCGCGACGACCTCGAGCCAGAGCTGGCGCAGGAAGGTGCTCCCGGTCGGCAGGCTGTGGCCCGCGACCCGGTTGGTCACGGTGACGTGCAGGTCGAGCTGCCCGCCGGCCTGCGCGCTGGGCGCCGCGGCGAGCTCGAGCGTGGCGGCGCCGTCGAGGAGCGCGGCCACGTCGGCGCGGATCGCGTCGACCACCGCCGGCGGCGCGAAGCCCTCGGCGAGGGGGACGTCGACGCCGACCCAGGTGTGCCGGTGGAGGTCCGCCCGCTCCGGGGCGCCCGGCGCCGCCTGTCCGGGGTAGGTCGGCATGTGGCAGCTCTGACAGGTGCGGCCGTCGGCCTGCGCCGGGGACGCGAGCCACTCCTGGTACGGGCGCTCGAGCGGCAGGCCCGAGAGCTCGATGACGTCGTGGCAGCCGGCGCAGAAGGCGCTCTCGCGGAAGATCGCCGCGCCCTCGGAGGCGTGGAAGCCGGCCTCCGCCGGGTCGTCGATGGGGCCGCGGATCGGGCCCCCGGGGTCGAGCACGTGGCCGGCGTTGTACGGCCGCGCCAGCGCCTTCACGCGGTGGCAGGCGACGCAGGTGACGCCCTCCTGCACGACCGGGGAGAGCGCCTCGAAGTCGAAGCCCGGCACCACCTCACCGCCGCGCGTGCCGATGGCCGTGTGGCACTGCATGCAGAAGGCGTCCTGTCGGCCCTCGAAGTCGGCCTGGCGGACGGCGACGAGCGCGCGAAAGACCGGGTCGACGACGGCGTAGGCGTGGCTCGAGCGCGACCACTCGGCGTGGTGCTGGGTGTGACAGCCCCCGCAGACGGCGGCCCGCTCGAAGTCCCGCACCGCCAGGGTCGGGGTGGCCGGGCGGGACAGCGGGTCGTGGACCGGGTCGCCGGTGTCCGTCGCCTGGGGGTCGGCGGCGTCCGCCGCGTCGTCCACGGGGCCCTCGTCCTCGAGCTCGGCGCAGGCGCCGACGAGGAGCGGGACGAGCAGCGGGAGGGCGTGCCTCAAAGGGTCCCCAGGAAGAGGAGGAGCGCCGCGCGGTCCGCGGTCGGCAGCGCGTCGAAGGCGTCGCGGACGGCCGCGGCCTCGCCGTCGTGTCCGGCGATCGCGTCCTCGAGGGTGTCGGCGGAGCCGTCGTGGAGGTACGGGGCGGTCTTGGCGATACCCCAGAGGGGGGCGGTGCGCAGCTCGCGCATGTTGGCGGAGGTGTCCTCGATGCCGACGGCGTCGGCGGGGAGGATCTCGTGGAGGAGGAGGTCGGAGAAGAGCGCGACGTCCTCGCCGCCGACCGTCGGCAGGGTCGGGACGTGGCAGCTCGCGCAGCCGACCTCGGCGAAGACCTCCTCGCCGCGGGCGGCCGCGTCGGGGTCGCTGGCGGGCTGGCGCGGCGGCGGCGCGAGGAGGCGCACGTAGTCGCTGATGAGCTGGGCGTCCTCGGCGGAGAGCTCGGGATCCGGCACGTCGTCGTTGTCGTGGAGGACGCCGAAGGTCATGCCGGCGACCGCCGGGAGCGTCATCCCGAGCTCGGCGCCGACGGCGTCGCGGGTGAACTCGTCGACGGTCGGGACCTGCGCCTTCCAGCCGAAGCGCCCGATGCGGCCGCCGTCGGTCCACGAGACGCGGCCGCTGATCCCGTCGGGGGGGCGCGTGTCGTCGGGGTCGGCGTTGGCGAGGATGGCGTCCTCGTCGATCTCGTCGATGAGCCCGAGGCCGAAGAGGGCGGGCGTCTGGCGCAGCTCGAAGATGTTGGCCTCGGCCTGGGGGCGGTTCGCGTCGCCGCGGAGGATCGTCTCGCGGTGGAGGATGGTGCCGACGGCGGGCGCGACGAAGCGCCCGTCGGCGTTGAGGATGCCGTGGCGGACGACGTTGACGCCGCGCGGGCCGGAGCCGCCGATGACCGGGTCGAAGTGGCAGGCGCGGCACGAGTCGCCGTTCATCCGCGGGGCGCCGACGCCGTCCTCGGGGCCCTGGTCGGCGTCGAAGAGCGCGCGGCCGGCGAGGAAGCGCGCCTCCTCGGCGGGGGTGAGCGCGCGGCGGGGCCCGCCGTAGGCGCCGACCGCCGGGATCGGTGCGCCGGGCGGCAGGAGCCCCGGGGTGGCCTGGGCGCGGCCGCCGAGGGAGACCAGGAAGTCCTCGAGCGCGGCCGCGTCGTCGGCGGAGAGCGCCTGGAAGGCGTCGGCGTGGGGCTGGGCCTCGCCGCCGTGCATCGCGATGGCCTCGGCGAGGGTCAGGGCGCGGCCGTCGTGGAGGTAGGGGCCGACCGCCGCGATGCCCCACAGCGGCTGGGTGCGGAACTCGGCGCCGTCGGCGTCCTTCATGCGGATCCCGTCGGCGAGCGCGGGCCCCATGTCGTGGACGAGGAGGTCGGAGAAGAGCGGGAGCGGGCCGCGGGGGCCGTCGACGCGCGGGGTGTGGCAGGCGTCGCAGTCGAGCTGGTCGAAGACCTCGGCGCCGCGCTGGGAGAGGGCGGTGCGCGGCTCGGGGCGGGGCGGGGCGAGGAGCATCGCGAAGGAGACGAGGTCGAAGAGCTCGGCGGTCGAGAGCTCGGGGTCGGCGACGCCGTCGTCGTCGAGGGTCGGCCCGTCGGGGGCGGCGGCCTGGGCGAAGCGGGACAGCAGGCGCCCGTGCTCGAGGAGGGCGCCGCGCACGAGGGGCGTGGAGCTGTCGACCGGGAGCGCGGCGCGCTGGTCCTCGCTGAGCGGGTCGGTGGTGACGCCGAGGTGGTTGAAGAGGGGGCCGCGGATGAAGCCCTCGATGGAGACCGTCTGCGCCTTCCGGCCGAAGCGCCCGACGAAGCCGCGGTCGTAGTTGACCCGCCCGGAGATGCCGTCGCCGTCGGCGTCGTCGGGGTCCGCGCGGCGCTCGATCTCGGCGCCGTCGAGCTCGGCCACGAGCCCGACCCCGAAGAAGGGGATGGCGTTGCGCTGGGTGACGACGTTGGTCTCGGCCGGGACGGGGGGGCGCGCCGGGTAGTCGTCGCCGTAGTAGTAGAGGCGGATGACGCCGCCGGCGTCGCCGGCCGAGAAGCCCGGGATGAAGGCGCCGTCGGCGGTCTCGACGCCGCTGAGGAAGAAGTTGCGGTAGAGGCCGGAGCTGCCGCCGGTGACCGGGCGCTCGTGGCAGGCGGCGCAGAAGGTCACGTTGAAGGCGGGGCCGAGGCCGTCGCGGCGCGCGAAGCGGCGGAGGGCGACGGCGTGGCCGCGCTCGAAGGTCGCGCGCTGCTCGGCGGTGGCGTAGGGGAGCGGGTCGCCGAGGGCGTCGCCGTAGATGCCCTCGGCCATCGGGCCGAAGTCGCCGAGGGCGCGCTCGGGCTCCGGCCCGGGGCAGGCGGCGAGCAGGGTCAGCGCCAGGACGGCGGCGCGAGCACGGGACGCGCGGTGCATCGGTTCTCCGCGGCTCCTAGTCGAGGGTGCGGACCAGGGCCACGCCGCCGAAGGTCCCGACGAAGCGGCCGCCGACGGCGTAGACGCGGCCCGCGCCGTCGTCCCACAGGGCGTGGATGTCGAGGTTGGTGAGGCTGTCCTCCCGCTCGAGCGCGCCGCTCTCGGGGGCGAAGGTGCCGACCCAGCCGTAGATGCCGCCGACGACGGCGGCGTCGGGGGCGGACATGGTCACGGCGTTGAGCCCGCCGATGCCGGTGGGGGCGATCGTCGTCCAGCCGGTGCCGTCCCAGGTGGCGAGGCGGGCGTTGTTGCGGCCGCCGACGGCGACGATGTGGTCGGCGGCGGTCCCCCACAGCGAGACGAAGTCCTGGTCGGCCTTGGCGCCGGCCGGGGTCTCGACCCAGCCCTGGCCGTCCCAGCGGATGACGAGCCCGCGCTGGCCGACCGCGAAGAGGGTTCCGTCGATGCCCCAGACCTTGAAGAGGGAGGTCGCGGAGCGGCTGTTCTGGGCCGGGTCGAGGGCGTAGGGGCTGAAGGTCTCGCCGTCGTAGTGGAGCAGCGTCGGGACGGTGTCGCCGGCGGGCGCGGCGCCGACGATCCACACGTCGTCGGGGCCGAAGCCGAAGACGCCCCAGAGGTCGGCGTCGGTGCCGCTGTCGAGGGTCGTCCAGGTCGCGCCGTCCCAGTGGGCGACGGTGCCGGCGACGCCGACGGCGAGGACGTCGTCGCTGGCGAAGCCGTAGACCCAGACGAGGAGATCGGCGTCGCTCGGGGCGGCGACCTCGGACCAGGCGGCGCCGTCGTAGTGGTGGATCTCCGCGACGCCGGGACGGCCGCCGACGATCCACACGTCGTCGGGCGCGGCGCCCCAGACGCCGGAGAGGGCGCCGGTGGCGGTGGTGTCGAAGGCCTCGGCCCAGTGGGGCGTCGGGGCGGGGTCGGGGCCCGGGCAGGCGCCGAGGAGCGCGAGGCCGGCCGCCAGGAGAGTGACTCGAGTCGCGATCACGCGTGCGCATCCCAGGGGTGTCGGGGAGGCGTCACGGTACGGCGCCGATCCGGTGGACGCAATTCGGGAGCCGCCGCGCCGCGCCGGGCGCGGAGCGCTACTGGGCGATCACGCTGACGTAGCCGTCCTGGCCGCGATCGCCGGCCTGGGCGCCGCCGCCGCCGCCGCCCCAGATGCCCTGGAAGGGGTCGCCCGCGTTGCCGCCGGCGCCGCCGTCGACGGTCGCCGAGCCGTTCTGGCCCGTGGTGCCGT
>SBGO01000753.1 GCA_006226565.1 Deltaproteobacteria bacterium | reverse complement strand
CGCCGCCGCGCCCGCCGCGGACGAGGCCCCGGCCGCCATGCCCGCGCCCGCCGCTCCCGCCGCGCAGCCGGCGGACACGCTCACCAAGAACGCGGCCCAGCTCACGGCCCGCCTCCACGACGCGATCGAAGGCGATGCCGCCCTCACCGCGATCAACACCGAGGAGGCCGCCTACCGCGCGGTCGTCCGCGACGTCCTCCGCCCCTGGTCGTCCGCCTGGACCGCCAAGGACGGCGCCGCCTTCGGCCAGCTCCTCGCCGCCGACGCGCGCGGGACGAGCTGGTCGGCCGCGCCGCAGGAGACGGTGCGCACCCTCGACGGCGTGACCGAGACCCGCATCACGCCCTCCCCCGCGACCGACCTCGCGGCGGACGTCGCCGCGTACCTCGGCGCCTTCGCCAAGGTCGAGGACGTCTCGCTCTACACGCTGCGCTTCGTCGCCGCCGAGGGCGCAAAGGCCACGCTCACCATCCGCTATGACGTCCGCGGCGTCCTCGCCGACGGCGCCCGCCGCAACGATCGCGGCGAGCTCTCGGTGAGCGTCGCCGAGGCCGACGGCCGCTGGCGCCTGGCCGAGGTCAGCGCGACCCGCGCCGAGTCGGTCAGCGCCGCCGCCTCCCACACCCCCACCTTCGCCGACGCCACCAGCGTCGCCGGGCTCGACAGCGTGCCCGTGACGAGCCGCGCCGAGGCCCTCCGCCGCGGCGGCTACGCGATGGCCGTGGCCGACTACGACGGCGACCGCCGCCCCGACGTGCTGCTCGGCCACTACGGCCGCTCGCAGCTCCTCCGCAACACCGGCGACGGCTTCGAGGACGTGACCGAGAAGGCCGGCCTCCGCGGCGACACCCTGGTCAAGGCCGCCGCCTTCGCCGACCTCGACAACGACGGGCACCGCGACCTCCTCCTGCTCCGCTTCACCCCGGACGCGAGCGACGCCGGCCAGCCGGGCGAGCCGTGCCACGATCGCCAGGGCGTCTGCCACCGCGACCTGGTCGCCTACCGCAACAACGGCGACGGCACCTTCGCCTTCAAGGGCGACGTCCTGACGCGCTACAACGAGTACGACCAGGCGATGCCGCTGGCCGTCGCGGACTTCGACAACAACGGCTTCCTCGACGTCTACATCGGCTTCCCGGGCGCGCGCGACTTCACCAACAACCTCGCGGTCACCGGCCGCGAGAACAAGCTCGCCGCCAACGGCGTGTGGCTCAACGACGGCCAGTGGAACTTCACCGAGATCCCCAGCAAGTCCGGCGGCTTCCCGCACGCGGCGATGGTCTCCGACCTCGATCGCGACGGGGACCCCGACCTCGTCGTGGTCGACGACAGCGGCCTCGAGAGCCAGGTCTACCTCAACGACGGCAAGGGCAAGATGACCGAGGGCAACGCGGCCACCGGCATCCACATCCGCGGCTTCGCCATGGCGGCCGCGCAGTCGGACTTCGACGGTGACGGGCGCCTCGACGTGACGACGACGGCCATCGACCTCAGCGACGGGCACCGCCTCGCCGCGTCGTGGCTCGATCGCACCGAGGGCAAGCTCCACGACGCCCTGGCCGAGCTCGATCGCGGGCTGGCCGGCAACCTCCTCTTCAAGAGCACCGGCGCGGGCTTCGAGGACGTCACCGCCGAGGCCGGCCTCGGCTTCGCCGGCGAGGCCCCCGCCGGGGTCAACTTCGTCGACTACAACGGCGACGGCCACCCCGACATCTACGTCTCCAACGGCCTCTGGTCCGGCGCCGGCGACCAGGAGCTCTCGAGCCTCTTCGTCCGCTCGCTGCTCCGCGGCGAGGAGACGCCGATCTTCAAGAGCGGCGACGACCCGACGGCGATGAGCGGCCCGAACCCGGTGCTCGACATCCTGCGCGAGTTCAAGGGCGACCTCGCCCAGGCCAGCGGCCCGGCCATCTCCGACGCGCCGACCCTGACGATGGCCGGCTACGAGCGCAACCGCCTCTTCCGCAACAACGGCGACGGGACCTTCACCGAGGTCGGCTACCTCGAGGGCGCCGACCGCATCGAGGACGGCTACGTCGTGGCAGCGGCGGACTTCGACGGCGACGGCCGTCAGGACCTCATGCTCCGCAACTGCGACCCGGCGCCGGGCGTCCACTTCAAGACCGTGACGCTGCTGAAGAACCAGGGCGAGGGCTTCCACACGCTGACCGTCTTCGCCCGCGGCGCCAAGAGCAACGCCGACGGCATCGGCGCGCTCGTCACGGCGACCGTCGGCGGCCGCCAGATCGTCCGCCCCATCGAGTCGACCAACGGCGCCATCCAGGGCGAGCCGGTCGCCTACTTCGGGCTCGGCGCGGCCGCGCGCGTCGATCGCCTCGAGGTCCGCTGGCCGAGCGGCCTGGTCGAGTCCTTCGACGGCGTCGCGAGCGGCATCGTCCGCCTCGACGAGGGCAAGGGCATGGTCGCCCTCGCCGGGCGCTAGCGAGCACGCAGGAGCCGCGGCGGAGAGGCGTCTCCGTCGCGGCCCCTTCGCCCACGGGCCACGCCGGCCCGGGACCCGCGAGGCGGCTCAGCGCGAGGCCTCGGGGCGACGGTCGAGCCAGACCGCGCCATCCTGGAGCAGGATCCGCTGACCGCGCCCGTCCTCGCCGCGAACGAAGCGGAGGACCTGCCCGTCCGGGCTGCCGACGTGGAAGGTGTCGCCGCCCATCGGGAGGAGCCGGGCGAGCCCCTGACGCACGGGCAGTGAGGTGGCCGTAGCCGGCGTGTACTGCCAGAGGCCGTCGGAGAGCAGCACCACGTCGCGCTCCGGGAGCCAGCCGGCGCCGTACAGGCCGACGAGCGGCGCCAGCGCGGCGGCCTCATCGACCGTGGCCGGCGCGGCGGCGGCCGAGGCGAGGGCGTAGGCGTCGATGAGGTCGTCGAGGACGCGGTGCGCCACCTCGCGGACCGGCGCGTCGTCGGCGTTCGCGAGGATCACGACGGCGAGGCCGAGGTCGGGGACGAGGGCGAGCTCGGCCCGGTGGCCGGAGAACCAGCCGTTGTGCGAGGCGCGGAGGTGGCCCTTGACCTTCTCGAGCTCGAAGCCGAGGCCGCGCGCCTCGGTCCAGACCGGGAGCGCGCCCTGGGGGGCCCGCATCTCGGCGAGTGAGGTGGCGGCGAGGACCCGTGCGCCGTCCGGCGCGGCGCTCGCGAGGAACCGGGCGAAGCGCGCGAGGTCGTCGGCGGTCGTGATCAGGCCGAAGGCGGGGCCGAGCGCCTGCGGATCGCCGTGCTCGCGGACGCGGCGCGCGCCGTGGAGGTGCCGCTTCTCGCGCGAGTAGGCGGTGGCGACCGTGGCGCGGGCGGCGGCGTCGGCGCGGACCGTGCTGTGATCCATCCCGAGCGGCGCGAGGACGTGCTCGGCCACGTAGTCGGCGAAGGCCTGGCCCGAGACCGCGGCGACGACCTGGCCGAGCACGGCCATCCCGACGTTCGAGTACTCGGTGCGCGTCCCCGGCGGCGCGTCGAGCGGGGCCGCGGCCAGCTCCGTGGCCAGGGTCGGCCAGTCGGGGAAGGAGTAGGTCATCCAGTAGGGGTCGGCGCCCTCGCGGCGCAGCCCCGAGCGGTGGGTGAGCAGCTCGCGGACCGTGATCGTCGCCCCGTCGCCCCCGGCGAGCGCGAGATCGGGGAGGTAGCGCGCCACCTTCGCGTCGAGGTCCAGCGCGCCGGCGTCGCGGAGCTGCAGGACGGCGACCGTGGTGACGAGCTTGGTGACCGAGCCGGCGAAGAACCGGGTCTCCGGGGTCACCGGGCGGCGCGCGTCGAGATCGGCGAACCCGGCCTCGCGGCGCCAGAGGACGTCGGGGCCCCGCAGGACCACCGCGGCCATCCCCGGCACGTGACGCATCGCGACGAGGTTGTCGAGCCAGCGGTCGAGCAGGATCAGGGTGTCCGCGACGGGCGCCGGCGGCGCGTCCGCGCGACCGAGGGGCGCGGGACCCGGCGCGGCGCCACAGGGCAGCGACGCGCACGCCGACACGGCGAAGAGCGCGACCGAGGCGACGATGGCGGCGCGGCGAGACATCAGCCCCAGACGTCCAGCGCCTTCTTGAGGGTCTCGACGTCGCAGAAGACCTCGTCGACCGCGTCGTCGCCCATCAGCGCCTCGTAGATCGCGCCCGCCTTGGCGTCGCTCGCGTCCCCGGCGAGCAGGGCCCCGACGGTGGCGAGCAGGTCCCGCGGGCGATGTCGGTACTCGATGAGGCCGTTCTGCTCGAGAAAGGCGAGGAAGTCCCCCGCTTCCTCGCCCGGGGTCTTCGGCGACCCGCTCGCGGCCTCGGCGGGCCCCGCGAAGGGGCGGAAGTCCTCGAGCCAGGCGTCCCAGCGCGGAGCGAGGGTCTCGTCGTAGGTCGGCCAGCCGACGGTGCAGTGGACGAGCACGCGGGCGGCGCTCTCGAGGTGGGTGAGGTGGGTGAGCTCCTGGGCGAGGCGCGCGTCGCGCGTCACGTCGCCGCTGAAGTCCATCGTGAAGAGGACGGGGTTGTCGTGCACGAGCTCGAGGAGCGGCCCGCGAACGGCGTCGAGGCCCTTCTCGCGCGCCTCCGCGAAGAGGGCGACGGCGGCGCGGGCGGGCTCGAGGAAGTCCGACAGGCCCACGGCGCCGACGAACTCGCGCGGGTCGAGGAGGACCGGCACGTGGCGGGTCGGCGCCCGCAGCGCCTCGACGAGGAGCTCGAGCGGGCGCCACAGGACCGCGAAGTACGCGTCGGCGCGGACGGCGTCCCAGAGGCGCTCGGCGCGGGCGGCGGCGAGGTCGCGCCGGGTGCTCCAGAAGACCTCGAGATCCCGGTCGCCCTCGGCGATGAGGCCGCTCTCGACGAGGTCGGCGACGCCCATGTCGTCGGTCACGTCGAAGATCTCGAGGTCCTCGGGATCGAAGAGCGCCAGCCACAGGGACGGCAGGACGTGGTTCGAGGCGAGCTCGCGCTCCGAGGCGGGGACGTCGATCGTCCGGTCCCGGATCAGCTCCGCGCCAATGTGAAGGAAGCTCCAGCTCGACATGTACCGCCTCGGGTCTGGCCGCGCCCAGGGGCGACCGTCCGAGGAGAGTATCAGCCGGGAGGACGCCCGTCGCGCCCTGCCACGGATCGTAATAGATCCCATGCGTTATGGTCTTTTCTCGCGTCCCCTCGCGCGGATGATCAGCGAGCACGATCATCCTGTCCTCAAACCGAGCGCGAGCGCGCAACGCAACCACCTGTTATCAAAAGGATGTCACAAAACCGACACAAAAATGCTTCCCGGCTGTTGCCTCCCCCCAGGGGAGGGTGCACCTTCGATCTCGGTTGTCGCTGCTGCTTCAGCAAGGAGCGAAGCCGAGAGGTCCGACGGGCGTCCGCGCCCCGACGACGAGAACCCCAGGGAGGGAGGAGCGTCCTCGAAAGAGGCGATCCGACTCGATGGTTCTTTGAAACTCTGCAGAGCGAACGTATCGACGGGCGGGAGACCTCCCAGCGATACGACGAAGCCCATGAGAGGAGGCTTGGCGAAGGCTGCACCGACCGGGTGCAGACGACGTACGAGCCAAGGCCACCGAGGAGAAACCTCGGAGGGGAAAAGGCCAAGAGAGGAGCGGCTGGCAGGTCCCGGATAACACCGGGTTGCCAAGAACGGATCCGACGGATGCCGAAACCCTCGAAGTCGAGTGGAAATCGCGAAGACGGCTACGCCGCAGCGAGCTGAAGCAACGACAAGGAGGGAACGACCATCGTGAGATGGCTCGGGCTACCGGCGGGGGGAAACCTCTGAAGGTCGAAGCCCAAGGACGTTACTGGCACGAAACAAGGCCGGAACGGTCGTGGACGGAAGAAAGCGTCAAGAGGTCGCGAAAACCTGAAGACGCAGCACAGTCGGGTGAGGCAAGCCCGATGTAGGTCGCTGTCCACTTCTCAAAGCGTCGAAGGGCAACAAAACCTCATGGAAGGGCGAGCGCGATACGAACCACGGCACTCAGGTGCGCTACGTGGCGCGATACGTGCGAGCGGACGGAGGTCAAACTCTGAACGCGGGGCCAACGGCAAGAGAGGGAGACACGCAACAGCGTGTCGGGCCGTCGATCGAAGACCACGAGGAGCAAAATCGTACTATCGATTCAAAGCTCGAGGTGGGAACACCCAACCCATACGGTGTCAGATCGCCGACCGAATACTCTGAAGTCGAGCCTAACGCGAAGAGAGGAGGCTCTCATCACGGTGACGCGATGTGAGCAGCTTCCGCGAGTCAGGTCCTTCGAAGAGGAAAACTCTGGACTTCGCTCTGCAGCGGCAACCCTCAGAGAGCCCGATCGGCCCCGGCCGTTCGGGCTCTCTGCGTTTCGAACGCGCGCCGTCGGGCGCCCGTTTCCTGCTGCGCCGCGGACCCGCGGGTGGTAGAACGCGGCCCCAGCCAAGGAGAACGACCTCGATGGACACGCTCAGGCCTATCCTCCTCATCCTCCACGTCGCCGTCGCCGCCACGGCGTTCGGTGTCTCCCTCGCCCCCTCCGGCACGCTCAAGCGCGCGAAGGCCCTCGGGTGGGACGCGCTCCGCGCCGCCACCGTGGACTTCAAGCGCCGGGACGGGATGGCCGCGATCGCCGGCTTCCTCGTCCTCGTCACCGGGCTCGCCCTCATCATGGCGGTCGGGGGCTTCAAGGGCCTGCCGCCCGAGTACCATGCGGCGCTCGGGATCGTGGTGGTGATGAACGTGCTCGGCGCGGTCTTCAACCGCCCGACGGCGAACAAGCTCATCGCCGCGGCCCAGGCCCAGGACGAGGCGGGCGTGACCGCCGGCATCAAGCGCGCCGCGATGGGCGCGGGGATCATGCAGCTGCTCTGGACCGTCACCCTGGTCCTGATGTTCCTGCACCGCTTCTAGTCGGGACCGGGCCCCGGGGAGCCGCGCCGATGGGCGCCGGTTGCCCGGGCTCGCCGGCCCCCAAAACGAAAACGCCCGCCAAGATGGCGGGCGTTTTCGTTTCGCGGCGCGCGCGTCGGGATCAGGCGCCGGCGAAGTTGGCGGCGGCGAAGTCCCAGTTCGCGAGGTTGTCCATCACCACGGCGATGAACTTGGCGCGGTCGTTGCGGTAGTCGATGTAGTAGGCGTGCTCCCACACGTCGACCGTGAAGAGGGCGGTCTGCCCGTGCTTGAGCGGCGTGTCGGCGTTGCTGGTGCTGGTGATCTTGAGCTTGCCGTCCTCGACGACGAGCCAGCCCCAGCCCGAGCCGAACTGCGCGGCGGCGGTCGCGGAGAACTGCTGCTTGAAGGCGTCGAAGGAGCCGAAGTCGCGGTCGATCGCCTCGGCGAGCGCGCCGGTCGGGGCGCCGCCGCCGTTCGGCTTGAGGCACTTCCAGAAGAAGTTGTGGTTCCAGGTCTGGGCGGCGTTGTTGAAGTCCTTCGCCTCGCCTTCGAGGATGATCTCCTCGAGGCTCATCGACTCGTACTTCGTCCCCGCGATCGAGGCGTTCAGCTTGCTGATGTAGCCCTGGTGATGCTTGCCGTAGTGGTACTCGAAGGTCTCGGCGCTCATGTAGGGAGCGAGCGCGTCCTTGGAGTAGTCGAGCGTAGGCAGACTGAAGCTCATGGGTCTTTCCTCGTGTGTCGTCGTCGGTGATCCGTGCGTCGGAACCGCAAAGGGATAACCACGACCCGCAGGCGGACCACCCCGCAACGCGAGGGGTGGCGCGGCGTTGGATTCGCTATCCCCCGAGGATTCCGTCGAGCACGATGTATAGCCCGAATACCACCGCGATGGCGATGGCCGCGAGGCGAATGCGGCGCTGCCGGCCGTGGTCGCGCTCGTCGACGGCGGCGGGGTCGTCGTTCGACGCGAGCCGGGTCTCCGTGACGCGGCGATGGACCTGAGCGACGGTGACGCCGGGGATCTGCGCCGGATCACCGTCGACGCGGACCCGCAGCGACTGCCGCGTGCGCGGAGGCGGTCGGGTGAGGCCCACCGCGGCCGAGCGGGCCTCGATGGGGATCTGCTCGAGCGCCTCGCGCAGCGCCGACACGCTCGGGAAGCGCTCGCTGGGGCGCTTCTTGAGGCAGCGCTGGACCACCGCGTCGAGGGCGGCGACCGCGGGGCTCGCCCCGAGCCGCGTCGTCAGGTGCGGTGGCGCCTCGGAGAGGTGCTTGAACATCACGGCGAGCGCGGTCTCGCCGGTGAACGGCAGGACACCGGAGGCGAGCTGGTAGAGCGTGATCCCGACCGAGTAGATGTCCGAGGTGGCGTCCACCTGGCGCCCGTCGATCTGCTCGGGGCTCATGTAGCTGAGGCTCCCGACGGTCATGCCCTCGCGCGTGAGCTTGTTGGCGGCGAGGTCGGGGAGCTTGACCACGCCGAAGTCGAGGACGGTGAGGATCTCCTCGCCGCTCGGGCGCGTGCTGACGACGAGGTTCGCCGGCTTGATGTCGCGGTGGACGAGGTCGCGCCCGTGCGCCTCGGCCAGGGAGTCGCAGAGCTGGAGCGCGAGCCGCTTGAGCCGCGGGAGGTCGAGGTGCCCGTCCTCCTCGACGACGTCGTCGAGCGCGCGCCCGTTGAGGAACTCCATCACGAGATAGAGCGTGCCGTCGTCGAGCTCGCCCGAGTCGTAGACCGTGATGGTGTGCGGGCTCGTCAGCCCGGCGGTGACCTCGGCCTCGCGGACGAAGCGCTCGCGCATCGCGGCGGTGGCGCGATCGCCGCGGATGGTCTTCACGGCGACGATGCGGTTCACCCGCTGCTGCCACGCCTTGTAGACCGTCCCCATGCCGCCTTCGCCGAGGCGCTCGAGGAGGAGGTAGCGACCGTCGAGGAGCTGCCCGACGAGCGGGTCCCCGTCGAAGTCGCCCAGACGCAGCAGCGCGCGGTCGGGGTGCGCCCGACAGCGGGCGACGTCGTCCGGGTAGCGCTCGGCGCAGATGGGGCAGATCTTCATCAACAGAGGACGAATCCTTACCCTGCGATATGAGCGAAGACCGGCGTTGTCGGCAAGCGGGAACATGACAACCTCGAGCCGCCCTTCCCGCTCGACGCCTCGCGAGCGACCAGCGACTCGCCCCCAGGACCCCGCCTGGCCGCCGCGGTAAACCTGGAAAGACGACGGCCGCGCCGGGTTTTCACCCGAGCGCGGCCGGTGCAATCACTTCGGCTCCTCGCACTGTCGCCGAGGTCGCCGCCCGTCGGCGAAGCCGACCCGCCCTCCCCCACGCAGTGGGGGACCGCCGCAGGCGGTCAGGGGGCAAGCGAGCGAGGTGGGCGCCTACAACGCTCCCCGCACGAGGGTTCCCGCTGCGGCGGAGCGGAGCCTGCGGAGCGGAGCCGCAGTGGGATGCGGGGGGCGTTGTATCCAGCGCCCGCCGAGCGAGCGTTCAGTAAATGTTCTTGAACATCCACTTCCCGCCTTCCTTGGTCATCTGGTAGGGGCGGGGCATCCCGTTCGGGTCGCAGACGAGGAAGATCTTGACCATCTCGTCCTTGTCGAGGTCGCCGTCGACGCGGGTCACGTCGAGCTTGTCGCCCTTGAGGCACTTCGGCGCCTGACGCTGGGCGGCGGGCAGGTTGTACTTCTTGAGGCTACGAATCGCCTGGTCGGTCGGGCACAGCTTGTCCTTGCTGCAGTACCGGTCGACGAAGACGTCGAACTTGCCGTCCGCGACGGCCTTGAGCCCGCTGTACAGCACCTCGTAGACCGTGCCCTTCTCCGGGGTGACCTCCTTCGCGGACGCCTGGGTCCCGAGGCCGATGACGAACAGGGCGGCGATGGCGGTGAGCAGCCGGAAACGACGAACGAGTTTCATGACACCCTCCAACGGGCTGAGACCGGGTCTAGAACGGGCGCCGTGCTGGTCCTGGCGCGAGGCCGGCCGACGCAAAGGCGGCGTGCGGAAGCTAACCACACTTCCCACCCGACCTCAAACCGCCGCCGTTTGTTCAAAAGCGATGCCCGCGCCGTTGAAACCCACTGGAAGATCAGGCAATTCCCCGCCTTCAGTGGGCCCCTTCCAATCCCGCGGGGCCATGGTAAGCTGCCCCCCTACTTCCCCTACATCGCGGCCGCCCGCGTCACTCCGCCTGGCGCCGCAGAAGACCGCAAGGAGACCGCGGATGACTCGATTTGTCAGGGCGAGTGCGCTGGCCCTGGGCGTGGTGACGTTGGTCGCCGCCTCGGGGTGCCCGGGCACCATGAACTGGACCCAATCCACCGTCGCCATCCAGGCCGAAGGCATCGGGATGCAGGGCGACAAGGTCGGCCGCGTGAGCTGGGTCGCGACCGGCTTCTGGATCGACGAGCACCTGCTCGCGACCAACGCGCACGTCGCCACCCGCGCGCTCGAGCTGGTGGGCGTCGACGACGACGGCAACAAGTACCACTTCGACAAGATCATGGCCCTCGACCGCGAGGGCGACATCGCGATCCTCCACGCCGACCGCGCCGGCGACAAGCCCGGCGTCGAGTTCCTCGAGCGCCCGGCGCGCCCGAAGGACCTCCGCGGCCACCGCGTGATGCTCGTCGGCAACTCCGGCGGCCTCGGCCTCGGGTTCTTCAACGGCGAGATCACCAACATCCTCGGCGAGGACGGCGAAGAGCAGATCCTCCACAACTCCACGGTCGTCGGGGGCTCGAGCGGCAGCGCGCTCTACGACAAGGACGCACAGAAGGTCGTCGGCATCCACCACTCGGGCGCCGACCAGCTCAAGACCCGCATCGCCACCGCCTCCTGGCACCTCCAGGACGTCGTGGAGCAGGCGCGCAAGAACGAGGGCGTCGAGCTGAAGGAGCTCTTCACGCTCCCCAACATCGCCAAGTTCGCCAACATCTGGGGGCAGCGCGAGTTCTGCCTCGCCCCGGGTGAGTCCTTCAAGATCAGCTTCAACGTGCCGCGCGCCACCGACATCCTCGGCTTCATCAAGCCCACCAACCCCGAGACGGTGCTGGTGACCGGGCTCGTCCGCGGGGACAGCGAGATCCTCTGGAAGGCGGCCTTCAAGGGCGCCGTCTACCTGCCCTTCTCGCTCCAGGGAAGCGGCCCGCACAACATGATCGTGGCCGCGCCGGCCGACGCGCCGGAGAAGACCTGCGGGGTCATCGGCGCCGGTGAAATCGCCTGGGAGAAGGGGATCAAGTGATGAAGCGCATCATCTCCACCGTGGCGGCCCTCGCCGCTGTCCTCGCCGTCGGCTCGTCCCCCGCGCTCGCCGAGGGCGAGCCGAGCGACGCCGACATCCTCAACGCCAAGACCGTCGGCGTCCTGCCGGTCCTCGCCACCGGGCTGTCCCGCCAGGACACCTACCGGAACGTGGCCGCCATGACCCTGCGCGGCCTCGACGCCAAGCCCGCGGGCGACGGCGCCACGCTCGTCCCCATGAAGGACGACGGCGGCGGCATGGCCTTCGCCGGCTCCTCCTCCACCGCCGACATCCGCATCCTGCAGTACGCCTTCATCGCCGGCGGGCTCGCGTCCAACGCCGCCGACCCGGAGACGTACAAGAAGGCCGTGGCCTTCCTCGAGAGCCAGCGCGAGGCGCTCGCGAGCCTCTCGCCGGCGCTCGTGTCGGCGTGCGACAAGTACGTCGCCGCGGCCAAGGCCGGCCGCATCGACGGGGAGTCCCTCGTCAAGGCGCTCGCCGCCGCCGAGCAGGGCATCTCCGCCGGCCCGGAGCGCGCCCACGGCTACTTCGCCGTCGGCATATGGCTCGGCATCTCCTTCATCGCCGTCGCCGCGGGCGAGCCCGACCCCGACTTCTACGGGATGGCGGTGCCGCTCGCGACGCTGCTCGAGGAGGACGCCACCTTCGGCGGCTCCGACCGCGCCCTCGCCAAGGAGGTCCGCGCCATCGGCGAGGTCCTCTCGAAGCCGAGCCCGGACCTCGGGGCGCTCAAGAAGCACCTCGGCGCCGCCCTCGCGGTGGAGGCCGACGCGCCCGCGGGGGAGTGAGCCCGGCGGGTGACGAAACCGTGACATGAGCCCCACCAGGGCATGACCCACGACGCCGCCAAGCATCGCAAGCTTGGCGGCGTTCGTGTCTCTGGAGGTGAATCATGTCTCGAACGCTCCCCGCTCTGGCCGTGTGTCTGGCGTCCCTCGGTGCCCTCCTCCCGCTCTCCGGCCCCGCCGCGGCGGCCGCCCCCGAGTGGCGGGACCGCGTGGGCGCCGCCCTGGTCGACGTCGAGACCGCGTGGCAGGTCTCGGGCGGTGTCCTGATCGGCGACGGACGGACGGCCCTCGTCACCGACCTCATCGACACCGGCCGCGCCCTCGAGGTGCACCGCGTGGCCGACCCGGAGGTCACCGTCGACGCCGACGCCCGGGTCGCCGGCGAGGACTGGACGGCGCTCTGGATCCTCACGCCGAAGCGGCCCCTCGCCGAGCGCGGCCTCACCGTCGCCACCGATCCGCCGTCGGTCGGCGACGCCGTCTGGCTCGTGTCCAAGGCGACCCGCAAGGACGGTGCGCTCGCGACCTCCCTCGGCGAGACGCGGGTCACCGCCGTCGCCGCGGAGCAGTTCGCCATCGACGCCAAGAACCTCGGGTGGCGCTCCGGGAGCCCCGTCCTGAACGCGGCTGGCGAGCTGCTCGGCCTGCTCGCCTTCGACGGCCGCGTGGTGCGCGTCGATCCGGCGGCCGACCGCCCCGAGCCCGAGGAGCGCGGCGCGAGCGTGCTGCCGCTCGTGGGCTTCCGCCTCGGCGGCGAGGCCGGCGGGCTCCTCGACGGCGCCTTCATCTACGACGTCGACGCCGGCGTGACCCTGTGGGACCGGCTCTCCATCGTCAGCCGCTTCGGCTTCGGCCTCGGCGAGCCCGCGGGCGGGCTCCAGGCGCTCCCGGCGACCGACGAGCTCGGCCCCGGCGTCGCCCAGTCTGCGGGCTCGCTGTCGCTCCGGCTCGGGCTCGAGGCGCGCTACCGGCTCTACCTCGGGGGCGGCGAGACGCCGTTCTACATCGACCTCGCCGGCGGCTTCCAGTACGCCTTCGCGCCCGACCTGTCCTCCGGGCCCACCTTCCGGAGCGGCGACCTGGGCTGCGACCCGCTCGCTCAGGCGTGCCCGCTGCAGATCGGGGCGCCGTCCGAGCTCGGGAGCCGCGACGCCTTCGACGCGTCCTTCGGCGTCGACCTGCGCTTCACCGGCATGACCCTCGGCTACCGCTTCCTCCCCGGCCTCGGTGGCGCCCCCGCGGCCCACCAGATCACCTTCGGCGCGACGTTCTTCTGAGCGCTCGCTCGGCGGGCGCTGGATACGACGTCCCCCGCGACGATCACAGCGCTCGCTCGGCGGGCGCTGAATACGACGTCCCCCGCATCCCACTGCGACTCCGCTCCGCAAGCTCCGCTCCGCCGCAGCGGGAGCCCTCATGCGGGGGACGTCGTAGGCGCCCACCTCGCTCGCTTGCCCCCTGCCCGCCTACGGCGGTCCCCCGCTGACGCGGGGGAGGTGTGTCGGCTTCGCCGACGGGCCGCCCTGCTTCCGACCTCACAGGAAGCAGGGCGCGGTGAGCGGTCAGCGCGGCGCTTCGGGGGGCTTCAGCTGGGCATCGCGCTTGCGCTGGTAGTCCAAGCGGCCGAGCTCGCACTCCGCCGCCTCCGTGGCGTCCTTGAGGAGGGCGGCGCAGCCGGCGTTGGCGTGCTGCAGGGCCGCCGCCGGGTCGCGGTCGTAGTCCAGCCCCAAGAGGGCGATCAGGGCGATGTCGCCGGCCGCCGCCAGCTCCTCGGCGTTGGCGCCGGTGCCGTCCGCGTGGGGGGCGGACAGGTCGCCGACGACGCCGAGCAGGAAGCCGCGGTCGCGAGCGGTCGGGCCGTCGCCGGAGAACCCGAAGCCGCCCGGCTCGAGCTCGTCGACCCAGCGCTGCGCCTGCGCCACGGTCGGGCGCAGGACGGGCGCCTCGGGGCCCCCCTGGAGCGCGACGACCGCCACCAGGATCCCCGCCGCGAGCGCGGCGAAGGTGGCCACGAAGGAGTAGGTGCGGCGCTTCTCGCGCCGGCGCGCCGCCAGCGAGATCACGTTGGACGGAGCGCGCTCGGTCGCCCCCTCGCGCTCCCGATAGCGCGTGATCTCCTCGCGCAGGGCGGCCAGCCGGGCCAGGGCGTCGGACCCGTCGGGCGCGGCGCCCACGGCGCTCTTGTAGACGCGGAGCTCGTCGCCGAGCCCGGCCAACCAGGCGTCGGCCTCGGGGTCGGCGGCGGCCTCGATGACGATGGCACCGGGATCTTCCTCACCGTCGCCGTAGAGGTAGGCCAGGACGGCCTCTTCGAGCTTCTCAGCGATACTCATCTCAACCCCCGATCGCCTCGGGCTCGAGCTCTCGGAGCGCGTGGCGTAGCCGCGTGAGCAGCCGCTTCAGGACGTAGTACGGGGACTTGGGTGGCCATCCACAGTGCTTCTGGGCGGCCGGGACGCTGTCGGTCTGCATCACCTGGGTCAGAAAGCAGCGCTCCTCCGGCGCGAGCCGCGAGAGCTCCTCCCTGACCCGCTCGACGCGCTGGCCGGCGCCGAGCAGCTCGTCGGCCAGGGGCCCCTCGTCGGTCACGATCCGCGCGGGCTCGTCGTCGTCCCGCCGATCCTCGAGGTACGCGCCCTTCTTGCGCCCCTGGTCGATGACCAGGTTGCGCATCGTCCGATACGCGAGCGCCATGAGCTGATTGAACGGCCGCTCGCGCAGGCTCGCGTCGTCGTAGGCCGTCATCAGCTTGGCCATCGCCTCCTGGACCAGGTCGTCGGGGAGCATCTGCCCCGCCTTGCCCCGGCTCTTGCCCGCCAGCAGCAGGCGCGCCCGCATGGCCATCTCGGTCCTCAGGCTCTCGTAGAACTCGTCGCGTCCGTCCATGCCGTAGCGTCATCCGGTTGAGATGAGGCCACTTTGGCACGGACGGACGCGTGCTGTCATCCGAGCCTCGGGGAGCCTCAATCCGCCTGGACTTCCAGGACCTTGGCGGTCATCGCCAGGATCTTCTCGCCGTCCATCCGGGGCTGGCGGAGCTCGGCGGCGACCTGCCGCATGAGGGCGGCCACCTGGCGGTCCGCGGCGCCGAAGGCGGCGTCCTCGTCGAGCATCACGGCGACCGGCTCGGCCATCCCCGTGAGGCTCTCGTCGGCCTCCTCGTTCCACACCGCGAGGCTCGTGAGCCCGAGCCACATCCCGGCGGTCAGGTAGCCGTTCTTCCGCGCGTCGCCCTCGGCCAGGCCGCGCTGCGCCTCCGCGAAGATGGTCGCGAAGGCGCGGCCGTCGACGCGGTCGACGCTCGAGAGCGCGGCGATCACGGCCTCCCGCATGTCGGAGCCGAGGGGCGCGATGACGTCGATGGAGGCGAGGAGCTTGGCCGCCATCTCCTTGCGCTGGGCGTGGCCGCTGCGGATGACCGCCGGCATCAGCCCGAGGTAGTAGCCGTAGCGGAGGACCCGGATGTCGTCGTTGGCGGCCTTGCCGGCAAAGCCGAAGCCGCCGGTCTCGGCCACGTTCACGTCGATGGCGCCGGGCGCGCGGCCGCCGCCCCGGGAGTCGTCCCCGATGGCGACGCCGACGCGCATCCAGGCGCCGGCCTGGCTCGGGCCGGTGGCGAGGATCGGCAGCACGCCGACCGTGCGCGCGCCGAGCAGCTCGGCGTCGCTGGGGGTGCCCGTGGCCGCCGACGCCGGCGCGGCGGCGAGGGAGAGGAGCGTGAGGGAGAGCGTCAGGGTGCGGAAGAAGGTCAT
>SBGO01000402.1 GCA_006226565.1 Deltaproteobacteria bacterium | reverse complement strand
GGCGCCTTCCTCGTCCACGCCGCCGCCGCCTGGGAGTCCGCCCGCCGCTTCGCGCGCGCCGCCGACGACTACGCCCGCGCCCTCGCCCGCGACGACCTCCCGGCCAAGCTCGCCCTCGACGCCTCCAACGGCCTCGCCCGCACCCGCGCCGCCATCCCCCCACCGCCTCCCGACAAGACCGTCGCCTGGGTCACCGCCGGCGCCGCCACGGCCGCCCTCGTCTTCTCCGGCAGCGCGCTCCTCGTCTCCGACCGCCTCCGCGCCGACCTGGACGACACCCTCTCCCGGACCGACAACGGCGTCGTCACCGGCATCACCCGCGCCGACGCCCAGCGCCAGGCCGGCCTCGCCGACAGCTGGCGCACCGCCGCCTGGGTCGGCCTCGGCACCGCCGCCACCCTCGCCGTGACCAGCGTCTTCCTCTTCCAGCTCACCCCCGACCACCGCGGCCAGGTCCACGTCGAAGCCGTCGCCACCCCCGACGGCGTCATCCTCTTCGCGCGAGGCTCCCTATGAGCCGCTCAGCCATCGCCGCGCTCGCCGCCGCGCTCGCCCTGACGGCCTGCACCGCGCCGCCCGACATCGGCGCCCACGTCTTCGCCTGCACGACCCTCGCGGACTGCGGCGAGGGGGCCTACTGCGGCCTCGACGGCGTCTGCCACCCGCTCGGCGAGGAGCTGCCCGACGTGACCTCGTCCGACGACGTGGCCCCGCCGGACGTCGTGGCGTCGTCCTGCCAGAGCACCCTGAAGGCCGCTACCCCGAGCGATGAGGCGCGCTTCGTCCTCGAGACCGACCTCGACACGGGAAGCAAGACCCTGCACGTCTACTACGACGGCCTTCACGCCAGCTACCCGGTCTCCGACGACATCGTCGACCTCGTCCCCCACGGCTGCTGCGAGGACCCATGCTGCGCCGCGCTCGCGGACTCGCCGTAGCCTGCGCGGTCGGGGCGACCACCCTCGGCGTCCCGACCGGCCCAGCCCGAGCCGCCCCCCCACAGCTCTTCTTCGGTCCGGCCGCGACCGCCGACGGCGACTTCGGCGCCGCGCTCGCCCTCGGCGACGCCAACCGCGACGGCCATGACGACCTCCTCGTCGGCGCCCCGGGCCACGACGCGGGCCGCGGCTACCTCATGCTCCTGCTGGGCGGCCCCGACGGCCTCGCCGATCCCGAGGTCATCGCCCCCGCGTGGGAGAAGGCCGGCACCGCCCAGGACGCCCACCTCGGCCAGGTCGTCTGCGCGCTCGGCGACGTCAACGGCGACGGGCTCGCCGACTTCGCCGTCGGCGAGCCCGACCACGACGCCGGCCGCGGCCGCGTGTGGGTCTTCATCGGCACCGCCACCGGCCTCCTCGAGGCCGCGCACTGGGACGGCTTCGCCCCCGGCGACCGCTTCGGCGCGAACCTCCTCGGCCCCGGCGACGTGGACGGCGACGGCTACTCCGACCTCCTCGTCGGGAGCCCCGACGCCGACGCCGGCGCCGGGCACCTCGTCCTCTACCGCGGCGCCGTCAACCTCGGCCCCAGCCCGGCCTGGCTCCGGAGCGGCCTCCCCGACGAGCACCTCGGCGCGACCCTCGCCCGGGTCTGGGACGTCGACGGCGACGGCTACGCCGACTTCCTCGCCGGCGGCACCGACGGCGCCGCGCTCTACCGCGGCGCGCCGGACGCTCTCCCGGCCTCCGACGACCCCGTCCCTCCCTTCGCCGCCGGCCTCGGGGACCTCGACGGGGACGACGTCGCCGACCTCACCGACGCGCCCGCCCTCGGCCTCTCCGGCGCGGTCCACCCGGTGGGCGACCTCGACGGCGACGGCATCCCGGACGCCTGGGCCTACTCCGACCAGCCCAAGCAGCCCCTCCACGTGGTCTCGGGGGACACGGGCGAGGTGCTCCTCCGCCCGGCCTGCTACGACTGCTTCGCCTGGGGCGACATCCCGCCGCCCGCCGTCGCCGCCGGTGACGTCGACGGCGACGGCTACGCGGACCTCGTCTACGCCGTCCACACCGCCGAGCGCGGGGGCCAGCGTGTCGGCGCCATCTACCTCGCCAGGGGCGGCCCGCAGCGCGCCCTCCGCGCCCTCGGTCCCGCGTGGCCCATCGCCCCAGGCCCCCTCGGCCCGGCCGGCGACCTCGACGGCGACGGCTTCGCCGACGTCCTCGTGACCGCCGCCGGCGGTGTGCTGGCGGTCCATCACGGTGGCCCGAACGGTCCCGACGGCGGCGCGTCCCTGGGCGTCACCGGTCACGCCTTCGCCGCCGCGGATCTCGACGGCAACGGCCGCGGCGAGCTCGTCATCGCGAGCGGCGACGCCGTCGTGATCCGGGGCCTCGTCCAGAACCCCGACTGGCGCGTCGTCCCCGCGCCAGGCCAGCCCCCGCAGTGGATCGCCGCCGCCGACGTCGACGGTGACGGCTACGTCGACGTCCTGACCGGCCTCGCCGCCGACCTCGGCCACCCCGCGATCCTCGCCTACCGCGGCGACGTCTATGGCCCGCCGGTCATCCCGACCTGGCGCCACGGCGGGCCCGCGCTCGCGCCCCCCGTGACCCGCCTCGTCTCGGTCGGCCGCCCGACCCGGACCCCCGGCGCGGGCGTGGTCGGGCTCGACGACGTGGGCCACGCCGAGCTCCTCGGCCCGCTCCCCGACGCCCTCGACGCGCCGCTCTCCGGCGCCACCGGGGGCGTCGACGTCCGCCCGG
>SBGO01000765.1 GCA_006226565.1 Deltaproteobacteria bacterium | reverse complement strand
GCCCGTGGCCGGCGACGCCGAGGCCGACGCGCGCGCGGCCAAGCAGCGCGCCGTCGGCGAGCGCATGGCCCGCCGCCGCGGCGGCTACTGACGGCGGATCGCGAGCTCGATCCCGGGCACGATGTGCCAGGTCGAGCTGACCGGCAGGACGACGACCACCGGGGACAGGTTCGGCGCCGCTTCCCCGGTGGAGACGCGCGCCGAGATGTGCCCGACGCGCCGGTTCCGGTCGGTGCCGGTCGCGACGTCGTGGGTGTAGCTGCCGGCGAGGTTGCCCGTCCCCTGGGTGTCCGCGGTGGTGACCGTGTAGCGGTCCTGCGTGCCGCCGCCGCCGGTCGCGACCAGGTCCCCCAGGAACGCGTCGTAGGAGGTCACGAGGCCGGCCCCGTCGTAGACGAGCTTGCCGCCGAGGCGGTCGAGGTTGTCCCCCGACGCCGTGAGCCCCCCGAAGGCGTAGGTCCCCTCGAGCGCGGAGAGCCCGGCGTTGGGGCTCTCGCGCACGAGCATCACGAGGCTCGGGAAGACGGCCTCGTCCGTCGCGGCGATCGTCATCACCAGCACGTCGCGCGAGAGCCGGGAGAAGCCGGACAGCGTCACCGGGACGCCCACGCGACCCGAGAGGGACTCCTCGTGGGGGAAGCTCACCGTGCCGTCGGCCGCGAACTGGAGGCACGCCCCGGCGGAGGGGATGTTCACGACGGCCTCCTGGTCACTCCGCTGATAGGTCGCGGGGCGGTCGAGGCACCCGTCGGAGCCGAAGCTGAGCACGCCGTCGATGGCGTACACCTCGGACGTGATCGCCTTCTTCACGACGCCGAGCATGCGGTAGCGGGCGGCGGTCGCCTCGGTCGGGACCGTTCCCGTCGGCGCCTTCACGGCGACGAAGAGCTCGGGGCGCAGGTACGACACGGCGAAGAGCAGGTCGCGCTCCGGCGTGAGCTGGCCGATGACGGCGTTCGGCTCCTCGCCGTCCATGCCCATGGCCAGCGCCAGCCCGCCGTCCTCGCCGACGCAGAAGGAGCTGACCGTGACCGCCGGCATCGCGCCGACCGCGCTCGCCTCGACGGCGCCGCGGTGCCACTCGCCGTCGCCGTCGAGGGTGAGCGTCCCGCGCGCGCTGAAGACCTCGCGCCCGACGAGCGTGGCGTCGGGGACGAAGCGCAGGTAGACGAAGCGCCAATCCCCGGCCGCGCCGTCGGCGACGCCCACGTCCTGCACGCCGCAGCCCTGCTGGGGGTCGCACACCGCCACCTGGCAGAACCCGGCCTCGCATGCCTCGGGGGCGGCCTCGACGCAGTTCCCCGCGGCGTCGCAGTGGTCCTGCGGGTGCCACACGCCCTCCTCGCAGAGGAGGGCGCCGCCGCCCGCGACGCACTCGGTCCCCTGGTCCTTCGGGGTCGACTTGCAGCCCACGTCCGCGTCGCAGACGGTGTCCGTGCAGCCCCCCGGGAGCGACGCGCACACGACGGGGGCGGGCTTGACGCAGGCGCCGTCCTGGCAGGTCTCCGGAGCCGTCCACTGCGCCCCGCTGCAGGCGCCGGCGTCGCCGCACGGCGTGTCGTCTTCGACGTTCGTGAAGACGCAGGCGTGGTTCACGCAGGTGGCCGTCTTGCACGAGTCGATGACCAGGGCCGCGCACTGCGCGTCGCCGTCGCACGCCACCTGGGTCGTGTCGGCGGCGCTGGTGTCGACGGGGACCTGGGTGTCGGCGTCTTCGACGAGCGTGTCGCCCCCGGTCACGGTGTCCTGGGCGACCGGCCGGTTCGCCTCGATGCACCCGGCGAACACGGCGGCCACGGCGAGGAGCGCGAAGGTCGTGCGAGACATCATGGGCGGCATTGTCGCGGTTGCGCTCGCTCGTGTCACGCCCTGCCGTAGCCTTCGCGGAGGTGGTCAGAAGGCGAGCACGGCCGCCAGGGTCGGGCGCAGGGCGAGGGCCGCGGTGACGCCCTCGAGGCGGGTCTCGTCGTCCCCCGAGGTGGTGCCGAGGGAGGTCCAGCGGGCGGTGAGGAGGGTCGTGTGGAGGCGGAGCGCGAAGCCCGTGGTCACCGCGAGCGAGACGTCGAGGCCGATCTCGGCGCCGACGGAGCTCGCGTGGCTCTCGGTCCGGACGCTCGTGCCGTCGCTCGTGAAGCCGTCCTGACCGGCGTAGGCCGTCCCTCCGACCAGCGCGAAGGTCGGCGCCACCGTGACGGGCGCGCCGGGGTCGAGGACGTAGCGGACCCCGATGCGCGCGTGCAGGGCGCGGGAGTCGGACTCGCCGAGGTCCGCGTAGGAGGCCTCCAGCCCCGTCAGGAGCCACCAGCGCGCGGCGAGGCGACGCTCGAGGACCACGCCCGGGACGAGGGTGTCGCTGGCGAGGCCGGCGCCGATCCCGCCGAGGCCGCCGAGGCCGACGAGGCCGAGCCCCACCGAGGCCCCGAGGGCCCACTCCGGGGGCTCGACGGCCGACTGGACCGTGGGCGCGGCGGCGCTCGCGCCGGTCGTCGCGAGGGTGAGCAGGAGCGTCGGGAGGAGGACGGCGGGGCCGAGCGTGCGGGGGAGCAGGGACGCGTTCATGGGGACTCCTTTGCGGCGGTGCGCGGCGTGCGCACAGGGCTGAGAACCCATGGAAATCAAGCGCGTTCCTGATCTTGCACGCTTTGACAAGGTGTCCACGAGCGCGCGCCGGGGCGCCCCCCGCGTGCCACCGGAGCGGGGCCCGGACCGGGCGCGGCGCCGTCGCTGACATTTCGTCGCGATCGGCGTGACACCTTGTCGTCGACGTCACATCGCGGGCTCGACGCCCGCCTTCGCCCGGAGGATGGCGCGCGCGGCGAGGGCGCCTGGCCCACAGGTCACGCCGCCGCCGGGGTGCGAGGAGGCGCCGCCGACGTAGAGGCGTGGGATGGGCGTCCGATATTGCCCCGCCTGACGGGTCGGCCGCATGAAGAGGAGCTGATCGGGCGCGTGCTCGCCGTGGAGCAGGTGCCCCCCGGCCACGCCGAAGCGCGCCTCGATGTCCTCCGGCGTCAGGACCTCGGCGTCCACGAGGTGCTCGGGGAGGCTCGGGAAGTAGCGCGTCAGGGTCCGGATGACCGCGTCGCCGACCGCATCGCGCTCGCCGGCGGTCCAGCCGCCGGCGAGGTCGCGAGGGACGCCGTGGACGAGCACCGAGACCACCGCGTGCCCCTCGGGGCAGAGGGTGGGGTCCTCGGCCGAGGGCACCCACGCCTCGAGGACCGGCGCCTCCGCGCGGCGGCGGTACTTCAGCCCGTCGAAGGCGCGCTCGAGGTCGTCGAGGGTCTCGCCCGTGCGCATCGCCTCGACCCGCTCGCCGCCGGCCGTGCGGAGCGGCGCGGTGAGGGCGAGCTGCATGGACGCGGTGCTCCCGCGCATGCGGTAGCGCTCGACGTCGCGCACGAAGTCCACCGGGAGCTGGCGCCGGTCGAAGAGGCTCAGGAAGGTCGTCTTCGGGTCGAGGGTCGACAGGACGACCCGCGAGCGGAGGCGCTCGCCGTCGTCGAGGGTGACGCCGGTGACGCCGTCCCGGTCGCCGTCGATGCGGGCGACGCGCGTCCCGCGGCGGAGGACCGCCCCCTGGGCCTCCGCGGCCTCGGCCAGGTGCCCGACGAGCGCCGCGGCCCCGCCCAGGACGCCGGGCCCGGCGAGCGCCTCCTGCACCAGGAGGTTCGTCGCGGTGTGAGGCGAGCGCGGCCCCGTGTGCTGGCCGAGGAGCGCCGGCAGGGCGAGGGCCGCGCGCACGCGCTCGCTCGCGAACGTGTCCCGCATCCAGTCGGCCACCGACATCGGCGCGACCCGGAGGAGCTCCATCATCGTCTCGGGGCCGAGGCGGCGCAGCGCCCAGCCGGTCCGCAGCAGCGACCAGAGGCTCGACTCGGGGGAGAGCGGGAGGCCGTCCATCACCCGCGCGACGACCGGGCGCACCCGCTCGATGAGCGCGCGGAGCTTGGCGTACGCCACGTTCTCGGCCTCGTCCACGTCGCCGATGAGGCCGTCCTGGGTGATCCAGACGCCACCCGCGGCGGTCGGCGCCCACACGTTGAGCGGAGCCGGGCGGAAGCGCAGCCCATAGCGCGCGAGGTCGAGGGCCTCGACGACGTGGGGGCGCAGCCCGCGCGTGTCGTGCAGGACCCCGGGGGCGGCGTAGCCCTCGTGGAAGGTGTCGCGCGCGGCCAGCCCGCCGAGGCGGTCCCGGGCCTCGAGGAGCAGCACGTCGCGGCCGGCCTTGGCGAGGAGCCCCGCCGCGGCGAGGCCGTTGGGGCCGCCGCCGATGATGATGATGCGTTCGCTCACAGCGCGCGCTCCTTCAGCATCCGCTGGGCCGCCAGGGCGCCGGGGGCGCCCATGATGCCGCCGCCGGGGTGGGTGCCGCTGCCGCACATCCAGAGGCGCTGGATGGGGGTCGCGTAGCGGGCCCAGCCGGGCGCGGGCCGCAGGAAGAAGAGCTGCTCGAGGGAGAGCTCGCCCTGGAAGATGTTGCCCTCGGAGAGGCCGAAGGTCTGCTCGATGTCCCAGGGGGTCAGCACCTGGCGGTACAGGATGCTGTCGCGGAGCCCGGGCGCGTACTCCTCGAGGGTGTCGACGACGGCGTCGCCGAAGGCGTCCCGCTGGTTCTCCCAGTCGGCCGGCCCCTCCTTCAGGTGGTAGGGGGCGTACTGGACGAAGCAGGAGATGACGTGCTTGCCGGGCGGCGCGACGGTCGGGTCGGTGAGCGACGGGATGACCATGTTGATGAAGGGGCGGCGCGAGAAGGCGCCGTACTTCGCCTCGTCGTAGGCGCGCTGCACGTAGTCGATGTCGGGGGCGATGGCGAAGTCGCCGCGCATGTGGAGCCCGTCTCCCGGCCGGCAGGTGAACTGCGGGAGCCGGTCGACGGCCAGGTTGACCTTGCCGGAGCTGCCGCGGAGGCGGTAGCGGCGGACCTGCGCGGCGAAGTCGTCCGGGAGATGCCGCTCGCCGACGAGGCCGAAGAAGGTGAGGGCGGGGTCGACGGAGCTGACGATGTTCTTGGCGCGGAGCTCGCGCCCGTCGGTCAGGACGACGCCCGTGGCGCGCCCGCTCGCGAGGCGCACCTCGGCGACGCTCGCACCGGTCTCGATCTCGGCGCCGAAGGCCTCGGCGGCGCGGGCGATGGCGAGGCTGACCTGGCCGGTGCCGCCCTTGGAGAAGCCCCAGGCGCGGAAGGCGCCGTCGATCTCCCCCATATAATGGTGGAGCAGGACGTAGGCGGTGCCCGGCGAGCGGACGCCGAGGTCGGTGCCGATGATGCCCGAGCAGGCCATCGGCGCCTTGAGGATGTCGGACTCGAACCACTCGTCGAGGAAGTCGGCCGCGCTCATCGTCATCATCTTGACGAAGCGGGCGAGCTCGACCTCGGAGAGGCCGCCGACGAGGTCCCCGAGGCGCTTGAGCTTGAGGAGCTCGAAGGGGTTGAGCGAGGTCGGGTCGGGCGGCTCGGCGTCGATGATGGGCTTGACGAGCTTGCCCATGCGGGCCATCGCGCGGCCGAACTGCGGGTAGACCTCGGCGTCGCGCTGGGAGTAGCGGCTGATCTCGGCGCGGGTCTTCGCCGCCTCGGGCCAGCGCACGAGGCCGGGGCCCTCGACCGCCGGGGTGAACGAGCACTCGAGGGGGAGGATCTGGAGCCCGTGCCGGGCGAGGTCGAGGTCGCGGATGATCCACGGCCGCAGCAGGCTCACGACGTAGGAGGCGACCGAGAACGTAAACCCCGGGTAGAGCTCCTCGGAGACGGCCGCGCCCCCGAGGACGTCGCGTCGCTCGAGCACCTTCACGCGTCGGCCCGCCTTGGCGAGGTAGGCGGCGCAGGTGAGCCCGTTGTGTCCCCCGCCGATGATGATCGCGTCGTAGGTGTCGGACATGGGGCCTCAGGCGCGCTTTCGGGGCGGATCGAAGAACGGGAGCGGCGTCACCGTCGCCGGGACGCGGCAGCGCGCCCACTCCACGGTGACCTCGATGTCGATCACCGTGCCGGGGGCGGCGACCTCGGCCATCACCGAGGCGAGGGCCAGGTTCTTCTTGAGGATGGGCGACCACGCGCCGCTGGTGGCGCGGCCGACCTGACGGGCGCCGCGGTAGACCGGGACGGGCGTGCGCCAGGCCGCCGTCGGCAGCGCCGGCGGGAGGTCGTGCGCGGCGTAGAGCTTCTCGGTCTCCTCCCAGTCGATGTCGAGGCCGACGAAGGCCCAGGCCGATCCCTGCTCGCGCTCGCGCGTGAGGGCCGCCTGCCCGATGAACGGGTCGCGATCGAGCTTCACGGTCCAACCGAGGCCCAGCTCGAGCGGCGAGGAGGTCTGGGCCGGGATGGCCGCGTCGAAGACCGAGTGGTAGTCGCAGCCCTGGAGGACGAAGCCGGCCTCGATCCGGGCGATGTCGAGGACGTCGAGCCCGATCGGCCAGATGCCGCGGTGCTTGCCGCGCTCCATCAGGGCGTCCCAGAGGTGGAGCGCGTGGGCGTTGTCGACCCAGATCTCGTAGCCGAGGTCGCCGGTGTAGCCGGTCCGGGTGATCGTCCCGTGGAAGCCGGGCTCGAAGGCCGCGGTGGTGAGACCGAAGAAGCGGAGGCGATCGAGGTCCGCGTCGCAGATCTGGGCCAGGACCTCGCGGGAGGTCGGGCCCTGGAGCGCCAGGGCCGCGACGCGGTGGCTGACGTCGGCGAGGTGGACGTCACCGAAGGTCACCGCGTGGCGCGCGAGCCAGAAGAGCGAGGGCGAGGCGGAGGTCAGGCGCCAGCGGCGCTCGCCGAGGCGCCAGCAGGTGCCGTCGTCGATGATCCGGCCGTCGTCGTCGGTCCAGCACAGGTAGGTGACGCGGTCCTGCTTGAGCGCCGAGACCGGCTTCGACAGCACGAAGTCGAGGAAGGCGCCGGCGTCGGCCCCGCTCACGTCGTATTTGTAGAGCGGCGTGACGTCGAGGAGCCCCGCGCCGGCGCGGAGGGCGCTGTACTCGCGCTCGGGGCTCTCGTCGTAGTGGCAGACCGCGTAGTACCCGGCCCAGTGCTTCCACGCATAGCTCGAGCACCGCGCGTGGGTCCGCGGGTGGAAGGGCGTCGGCTGAGGCATGGATCGACGGTACTCCACCCGGCCGTCCCGTCAACGCGAGGCCGGCGACCCGTCGCTTCGGGGCGTCCCGTGTTCCACGAGCCCAGTTTTACACGAGTTTCGTGTGACACTAGAATGGCCCCATGAAGAACGTGACCATCACCATGGCCGACGAGGTCGCGCGCTGGGCGCGCATCGAGGCGGCGAAGCGCGAGATGAGCCTGGCGCGGTGGGTCGGCGAGCTGCTGCGCGCGAGGATGGAGGACGACGCCGAGTACGAGCTCGCGATGCGGCGGAGCCTCGCTCGGACGCCGCGGGTCCTGCGGGAGAAGGAGGAGACGCCGTGAGCGCGCCCGTCTTCGTCGACGCGCACGTCCTCGTGACGTGCTGGGACGCCGGGCGGCCGCGCCGGCAGGCCGCGGCCGCGCGCTGGGAGGCCGCGCTCTGGCGGAGCCGGCGGGGCAGGGTGAGCGCCGCGGTGCTCAACGAGCTCTTCCTCACCCTGACCGGGCTCGACCCGGGGCTCCCGGTGGCCGAGGCGCGGGCCCAGGTCCGGGATTATTGGCGCTGGCGCCCGGTCACGGCCTCGCTGGAGCTCGTCGAGCGTGCGTGGTCGCTCCAGGCGCGCTACGCGCTGGACCACCGCCAGGCGCAGGTCGCCGCGGCGGCGCTGATCGCCGGCTGCGAGCACCTGCTGAGCGACGACTTCCGCGACGGGCAGGACCTCTTCGGCCTCGTCGTCGTGGACCCGTACGCCCACGCGCCCGAGGAGCTCGGCCTGAGCTGACGACCGGTCAGCGCAGGAACAGCCGATAGGCCGGGTTGTCGGTCTCCTCCGACCAGGGGTAGCCGACGTCGTCGAGGGCCTCGAGCCAGCTCTCGCGCTCGGGCTCGGGGACCTGGACGCCGACGAGCACCCGTCCGAAGGCCGCGCCGTGGTTTCGGTAGTGGAACATCGAGATGTTCCAGCCGGCCGACAGCCGCGTCAGGAACTTCATCAGCGCGCCCGGCCGCTCCGGGAACTCGAAGCGGTAGACGAGCTCGGGCGTCGCGTCGCGGACCGCTTCGGAGCGCCCGCCGACCATGTGGCGGATGTGGAGCTTCGCCATCTCGTCGCCGCTGAGGTCGATGACGGGGTAGTCGAGCGCCTCGAGGGCGGCGACGACGTCGTGGCGCTCGAGGCGGCCGTGGCGGAGCCCGACGCCGACGAAGACGTGCGCCTCGTTCGCGTCGGCGAAGCGGTAGTTGAACTCGGTGATGCTGCGCGGGCCGAGCGCCTCGCAGAAGGCGCGGAAGCTGCCCGGGCGCTCGGGGATGGTGACCGCGAGGAGCGCCTCGCCCTGCTCGCCGAGCTCGGCGCGCTCGGAGATGTGGCGGAGGCGGTCGAAGTTCACGTTCGCGCCGCTGTCGATGGCGACGAGGGTCCGGCCCTTCGCCCCGTGGTCCTCGACCCAGCGCTTGATGCCCGCCACCGCCAGCGCGCCGGCCGGCTCGGCGATCGAGCGCGTGTCGTCGAAGATGTCCTTGATGGCGGCGCAGATCTCGTCGGTCGTGGCGGTGACGACCTCGTCGACGGTGTCGCGGGCGATCCGGAAGGGGTGGTCGCCGATGCGCGCGACGGCCACGCCGTCGGCGAAGAGGCCCACGGTCGGGAGCGTCGTGGGCGCGCCGCGCCGGAGCGCCGCGGCGAGGCAGGCGGCGTCCTCGGGCTCGACCCCGATGACCCGCACGTCGGGGCGCACGTATTTGATGTAGGCGGCGACGCCGGCGATGAGGCCGCCGCCGCCGACCGGCACGAAGACGGCGTCGAGGGGGCCGCGGAGCTGGCGCACGATCTCCATCGCCACCGTGCCCTGGCCCGCGATGACGTCGAGATCGTCGTAGGGGTGGACGAAGACGGCGCCGAGGCTCTTGCAGAGGCGATCGGCCTCGGCCCGCGCCTCGTCGAAGCTGTCCCCCTCGAGGACGACCTCGGCGCCGAGCGCGCGCACGGCGTCGACCTTGATGCTCGGCGTGGTCGTCGGCATCACGATGGTGGCGCGCACGTCGAGGCGCGAGGCCGCGAGCGCGACCCCCTGCGCGTGGTTGCCCGCCGAGGCCGCGACCACGCCGCGCGCCCGCTCGGAGGCCGACAGCGCGGCGAGCTTGTTGTAGGCCCCGCGCAGCTTGAAGCTGAAGACCGGCTGCAGGTCCTCGCGCTTGATGTGGACGTGGTTGTCGAGCCGGCGCGAGAGGCGCTTGGCGTAGTCGAGCGGGGTCTCGACGGCGACGTCGTAGACGCGGGCGCACAGGATGCGGCGGATCAGGTCGTGCACGGGGCCCTCGCGGCGGCGGGTGCGAGGGATCGTAGCACGCTCGCGCGGCGACGCTATCGGGGCCCGGCGCGGGATTAATCGTTGTCACCGCCCGCGCGGTCGCCCACGATGCCGGCGTGAAGAACGTCCACGGCGAGGTGGCCCCGGGCTTCGAGCGGGTGGCCACGGTCTTCGAAGAGAACTTCCGCGCGCGCGGCGAGGTCGGCGCGTCCGTCTGCGTCTTCCACCGCGGGCGCAAGGTCGTCGACCTCTGGGGCGGCTACGCGGACAAGCGGACGAAGCGCCCGTGGGAGCGCGACACCGTCAGCGTGCTGTTCTCGTCGACCAAGGGCCTCGCCGCGACGACGGCGCTCCTGCTCGCGCGCGCCGGCCAGCTCGACTACGACGCGCCGGTGGCGCGCTACTGGCCGGAGTTCGCCCGGCACGGCAAGGGCGACATCACCGTCCGGACGCTCCTCAACCACCGCGCGGGGCTCAGCGCGGTGGACCGCCGCATGTCCCTCGACGATCTCGAGTCTCCGGACCGCCTCGCGCGGATCCTCGAGGCGCAGGCGCCGATGTGGACGCCGGGCTCCGCCCAGGGCTACGGCGCGATCGCGTGGGGGCTGTACGTCGGCGAGCTGGTGCGCCGGGTCACCGGCGAGCGCCTGGGCCGGGCCTTCGCCGATCTGGTCGCGCGCCCCCTCGGGCTCGCGGACGACCTCTGGATCGGCACGCCCGAGCACGCCGAGCGGCGCGTCGCGCGCCTGTACCCGGCGGACACCTGGACGCGGCTGACCAAGATCGTCCCGCGCCTCGTCACCGGTCGCACCCACGAGGGCCGCGTCTACCGCGCCGTCGCGAAGGGGCGCACGCCGACGGCCCGCGCGCTCCTGAACCCGCCGGCCCTCGGTCCCGCCGGCATCCGCGCCTACGACTCGCGCCGCGTGCGGGCGATGGACCTGCCCTTCGGCGGGGGCGTCGGCCACGCGCGCGGGCTCGCCACGGTCTACGCGGCGCTCCTCGGCGTCGGCGGACCGGACCTGCCGACGCTGGCGCCCGAGGAGGCGGTCACCCCCCTCTACGCGCGCCAGTCCTGGACCGAGCTCGACCGCGTCCTGCTCAAGCCCCTCGGCTTCTCCCAGGGCTTCATCAAGGACGAGCTCCACCTCTTCTCGCCGAACCCCGAGGCCTTCGGCCACCCCGGCGCGGGGGGCGCCCTCGGCTGGGCGGACCCGGTCGCCGGCGTGGCGATCGGCTACGTGATGAACGCCATGGACTTCAGGATCCGCTCGCCGCGCGCCCTCGCCCTGGCGCACGCCGTCCAGGAGGCCGCCACGGGCCGGCCCTGGCGGCGCGCCGAGGCCGGGGACCGCGGCCAGGGCTGACCGTTTCCCGGGGGCCGCGCGGCCCCCTCCCTGTGACACCGTCGGCGCACGCCACGGAGGCCTCATGAACCGCATTCTCGTCGCTCTCACCGGCCTGACCCTCGCCCTCGGGGCCTGCGGCGGCTCGAGCTCTCGCCCCGCGCCGCGGGACACCGTCTCGTCGGGGGACACGTTCACGGCGTCCGACGTGACCGTCCAGGACACGACCGCGACCGACACCCGCCCCGTCCCGCTCGACACGACCGGGACCGACACCGCGACGGCCGACACCGGGGGCACGACCACCGGCTGCGACTACAACGGCTGGACCCCGAACGGCTCCACGAGCGGCCAGATCACCGCCGGCGCCGAGGAGGGCACCTGGGAGTCGCTCTTCATCGACTCCTACTCCGATGACGTCGAGATCCCCTTCGATCTCCTCGGCCTCGAGATGTACTTCGAGTACGGCGCCGACGATGGGCCGCACACCCACACCTTCACCGGCGAGAACTACGCCGACTGCGGCGAGTGCCTGCTCATCTACGCCGGCTGCGACGAGAGCTTCGAGTGCTCGCGGACCTTCCTCGCCAAGTCCGGCACGCTCCAGGTGACCGAGAACGGCGGCAGCGGCGGCAACTTCGCCGGCACCCTCTCGAACGTCGTCCTCGAAGAGGTGACCATCAACGAGACCACCTGGCAGTCGACCGTCGTCTCCGGCGGTCAGCGGTGGTGCGTCCCCAGCTTCTCCTTCCAGACCTTCATCGACCTCTACACCCCCGAGTAGGGGCGCCCTCGACTCGCCCGCCGCGGCGTCCGCCCCATCTTCAGGGGATGGCCGCCGCGAGCGGCATCGTCCCGCGCGTCGCCACCCAGGCGTCGTAGCGCTTGGCGAGCTCGGGATAGGTCTCGTGGAAGCAGGTCGGGCATAGCCCGTGGGTCAGCTCGTCCGGTGGGTCGATCAAGAACGCCGGGACCTCGTCCCAGATGTCCGGGGCCTCCGGTCGCCGCACCATGAGGCACCGACAGCATTGCGCGATCAGCCCGTGCTCGTTGTGGTAGCGCTCACGGATCGGAGTCATGCGACATCTCCTCGGTGTCGGCCCCAGCCAATCCCGTTGCAGTGCATCAGACGTGCCATGCATCGGCTCGCCCGCTTTCCTTGGGCGGGTGAGCTGCTTGGTGAGCGTCTGCGGTCGAAAATTGGGGGATATGGCCCACTCCGTGCGCGCCTGTTGGGCGATTCGGTGCGGTGCGCCGCAACACACGCCGATCCCGGGCGTCAGCTTCGGCGTGACAAGCGACCGCGTCCGCTTTACGGTGACGCCGCCGCGCGGCCGTATCTCAGAATTGGGTCGCGCCCCGGACACGAGAGGTAGCAGATGCCCAACGACAAGAAGTTCCCTGGCGACAACATCCGGCGCGTGGGCCTCGTCTTCTCGGGCGGACCGGCCCCCGCGGCGAACGCCGTGATCTCGGCGGCCGCGACGTCGTTCCTCGAGGACGGGCGTGAGGTCGTGGGCTTCTTCCACGGCTACTCCAACCTGCAGGACTACCACCCGGTCTCGCACCGGCTGCTCCCCGATCGGCACTACCGCGTCTTCCGCGAGGAGGACCTCCGCGGGCTGCGCAACAGCCGCGGCATCGTCATCGGGACGGCCCGCTCGAACCCGGGCTCGACCATCAAGGACCCGAGCGACCTCGACGATCCCGAGAAGACCGCCAAGCTCCGCGCCGTGTACACCGCGCTCGTCGACCTCGAGATCGACGCGCTCATCTCGATCGGCGGCGACGACACGCTGAAGACGGCGAACTTCCTCTACCTCTACCAGCAGAAGCTGCCGGCGATCGCCAAGCGCGTCCGCATCGTCCACGTCCCGAAGACGATCGACAACGACTACCGCGGCATCGACTTCACCTTCGGCTTCTTCACGGCCGTCGACGTGATGGCGAAGGAGCTCCAGAACCTGCGCGCAGACGCGCTGGCGACGAGCTCCTACTTCATCGTCGAGACCATGGGCCGCAAGGCCGGCTGGCTCGCCTACGGCGTGGCGATCGCCGGCGAGGCGCACCTCGTGCTCGCGACCGAGGACATCCGCGGCCCGCTCAGGACGCAGGAGCAGATCCCCGATCCGGAGACGGGGGAGATGAAGACCTACGACCGGCTCAACGTGGTGGGCCTGGCCGACTTCATCGTCGACACCGTCCTCGCGCGCGAGACGCGCAACAAGCACTACGGCACGATCGTGCTGGCCGAGGGCCTCGCCGAGATGCTCCCGAGCGAGTACGTGAGCGGGGTGGGGCGCGACGAGCACGGCCACCTCTCGCTCGGCAAGGTCGACCTCGCCAAGCTGATGGCCGAGGTCGCGCAGGCCCGCTACATCGAGCGGACCGGGCACAAGCAGAAGATGACCGGCGTCCAGCTCGGCTACGAGTCGCGCTGCGCGGCGCCCCACGCCTTCGACGTGATGCTCGGCAGCCAGCTCGGCATCGGCGCCTACCGCGCGCTGGTCGAGGAGGGGCTCGACGGGCACATGGTGTCGACCGAGGGGCAGCTCGAGCTGACCTACGTCGCCTTCGAGAAGCTCATCGACCACTCGACCCTCAAGACCGAGGTCCGCTTCATCCACGGCGGCAGCGACTTCCACCGCCTCGCGCACTTCCTCGAGACGCGCGTGGACCAGGAGCGCTGGAACCTGGGGCAGCGCAACGAGGACTGACGCCGACGCGTCTTCCGTCCTCCGCATCGAGGGGCCGCGACGCGCAGGTGTCGCGGCCCTTTTCCGTTCGAGGCGCACGACGGTGTATGCTGGGGGCATCCCCCACAACGCCCACGAGGCGACACACCGGAGGCGCGCCGTGGCGCATCTCGAGCTCGAGAAGATCAAGGATCTTCCTGCGTTCCGTAAGATCTCAATCGGCACCTGGCGGACGGCCTACGATCCGTCGGTCTACGGGACGATGGAGATCGAGATGGACGCCGCGATGGACTACCTGCGGCGCTTCCGCGAGGCGACCGGGCTGCGGCTGACGCCGTCGCACATGATGGCACGCGTCATGGCGGCCGCGCTCGAGCGGATCCCCGACGCCAACGCGATCATGCGCTGGTCGCGCATCTACCGCCGAAAGCACATCAACATCTTCTTCCAGGTCGCGATGCCGGATGACGGCGACGACAAGATCGACCTGTCGGGGGCGGTGCTGCAGGACGTCGACAAGATGGACCTTGCCACGATCGTCACCGACTTCGAGGTGAAGGTGGCGAAGGTCAAGAAGCGCCAGGACCCGACCCTCGAGAAGACGCGGAAGTCGTTCAAGCGCATGCCGGCGTGGGCGATGCACCGGCTGCTCCGCTTCAGCGCGTTCCTGCTCTACACCCTCAACTGGAAGGCGCCGGGCCTGCCGCGCGACGCCTTCGGCTCGGTGATGATCACCAACATCGGCTCGCTCGGGCTCGACGTCGCCTACGTGCCGCTGGTGCCGTTCTCGCGCGTCCCGATCCTGATCGCGATGGGGGCCGTCAAGGAGGCGCCCATCGCGCGCAACGGCGAGCTGGTGGTCGCGCAGATCATGAAGGTGAGCGCGACCTTCGACCACCGCTTCATCGACGGCTTCCACGCGGCGGTGATGTCGCGCGTCATCCACCAGTGGTTCGCCGAGCCCGACAAGTACTTCGGGCCCATCCCGACGCGGGAGGCCCTGCCGAACCGGAGCGCGCCGGAGGCGCTGGCCGTCGCGTCGAACGGCGCGCGCACCAAGGAGAAGGTGGAAGGCTGACCGCGCGGGCTCACATCCGGGCGGTCGTGACCTCGGGCTGGGCGTTCTCGACGGCCCAGCTCTTCAGCGTCGTCGCGCCCTCGACGATCTCGACGTAGTGCTGACCCCGGAGCCAGTTGCCGCAGTTGATGTAGCGCTGGCCGGGGTACAGCTCGACCTCTTCGGGCTTGTGGGTGTGGCCGAAGACGACGGTGTCGAAGCCGCGCTTGAGGATGCGGTCGGCGGCCTCGTAGTAGACCGACGCCTCGAGGTGGTTCTTGGCGCGCTGTCGGGTCCAGCGGTCCTTCCAGCGCTGGTAGCTCGACCAGGCGCGGTAGACGTCGGGGTAGAGGTGGAGAAGCGGCCCCGCGGCGCGCGTGAGCGCCTCGTAGATGACCGGGTGCTTGATGAACGACGGGTCGTAGAGGTGGCCGTGCTCGATGCGGATGCGGCGGCCGCCCGAGGACACGTTCAGAAACGGCGAGATGCGCTGGGCGTAGGTCGACTGGAGGAGGTGCTCGAGCGCGATGTCGTGGTTGCCGATCACGTAGAAGACGCGGCAGCCGTCCGCCATCAGGTCGCGGAGATCGGCCAGGATCCCGATCGAGTCGCGGGCGAGGACGCCGAAGCTCGCCTGCAGGATCTCGAAGCCGTCGCCGTTGATGACCAGGTCGTAGCGCCCGTCGCGGCAGAAGCGCAGGAAATCGCCCAGCTTGCGCTTGGCGGTCGAGAACGGGTTGCCGATGTGCAGGTCGCTGATGACCAGCATCCGCTCGGAGGTCGTCTCGATCTGCATCGTGGCTAGCCCTCGTCGCCGAGGACGGGCTTCAGGATGCCGACGAAGAGGGCCCGCATCCGCTCGACGCCCGCGGGGGGGACGCCCGGCAGGCGGGCCGGGAGGAGCGTCGGGTCGTCCAGGATGTCGAGGGCCTTGTCGACGAGCAGCGGATACCCGCTCTTGGTGGCCAGGAGCGAGCGGCCGGCCTCGTCTCTGGGCGCGAGCCGCGTCAGCAGCGTCACGCAGGCCTGGGCGGCGCCACCGCAGGAGTCGGGAGAGCGCTCGCACAGGGCCGCGAGCGCCGCGCCGAGGGCCTTCGCGGCGGCCGCGTCGTCGGCGTCGCCGGGCCGCACCGCGCCGTCGCCCATGTGCGCGGCGATCGCGTCGATCCGCGCGTCGTCGTGATGT
>SBGO01000762.1 GCA_006226565.1 Deltaproteobacteria bacterium | reverse complement strand
CGTGCGGCCACGTGGTCGCGGTCGAAGGTCGCGTCGGCCAGGACCTCGGCCCGGTCGCCGGCGAGCCAGGCGATGACGCGGTCTCCGGCCGGCGCCTCGTCGACCAGCGCCGTCGCCGCGGCGACGCGCGCGGCGAGCTCCGTGCGGTCGGCGCTCGGGACGAGGACGACGCCGGTGTAGCCGCTGCTCGACGGGGGCGTCGCCAGGCTCAGCGTCGGCGTCCGGTTGGGGAGGCCGCTGAGCGCGAGCTCGTCGACGTCGACGGGGGGGACGTCGAAGACGACCGTGAGCTGGAGCCCGCCGCCGGTCCAGGGGGCCGCGCGGACGACCCGCATCCCGTCGCAGGCGTCGGCTGCGGGGAAGGGGTGGTCCTCGGGCCGGACGTCGGTGGCCGTCGGCTCTGGCGTCGGGCCGCCGCAAGCGGCGGCCGACGCCAGGAGGGACAGAATCAAGAGAGCGCGCGCCATTCGGCTATGACTACCGGACCGCGCCGGTCGGGACAATCACCGGTGCGCGCGCGGACGGAGCTACTGCTCCTGGATCCACTTCTTGTAGGCGTCGAGGTTGCGGGCGCGGCCGAGGAAGTGCTCGACCATGTCCTTGGCGTCCTCGGCGCCGCCCATCTCGAGCACCGCCTTGCGGTACGCCTGGGCGACCTCGCTGTTGAGGATCCCCTCCGCCTTGAAGCGGGTGAAGAGGTCCTTCGAGATCGCGAGCGACCACTGGTAGGTGTAGTAGAGCGCCGTGTAGCCCATCAGGTGCCCGAAGTTGGCGTACACGTACGTCCCCGGGGTCTGCGGGAAGGGGCTGAACTTCGTGTAGAGGTCGGCCATGAAGGCGTCGAGGTCGAGGGTCGCCGGGTCCGCCTCGTGCAGGTAGAAGCTGAGCGAGGTGTAGAAGACCTGGCGCATGAGGTGGAGGCCCTTACCGAACTCGTCGGCGGCCTTCATCTTCTCGACCAGCTCCGTGGGGATCGCCTCGCCGGTGTCGACGTGCTTGGCGAAGCCCTGCAGGACCTCCGGCGACCAGGCCCACTCCTCGAGGAGCTGCGAGGGCGCCTCGACGAAGTCCCACTCGGTGTTGAAGCCGTTGAGGTCGATGTAGGCGCTCTTGCGGGCGAGGAGGTGGTGGATGAGGTGGCCGAACTCGTGGAAGAAGGTGACGACGTCGTTGTGCTCCATGAGCGCCTTGCCGTCGCCGTCCGCCGGGTTCGGGAAGTTGCAGACGAGGCTCGCGTAGGGGATGCGGGTGCCGCTGTCGCCCGACTGGATCTCGAAGGCCGCGGCGTGCTTGTACTTGCCGGCGCGCGGGTGCATGTCGAGGAAGAAGCGCCCGATGACCGTGCCGTCGGCGAGCATCTCGTAGGCCTCGACCCCGGGGGCCCAGGTCTTGGCGTCCTCGAGGCGCTTGAACTCGAGGCCGAAGAGGTTGCCGTAGAGCGAGAGGATGCCGGCCTTGACGGCGGGGTAGCTGAAGTACGGGCGGACCGACTGCGGGTCGAACTTGAAGTTCTCCTTCTGCACCGCCGCCACGTAGTAGAAGCGGTCGTAGGTCTCGATCGCCGTGGCCTCGGGCAGGTCCTTCTGCTTGCGGGCGAGCAGCACCGCGAGGTCCGCGTCGGCGCGCGGGCGGATGATCTCGGTGATGTCGCCGAGGAACTGCTGCACCGTCTCCGCCGAGCCGGCCATCTTGTCCTCGATGGCGTAGTGGGCCCAGTCGGGGAAGCCGAGGATCTTCGCCTTCTCGGCGCGGAGCGTCAGGACCTCGGTCAGGATCTCCTTGTTCTTCGGGTACGCGCGCGTGAGGAACTGGACGTAGAGCGCCTTGCGGAGCGCGTCGTCGGCGACGTAGGTCGCGAAGGGGAAGAAGTCCGGGTAGTCGGTCGTGACGACGATGTTGCCGGCGTCGTTGGGCTTGTGGGCGTCGAGCCAGTCCTGCGGGAGGCCCGAGAGCTTGCCGGCGTCGGCCGCCGGGATCTCGATGGACCGGGTGTCGTCGCTGATGTTCTTGATGTAGCTCTGCTCGAGCTCGACGAGGCGGGCGTTGATCTCGGCGATGCGCGCGCGGGTGGCGTCGTCCTTGTCGACGCCGGCGCGGCGGAAGTCGCGGAGGCTCTTGTCGACGAAGCGCTTGCCGAGGGCGTCGAGGGCCTCGACGTCGACCTTGGCGAGGGCGTCGTAGAGCCCGCGGTCGAGGCTGACCTCGGTCGCGAACTTCTGGATGTCCTGCTCGCACTTCTCGGCGGCCTTCCGGTAGTCCTCGTTCGGGTTCGCGTTGAACATGAGCGAGGCGAGGCCGCCGGCGGTGTCGAGCTCACGCGAGAGCTGGTCGAAGTCGGCCGCGGTCTTGGCGGCGTCGGCCTGCTCGCCGCGGAGACGGTCGCGGACGGCGGTGGCGCGCGCGATCGAGTCGGCGCAGTAGGTGGCGAAGCGCTGCGCGTCGTCCCACTGCGGGACCTCGAGCATCAGGCGCGCGTCCTCGGCGCCGTCGAGCAGCTCGCGCTTGGGCTCCGGGGCGGGGGCGGGCGCGGGCGCCGGGGCGACCGGCTCCTCCGGCGCGGGGACGGCGGCGACCTCGGGCGCCGGCGGCTGCGCGGGCTTCCGCGGGTCCTTGGGAAGGCAAGCGACCAGCCCGCTAGCCACGACGACGACGAGACCTCTCCAGCGCATCGACACGAGCCTCCGATTGGCGGTTGGAAGGCACGCAACTATCAGGCGCGCGCCTGTCCCGCAAGCCTCGTCGGCGCGGCCGCGTGACGGCGGCCGGTCGGTCCGGGCGCCGCGTGTCGGACCCCGAACGCGCGAGCGGGGAGCGGGCCCGAAGGCCGGCTCCCCGCGTCATCACGGCGCCTGGCGCGTCGTGGGTCAGAACTGGACGTAGACCTCGCCCCCGCCGTAGTTGTAGTCGTAGCCGACGCGGGCGTCGTGGCGGCGCTCCCAGCGATCCCGACGCGCCTCGCGGTGGATCTGGTCGAAGCGGGCGCGGACGACGGCGAGGCGGTTCTGGAAGCGGGCGCGCTCACGGGCCTTCATCCGGGCGATCTTGCGGTAGGCGATGCGGTTGTAGCCGAAGCGGGCGTGGATGCGCATCGTCTTCTCGGCGATGCGGTCCTGCATCCGCATCCGCATGAAGCGCCGCACCTCGCGGAAGGTCATCTGCCCGTGGCGCACGCGGCGCTCGAAGTCCGGCATCGCGTAGCTGGTGTTCTCGTCGTACTCGTCGACCCAGCCGTCGCCGTCGTTGTCCCGGCCGTCGTTGCCGGGGTTGTGCTGGCCCCAGCGGTCGCCGCGGTCGCCGCGGTCGCCCGGGCGGGCGGAGGCGGTGCCGGCGAAGAGGCCGAGGGTCATCAGGGAGGTCAGAGCGATCATGAGGGTCTTCATCGTGGTCCGCCTTGCGTCTGGAGTGTTGCGGGCCTGCCGACCAGGCCGTGCATGGCAACCGAGACCGGTCGGCCGGCAGAGAAATTCGCTGGCCGCTCGCGGTGATACGGAAACAATACAGAGGTACAAGCCGCGCACGACCGGCTCCGGGGCGCGGAGAGCCTTGTGGAATGCGGCCGAGATCAATATTCGTCCGAACCGGGTCGAAGGACTCCGGAAGCTCGTCTTCACGATTGTGTCGTCACGTCGTCGGGCGATCCGCGTCCGAGTCGCGGGCTCGAGCGCCCCCCGGAGCGCTCGTCCACGCCGCTCACGGCCACCGTGCTCGCAGGGGCGGTCGGTCGTGCTATAAGCCGCCCCCATGAGCGCCCGACCCCGGTCCAAGCAAGACTCCGCCCACCCCCGCTCGGCCGCCGGCGAGGCGCGGGTGCGCGACACCCTCGTCAACCTGTGGCGGGACTGCCGGGAGGACTGGAGCTTCGTCACCTCGCGCCTCGCCCAGGCCTTTCGCGAGGCGCGCCAGCTGCACTCGCGCGAGCGGCGCGAGGTCGCCGAGACCCTCTACGGGATGGTGCGGCGCGCGCGCGCCCTCGACTTCGCCCTCGCGGGCGCCGGGGTCGAGACGCCGCCCGAGGGGACGCGTCGGTCGGCGAGCCGGGCCTACGTCGACTTGCTCGCCTACCGCGTGCTCTACGAGGGGATGGCGGCGCGCGCCGCCGCGAGCGAGCGCCCCGACGTCCCGTGGGATCGCGTGGAGGCGGCCCTCGCCAGCGTCTCCGAAGAGCCGGACGCGCTGACCCGCTTCGGCCTCGAGCACTCGTTCCCCGACTGGATCGCGACCCGGCTCCTGGCGGAGCGCCCCGACGACGCGGGGGCGCTCGCGGCCTCGCTCAACGAGCGCGCGCCGCTGACCGTGCGCGCCAACCGCCTCAAGAACACCCGCGAGCAGCTCGCGACCCGGCTCCGCCTCGAGGGCGTCGAGACCGAACCGACCCGCTTCTCCTCCGACGGCCTGCACCTCCTGACGCGGGTCAACGTCTTCGGCCTCGGGGCCTTCCGCGATGGCCTCTTCGAGGTCCAGGACGAGGCCTCGCAGCTCGCCGCCGAGCTGGTCGCCCCGGCCAAGCGCGGCCTGGTCGTCGACGCCTGCGCCGGCGCGGGCGGCAAGACCCTCGCCCTGGGGGCGCTGATGGCGTCCAAGGGGCGCCTCCTGGCGATGGACGTCTCGCCGAAGAAGCTCGACGAGCTCGGCCGCCGTGCGCGCCGCGCGGGGCTCTCGAACCACCGCTGGGAGGTGGTCGACGCCGAGGGGCCGCTGCCGCCGTCGGTGGCTCGCCTCCGGGGCAAGGCCGACCGCGTCCTGGTCGACGCGCCCTGCAGCGGGGTCGGCTCGATGCGCCGCAACCCCGAGGCGCGCTGGCGCATGGCGCCGGAGTTCATCGACGCGCTGCCCGCGACGCAGCTCGCCATCGCGCTCCGGGCGGCGCCGCTGGTGGCCCCGGGCGGGCGGCTCATCTACGCGACCTGCACGGTCTTCGAGGCCGAGAACGAGGCCGTCGTGCGGCGGATCCTCGAGGCCGAGCCCGACTTCGAGCGGGTCCCGGTCAAGGAGATCCTGGGCAAGGCCCGCGCCGAGGAGCTGGCGACCCGGGACGGCTTCGCCCTCGCGCCGCTGCCGCACCTGCACGGGATGGACGGCTTCTACGCGACGGTGCTGCGGCGCCGGAAGCCCGCCTGAGCGGGTCCTCCGCTCCGAGCGTGGCGAAGCGTCGCAGCGGCTCGACCGCGGGCGCCGCGGGGGCCATCCTCGTAGGATGGAGCGACGCGCGAGCTTCTTCTTCATCTACCTCGGCACGGTCGTGGGCCTGAGCATCGCGGGCTTCTTCGTGATGGTCGTGCTCGGCCAGCCCGACGAGGTGAAGCCCGGCGTCGTCATCCCGCCGCGGCCGACGGTCGCGGTCTACCGCGTCGCCGCCGAAGGGCCCGAGCTATGGAGCGTCGAGCGGCCGGTCGCCCCGGGGATGAGGCTGACGCTGTCGGTCTTCCCCGCCGGACGGGAGCGCGTGGCGGTGGTGGCGCGCGATGGCCACGGCCGGGCCGAGATCCTCTACGACGAGCGGCCGCGGCTTCGCCAGCAGGCCCTGATGCTGCCGGTCGCGTGGACCGTCCCGCCCCTGCCGGAGCCGGCCGTGCTCGTGGTGGTCGTGGGGGCCGAGCCCCTGGCCCCGAGCGACGCCGAGGCCGCCCTCGCCGGGCGCGCGCGCGGCGCCGGCGTGTGGGTCGACACGCTCCGCTTCGAGCGCGGTCCGGCCGAGTGACGCCGACGCCGGCGCTTGCGCTCCGACGCGTGGCGCCGGAACATCGCAGGTCGTCGAGGCGTTCGGCCTCGGTGAAGTGAGCCCGGAGACGCCGATGACCCCTCGAGCCCTGCGCATGCTGACCGTGACGACGTGCGCGGCGGTCGCCGTGCTCTCCGCGGCCCCCGACGCCCTCGCCGGCAAGAAGTGCCCCTACGACCAGATGCGCGACGAGCACGGGCATTGCGTCGGCATCTTCGCCTGCCCGGAGGGGATGATCCCCATCCCCGAGACGACCTTCACGATGGGCAAGGCCGGCGCGCGGGACGACCAGGGCCCGGCCCACAAGGTCTCCCTGAGCCCGTACTGCATCGACCGGACCGAGGTCACGAACGCGGCCTTCCGCGACTGCATCGCCGCCGGGGCCTGCGAGAAGCCGACCTACGACGAGGAGCGCTGCAACCCCCTCCACGCCGATCGCGACGCCCACCCGGCCAACTGCGTCACCTGGAGCAACGCCGAGGCCTTCTGCCGGTGGGCCGGCAAGCGCCTGCCGACCGAGGCCGAGTGGGAGCTCGCGGCGCGGGGCAAGGCCGGCCGCCGCTTCCCGTGGGGCGGCGGGGGCCCGAGCAAGCGCAACGTCCACGCCTCGATGAACGGGCGCTGGCTCACCGAGACCGCCCCGGTCGGCAGCTACCCGAAGGGCGCGAGCCCGTGGGGCGCCCTCGACATGAGCGGCAACGTCTGCGAGCTCGTCGCCGACTTCTACGCGCCCTACACCGCGGACGACGTCCAGAACCCGACCGGGCCGAAGCTCGGCACGCTCCACATCTGCCGCGGCGGCTCCCTCAACAACCGCGACGGCGCCTCGCTCTCCGCGACCTTCCGGCGCCGCGGCTACGCCACCGGCTCGACCGACGAGCTGACCGGCCTCCGCTGCGCCGCCCCGCCGAAGCGCTGAGCCACCGCGCCGGTTTTCTTCAGATCGTTTCCTTCGACCGCACGTCTGGGGCAAAGTCCGGACGCCACCACGCCGGGCCACACCCCTGTACCGACGGAGCCCTCCCATGAAGCGCTACGCTCTCGTGCTCGCGTGCCTGTTGACCGCCGCCCCGGCGGCCCACGCGTCCACCCAGTGCCAGCTGACCTACCAGGGCGAGCTCTGCGTTTCGCAGGTGGACTTCCTCTCGTTCCAGCAGCAGGCGTTCCAGAACCAGTACCAGTCCCAGTGGTGCTGGGCGGCGAGCGTCGCGATGATCTTCGCCTACCAGGGGCACCCGGTGGACCAGGCGCGCATCGTCTCCGAGGTCTACGGCTCGCCGGTGAACATGCCCGCCCAGGCCGGCTACGTCATCGCCCAGCAGCTCAACCGCGCCTGGGTCGACGACTTCGGCGCGCCCTTCAGCTCGCGCATCACCGCCGCCTACGACTACGACTACGGCTACTACAACCTCTCGAACGCCCAGGTCATCGCCGAGCTCGACCGCGGCAACCCCCTCGTCATCGGCGCCCGCGCCCACGCGATGGTCCTGACGGCCATCCAATACTATCGGACGCCCCAGGGCCCCTACGTCGTCGGCGGGGGCGTGTTCGACCCGTGGCCCGGCGTCGGCGCCCGCGCGCTCGCGACCGACGAGCTCATCCCCGTGCCCCAGGGCGGCTCGCTCCGCTTCATGGCCTCGGTCGCGGTCACCAGCGGCGACGGCCCGGTCCAGACGGGATGGCAGCCCCCGACGTCCACCGGGACGCCCTCGACGAGCCCGACCAGCACCAGCCCCTTCCCCGGCTGCGCCGGCGGCGGCGGCGGCGCGGAGCTCCCGACCGCGCTGGCCGCGCTCTTTGCGCTCGTCGCGTGGCGACGCCGGAAAAGCGCCACGCTTCCCGAATGACCGTGATAGAACTCCGCCCCCCGAGCGAGCGGAGCAGGTCGAGGCGATGGCGGTAGAGGACACGGAGAGCGAGGCAGCGTCGATGTTTTCGCCGATCCAGGGGATGCTCTTCCCCGGGCTCGGCGACGACGCGCGGACGCTCCCGGCCGAGCCGCTGGTCACCACCCCGCCGCCGCCCCCGGAGCCGTGGCACCGCGGGCTGACCCACCGCCTGCGCGTGCTCCTGCACATGGCGCCGCTCCACGATCTGCGCCAGAGCGACGCGCGCCGCGACCCGGAGCTGCGCCACTACGACGCGCTGGCGCTGGCGATGAAGGTGATGGACCTCATCGTCGACTCCGCTGGGCTCGACCGCGAGGTCGACCGCGACGTCGTCGAGCAGGCCCTCGGGCCGCTCCTCGCGGCCATGGACGAGGCGGCCGGGCTGGTCCCCGAGCGGCCGCGCCACGCCGCGATGGTCGACCGCGTCCTGGCCGGGCTCCGCAACGACGGCGAGCGCCGCCGCCCCTTCGAGGTGACCTACACCGACCTCGACGCCGACGGCCGCGCGGTGCGGCGGAAGCTCGAGTTCCGGCTGGTGATGGACCATCTGCACCCGGCCGGCGGCACCGTGCTGCGGCTCTCGAACGAGGCGCTGAACCTCTACCTCAACGCCCTCGACCTCGACATCGAGGACGCGCAGGCGGCGGCCGAGGCGGTCGTCGAGTCGCAGCTCGCCCGCGGGCGCCTCGACGACGCGGCCCAGGCGGCGCGGAACGCGCGCTGGCAGTCGCTCCGGTACGGCGAGAAGGTCGGGGCGATCCTGCGCGACACCCGGCGCGACGTCGAGAGCGTGGACTGGCGGCGCGACGTGCCGCGGCTCCTCGCCGACGCGCTGTCGCACATCGAGCTGCGGCTCGCGGTCGAGCGCAACATCCTGTCGACCGCCGACGAGCGCCTCGGGATCATGTCCCCCGGCGAGCCCGGCGCGCGCGCCCTGGCCGAGGTCTCGGCCCTCATCAGCGACTGCCGGCTGCGTCACCTCGACCTGCACGACCGGCTGATGCGCTCGCGCAACATCTTCCTCGACGAGCAGGCGCGCCAGACCTTCGCCTGGAGCGTCCCGGCGGCCTGGCCGAACCTGCTCGGCGAGGTGCTCGAGCCGGCCATGCGCGCCGACCAGCGCCTCGCCTCGGAGCACCTCGACGCCCTCTTCCCCGACTTCTTCGGCGGCCAGGCGCCGTCGGTGCCGTCGCTGTCCGAGCTCGTCGGCTGGTGCCTCCGCCCCCGCCGCGACATCGTGCGCACCGACATCGCCCTCGTGGCGCCCGACCTGACCAACGCGCCCGCCGAGAGCCTCGACGGTGTGCGCTTCGACGCCGCCGCGGTGCGCGCGGTCGAGCGCGCCCTGTCGACGGTGACGCGCCCGACCTCGCTGAGCGAGCTCCTCGACGTCGTGGCCGACGGCGGGGAGCGGGCGCCGCTCGAGCTGATGACCCTGGTCGCCCTCCAGTACTTCGCGCCCGAGGACGACGCCGACCTGCCGCTGGTCGTGCGGCGCGGCGCCGGCACGCTCGCTCGCCACGGCTTCGCCGGGGACGAGCTCGAGATCGCGCCGCGCTCGCGCCGCGCCGTCGCCGACCCCGCCGGCGCCGACGCGCCCGCCCAAGGAGAGCCCGCTTGAACACGTTCACGATCGAAGACGTGGAGGACGCCGGGCGGCTCGTCGCCTGGGGGCTCGACGGGCGCGCGCGGCCGGCCCAGGAGCTCGAGTACGGCCGCCTCGTCGAGCGCTTCCTCGACGACCCCGCCTTCCGCGAGCTGGTCGCGGCGGCGGCGCGCGGGCTCGGGCTCCGGCTGCTCGACGCCTCCGCCCACGGGCTCGTCCTCGGGCCCGCCGAGGCCTCCCCCTTCGCCTACAGGCCGGCCGACTTCCGCCCGTCGAGCAGCGCCGCCGACGACCGCCTCCTCGACGGGCTGGTGCAGCTCGCCATCGCCGCGACCCTCTTCCCGCGCTCCCGCGACCTGGTCGAGGACCCGACCTTCGCGCGCCCGCCGGTGACCGTCGACGACGTGGAGGCGACGCTGCGGAGCCTCTCCGACCGCCTCGCCGACACGCACAAGGACGCGCCGGACCCAGTGGCGGACGAGATGGAAGGCTACTACGAGGCGTGGCGCGTCTACCGGAACCGCGTGGCGGCGATGGAGACGAAGGACGACCGCAAGGGGCAGCGCACCACCCGCCGCGTCATCGAGTACGGCCTCGAGAAGCTGCGCGAGTTCGGCTGCTTCACCCGCAGCGGCGCCGAGGGCGCGGAGCCGCGCTACCAGGCGACCTGGCGCTACCAGATCCTGGTCCGCGAGCTGGCCGCCACCCCGGCCTTCGAGGCCTTCCAGGCGGCGCTCCCGAAGGGGTAGGGCGACGGCGCCGCGCGCCGGTGAATCCGTCGGCTTGCGTCACGTCGACAATTCCTCTCTGCCAGGCTTGACCGCGAGGTCGGTCGGGCTAGGGTCGACGTATTCGCCCCCCAGCTCGCGCCCGCTCCACTGTCCGTCGTGGGACCGTCTCCCCGCGACGGGGCCGCCGTGCGTGCCGGATCTCCACTGCTCCAGCCCGGAGGTCGTCGAGATGACGCCCGTCTCCAGCCGTCGGATCCCGTCGTGGACCCTCCCCCTGCTCGGCGTCGCCGCGCTCCTGCTGACCTTCGGGCCGAGCGCGTCCTCCGCCCGCGCGGGCCAGGCCGGCGACAAGTGCTGGGCGGGCGACCCGTGCTACCCGGGCCTCACCTGCGACGCCCTCGCGTGGGTCTGCCGCGCCCCGGGTCAGAAGGGGGACGCCTGCCACGCCACGCGCCCGTGCGACAAGGGCCTCGTCTGCGAGCCCGGCGCCGGGATGACCTGCCAGCCGATCGGCGCGGGCAGCTTCTGCGCCTGGGGGCTGAAGCCCTGCTCCGCAGGCTACTCCTGTCACCCCATCACCTCGACGTGCATGGCCTCGAGCCCCCAGATGGGACCGTGGTCACGCGCGGTCTGCACGAAGGTCTTCGACAAGCGGCAGGCCCGCTTCGCCCGTGAGCAGGGGATGACCTTCTCCTACGGCGTCGGCGCCAGCCTCGAGGCCGGCGCCTCCGGCGTCCTCGAGACCGGCGTGGTCTACGGCGGCCAGGGACAGTTCGGCTGCTACACGACCCAGTGCTACGGCGCCAACTTCTCCTCCGGCGCGTCGAGCTACCTGACGGCGGCCATCTATCCCGACTGGGGCGTCGTCCCCGGGAACTCCACGACCCTCGCGGCGGGCGTCGGCACCGGCAAGTGGGGCGTCGGCTTCAACGCCTCCTTCGCCTGGAGCTTCGGCGAGGAGGGGCTCTACGAGGGGTTCTCCATCACCCTCGGCGGCGGCCCGGGGCTGTCTCCGCCGGTGACCCTGGGCGGCTGGCGCTGCTTCACCACCGTCGCGACCTTCGACGCGCCGGAGAAGGTCCCGCCGCCGCCGGACAAGGGGCAGGTGCGGATGGTCGCCTTCGACCCCTACGCGCCGCCCGACGCGCCGCTCCCCATCCGCGACACGGTCGGCACCGTCATCACCCGCTCCAACGTGACGGGGTGGGGCGGCAACTCGCTCCCCAACCAGGTGCTCGGCAACCTGCACCGCGTCTTCGGCGGGCAGGGCGACCAGTTCTACGGCATCGACGGCGCCGGCAAGCTCCACCGCTACTATCTCCAGGGCAACGCCTGGGTCCACCACCTGCTCGGCGGCGACTTCCGGAAGTACGACGCCGTCTTCGGCGGGACCCGCGCCAACCCGAGCGCGCCCGCCGTCATCTACGCGCGCGACCCCTCCCAGGACAACGGCCGGCTGGTCGTCTTCACGGTGCCGACCAACGGCCTCTCGGTCAGCGCCCCGACGACGAAGGGCAAGGGGTGGAACACCTACGGCTACGTGGCCGGCGGTTGGAACGGCGTCGTCTACGCCCTCGACAAACAGCATCGGCTCTGGGCCTACCGGCTCCTGATGGGGCCGAGCGGGCCCGCCAGCTGGGAGAAGCTCTCCGACAGCACCGGGGTCCGCACCCTCCTCGACGACAACGCCGGCTGGGGGCGCTGCGTGCAGCTCCACGCGGCCGACTACGGCGCGCTCTACTGCCTCACCGACGCCGACTCGCTCTATCTCGTGGAGTCTCGCCGCGGCAACTACTGGCAATACGGCATGACGGTGGACTGGGAGGACCGGCGCGAGCTGGCGCACGGGCACTTCATCCACGTGGGGCTGTTCGGCGGCTACTCCCGGGCGCCGGTGTGGTGCGGAACCGGGATGACGATGTCCTTCCCGACGGGGGACCGGGCGCTCTTCATGCACGCCGCCGACGCCGAGTCCTTCGGCTACTGGCCGCGCCTCCGGGGCGAGCTCTCCGCCGCCAAGACGACGAAGCCGAGCGAGCTGAAGTGCCCGGCGACGTGGCCGCCGCCGGCGCCGCCGGTGCTGACCGCGCCCGTCCAGGGGACCTTCAAGGTGCGCGTCGCCGGGACCGGGCGCTACCTCGTCGCGCCGTCCGCGTCGAAGGCGGCCCTCACGACCACCGGCGGCGCGGAAACGGCGACGCCCTTCACCTTCGTGCGCTCGCCCGAGTACCACGTGCTCCAGGTCGCGGACACGACCTACGTGCGCAACGCCGACCCCGTGATCTCCCTCGGGGGCGGCCCGACCAGCGACGCGCTGTGGCGCCTCCGGCTCGAGGCCGCCGGGGCCGCGTATCGGATCGTCCCCCTGGCCGGAGTCCACGCCGGAAAGCCCCTGAAGGAGGACGCGAACGGCACCCTGACCGGGAAGGACCTCATGACGACGGCCGCGGCCGAGCCGCCGCCGGCGATCAAGACCCCCTTCGGGCCCGTCCCGACGCCGACCCCGCCGAGCCCCTCCGCCCCCGCGCCGAAGCCGCCCACGCTCTTCGAGCTCGTGCCCCTCGGTTCGCTCGCGCTGCAGGCTCCGATGAAGCCGTACGCCGACACCAAGCACGACTGGGCGACGCCGCAGGCCACGCGGACCGCGGACGTGGTGACGCTGTCCGGGCTCATCAAGGGGAGCGCGTCGGGGGCGACCGTCCTCGCGACCCTGCCGCCGGAGCTCCGCCCCGACACCCAGCTGATGTTCAACACCAACCGGCACGCCAGCTCGGCGCGCATCGACGTGCTGCCGACGGGCGAGGTGAAGTGGGTCGCCGGGGGGAGCGTGGGGTGGTTCGACCTGACGGGCATCCGCTACGCCGTGCGGACCGGGACCCCGCTGTCGCTGGCGTCGGGCTGGAGCGGGTACGGTCAGGGCTACCGCGCCCCGAACTACGTGGTGCGCGGGGGGCTCGTGCACCTCGGGGGGCTGCTGTCGAACAAGAGCGCGAGCTGGGGCGAGATCGGGCACGTCTTCCCGGACCATCGCCCCAAGGGGACCCTGCGCTTCGCCGTGGGCGAGCACGGCAAGCTCCAGCACGTCGAGATCCGCAAGGACGGCAAGATCGTCTTCGTCGCCGGCTCGAACAAGTACCGCTGGCTGAGCCTCGACGGGGTCGCCTTCCGAACCGCGACGGGGCAGGCGCTGCCGCTGTCGGCGGGCTGGAAGCCGGCGACGGACGGGGCCGAGGCGCCGACGATGGCGCGGCTCGGGGACCGCGTCTCGCTCCAGGGCGGGCTGGTGGCCGATCCGAAGCTGCGGCCGCCGAACACGCCGGTGACGGGCTACAACGCGCGCCTGCTGACGGTGCTGCCCGAGGGGATGCGGCCGCCGCAGCGGCTCCTCTTCAACACCGTGGGCCGCGTCGCGACCCTGGACGCGGCGAAGGAGACGGTGACGCTGGGGCCGTGGGTCGACGTCCGCGTCGACGTGCTGTCGGACGGGAGCGTCGTCGTGGCCTCGCCCAGCGGGATGCCGGGGCAGATCAGCCTCGACGGCATCGTCTTCGACGCCCCCAGCCTGTAGCGCACAAATGCGCGCGCGGCGGCCAGCCTGAGCCGGTCGCCGCGCGCGTCTTTTTTGGGGGGCGCTCCTTCTAGCCCCGAGGTCCTACGCGTTGGGGCCGGAGCCGTCGCAGTCCTCGCTGCCCTCGCCGGTGCCGTCGCCGTAGCCGAAGCCGCTGCCGTCGGCGGGGGCGGCGCCGGAGCCGTCGCCGTAGCCGAAGCCGCTGCCGTCGGCGGGGGCGGCGCCAGAGCCGTCACCGAAGCCGAAGCCCGTGCCGTCGGCGGGGGCGGCGCCGGAGCCGTCGCCGTGGCCCATCGCGCCACCGTTACCGTAGCCGAAGCCCGTACCGTCGGCGGGGGCGGCGCCGGAGCCGTCACCGAATCCGGAGCCGCTGCCGTCGCAGTCGCCGTTGCCCTGGCCCGCGAAGCCGGCGCCCTGGCCGCCCTGGCCGCCCTGGCCGCCCTGGCCCATGCCGCCGCCGATCGGGCCGCGCTCCCACTCGGAGGACACGATGGCCTCGACCTCTTCGGCGGTCAGCGAGGTCGGCGTGTAGGGGTAGTCGTTGGCCTCGAGCTGGCCGACGAAGGCGCGGAGGTGGTTGCGCGAGCCCTTCATCAGGTTCGCGTAGACGGTCGCGATGTCCTCGGGGACGTCGTCGGTCAGGCGCTCGTCGAGGTCGACGATGTCGAGCTCCTCGATGGCGGCGCCCACGGCCAGGGCGGCACCGGCCGAGTCCGCGCCCTGGGCGACGAGGGCGGCGTAGAGGGCCTGCAGCTCGGCGTTGGTGAAGACGCCCGTCGCGTCGTCGACGACCGGGTCCGCGACGCCGTAGCTGTCGAGGAGGCCGGCGAGGGCGTCCATGTGGCGCTGCTCGGACTGGCTGATGTTGTCGAAGACCGCGAGGTCCCAGCGCTCGTAGAGGACGCGGTAGACGTCGCGGGCGAGCTTCTCCTCCTCACGCATCCAGACGAGGTCGGCGATCTGCGCGTCGGTGAGCGCGCCGCCTTCGGCGGTCAGGGCGGTGGAGGTGGTGGAGCTGTTGGAGGGGGCGCCGAGCTCGCCTTGGTCACAGGCGGGGAGAACGACGAAGAGAGCGGCGGTGATGAGACCGAACAACCGCATGACGTGCTGCTCCTTTCCCGGAGGGTTCGTTGCGTGTTCCGGGCGACGAGGAGAGGCAATGCATCGAGCGTACCATTTTTGGCCGACACCTGTTTTCAGGGGCTTACGTCCCATCTCGCCAAATCGGACCCCGGAAGAGCGCAGAATCTGCGGACGCCGTGCAAAACTTGCACTGCACGTAATGCACCGGGCACCGTGCACCGTGCCGGCGCGGCGCGGGCCCGTCATGCCCCGCCGAGCGTGGGTTCCGAGCCAGGAGATGTCGGAGTGATCTGCAGCCACTGCGCGCAGGAGACGGCGACCGACCCGTGTACGGCCTGCGGCGAGGCCCCGCTGCTCGACGGCCGCTACCGCCTCGACGCGGTGATCGGTCAGGGCGGCTCCGGAGTGACCTACCGCGCGACCCGTCTCGCGGACGCCCACCCCGTGTGCGTCAAGGAGCTCGCCTTTCGCGCGCTCAAGTCCTTCGACCCCGAGCGCCTCTTCCGGCGTGAGGCCGCCGTCCTGCGCCAGCTCGACCACCCGCAGATCCCCGCCTATCTCGACGACTTCAGCGCCGGCGAAGGGCGCGCGCTCGCCCTCTATCTGGTGCAGGAGCTGGTCGACGGCGAGAGCCTGACGGACGAGCTGGCGGCGCATCGCTACACCGAGCGCGAGGTCCTCGACGTGGTCGACGAGCTGCTCGCGCTCCTCGTCTACCTCCACGGGCTCGCGCCGCCGGTCATCCACCGCGACCTCAAGCCCAGCAACGTCCTGCGGCGCCGGAGCGACGGGCGGCTCGTGCTCATCGACTTCGGCTCGGTCAAGGACACCGTCGCCAGCAGCGTGACCGGCTCGGCGACCGTCGCCGGGACCTTCGGCTACATGGCGCCCGAGCAGCTCTACGGCGACGCCAGCGAGGCGAGCGACCTCTACGCCGTCGGCGTCCTCGCCGTCGTGCTCCTGTCCCGGCGCGAGCCGGCCGAGCTGCTCGACCGCGAGCAGCACCTCGCCTGGCGGGAGCACGTTCGCGCCAGCCCAGCGACGCTGCGCCTCCTCGACCGGCTCACCCGCCGCGATCCCGCCGAGCGCCCCGCCAGCGCCGCCGCCGCGCAGCGCCTCGTCGCCGAGGC
>SBGO01000758.1 GCA_006226565.1 Deltaproteobacteria bacterium | reverse complement strand
AGACGGCCCCGACGGTCGAGGCGCCGTCCACGACCGCGAACACCCCGACGCCGGCCGACCCTGTCGTGGCTCCGCGGGAGGCCGTCGCCGACGTGACCGCCGACGCCGGGCAGGTGACGGGCGCCGCGGCCCTGGCCGTGTCCGACCGCGCCTTCGCGCTGCAGGTCGCCGCGCACGCGCCGCCGCCGCCGGAGCTGGTCTCGATCCGGGTCGAGTCGACGCCGAGCGGGGCCCAGGTCTTCGACGCCGATGGGCAGCTCATCGGCGAGACGCCCCTCGACTTCCAGCGCCAGAAGGACAGCGGCGCGTTCGAGCTGACCGTCAAGCGGCCGTCCTTCGGGCCCAAGACGGTCACCGTCGGCACCGCCGAGAACGTCGTGCAGCACGTGCGCCTGGCGCGGATCCGCAAGAACAACGGCGCGACCGGCCACGGCACCTCGGACGACGGCAAGAAGCCGGGCGGCAGTTTCGGGACGTTCTGAGCCTGCTCGTCGGTTGCGTCGGGACATCGACGGGCGCGCGGTGAGGCTTGCCAGACGCGCGCAACCGTGGTGCAACCAGAGCCAGGCCGCGCGCGCGACCGGCGCCGGGCGTGGACGGAGAGGCGAGACGTGGTTTGGCGACGGCTGAAGCAGCTTTGGGGAGGAACGACGCCCACGCTCTCGGACGCCGACGTCGAGACCGACGAGGCAGCCGAGCAGGGCCCGTCCCAGGAGCAGGCGGCGCCGCCGCCGGATCCGGTGCGCGACGCGCTCGCCACGGTCGACGCCGCGCTGCGCGCCGGCGACACCCAGGGGGCGCTGCTGAGGATGCGCGCGCTGCTCCTGCGCGTGGCGGGGGACCGCCGCGTCCTCGAGCGTGCCGCGATCGTGCTCGCGAAGCTCGAGGAGGGCGCGCTCGCCGAGGGCTTCAAGCGGGCGGCGGCGACGCGTGAGGCCGCGCCGCTCGTGGCGCTGGCCTACGAGTTCCTGAGCCTCGACGACCTGGAGATCGCGCTGGCGATGGCCGAGGCCGCGACCGTCCGCGATCCGCACGGCCCGCAGCCCGCGCTCGCGGTCGCCGCGGTGCACGACGCGATGGGGGACTTCCAGGGGGTGCTCGATCACCTCGAGCGGTTCGCCCCGGCCTGGCCCGATCGCGAGGTCGCGCGGCTCTACGGCGCGGCCGTGATCTTCGCCGGCGCGTGGGAGCGCTGGGACGGGGTCGCCCAGACCCTGGTCGACGACCCCGAGGGCGCCTGGATCGTGGCCGCCGCCGAGCGGGCGCGGAGCTTTCCGCCGGAGGAGGGTGGGGCGGATCTGCGCCACCGCCTCTTCATCCGCTACGGGACGCTGCTGCTCGACGCCGACGAGGGGGTCGAGCAGGTGGACGCGGAGCGCCTCGCGAGCTGGATGGCCAAGAGCGCGGCGCTGCTCCTCGACCGCGTCGACCCCGACATGCGCATCGCCTACGTCGGCCCCCGCAGCGAGGTCCTGGCTCGCTGGCTGGCCGAGTCGCTCGGGATCACCGCCATCCCGATCAGCGCGCGTCTCCCGGACCGAGCGGTGATCATCGCCGTCGCCGACGACGACGACCTCGAGCCGCTCTATCAGACCAAGGCCTTCTACGACGCCCCGAGCGTCGTGCTCCAGGCCATCAAGGACCCGGCGCGCACCGGGGTCCCGCTCGCCGACGTCATCGGGATCCTCGCGGAGACGCCGGCCTTGCCCTTCGAGGGGCTCGAGGTCGAGCGCGCGGCCGACCGGGTGCCGCCGAAGCTGCTCGTGCGGCAGCTCAAGGAAGCGGCCGGTGCCGTCGACGAAGCGCCCGTGGCCGGCCTCCTCGTCTGGGCGGAGCAGCGCAGCGGCTACCTCTCCCTCGACGCGCCCGTCGCGCCCGAGGACCGCGCCTCGTTCAACGGCTGGTGAGCCCGCGGCGACCTGCTGCGACATCGCTTCGCGGGGCGTCGCTGGGCGCCCCGTAGCGAGCGCATCCGATCAGAACACGCGCCAGTACAGGTCGAGCATCGGGAAGACGCTCTGCTCGCCGAGGAAGCTCGGGCCGTAGCCGACGCCGACGCGCACGTTGAAGGCGTCGAAGGTCGCCAGCAGCGACGCGGCGACGCGCATCATGCCGATGCGGTCGTCGGGATCCTCGTCGGCGAAGAGGAGCTCGCGGTCGAACATCACGAAGGGGATCGCGTACTCGAGCACGAGGGCGAAGTGCGAGCCCACGCGCCACTCGAGGAAGAGCTCGCCCGAGAACGTCCCGACCGGCCCCAGGTAGCGCTGCACCCGCATCACGCTGTCCGGCGCCTGGGCGTCGGGATCCGCCGAGAGGTAGTCGAGCCGCAGGTGGACCTGGAAGTCCGTCGACGCCACGAAGGTCAGGTCGAGCTTCGCGGGCAGCGCCGTCACCGAGAACTCGGTGTCGACGCCGACGAGCCCCGGGTCGAAGTGGACGACGCCCGTCTCGACCGCGATCGCGAAGCCCGGCATCTCGAAGATGCGCCACTTCACGTCGGCGTTGAACGCGCCGAGCAGGTTCAGCGCGAAGCTCGTGCCGATCTGGAGCTCGCCGAGGAGCCCGAAGCGGACCGCCGCCGGGCCGACCTTCAGCTCCTGGTCGCGGAGCGTGAAGGCGCTGATCTCCTCGGTCTCGAACCCCGCGACCCCGAAGTTCGCGCGCACCGGCGGCGCCCCGCCGAGCAGCGCCGGCAGCGCGAGCAGCAGCGCCACCAGCGCCGCGAGGATCCTACTCCTCCGGCTTCTTCCCATGGCGCGCGACGAGCACTCGTTCGGCATCCTGGAACAGGACCTTGATGCGGTTGAAGGCGGTCTCCTCGAGGACGAAGCCCAAACCGAACTTCGGATGCTCGAGGACATCCCCGGCAGTGTAGTCTGCCTTCACGTTGTAGGGAACCTGCTCGGTCCCGGCCGTCCGGGCGAGCATCTCGTCCCACTGGCGGCGCAGCTCGCGCTGGTTGTCGGCGGCCTCGCGCTCGGCCTTGGTCGTGCGGCTCTTCGACGCCGACGACGAGGCGCTCGAGCGGGACGGCGCGTCGCTGGTCGACCGCGTGCGCGTCCCGGCGACGGCCTTGGGCCCACGGTACTTGTGCTCGCTGCCGCAGGTGTTGCAGATGACCTTGACGGGCAGCGCGTCCACCATCGCGACAATGGTGTGGGCGAGCTCCATCTTGCACCTGGTGCACCAGGCGTCGCAGTTGCGTCCGACGGCGAAGGGTCGCGGGTTCATGGCTGGCTCTGCTCCTTCTTGTCCCGGAAGACGACGCGGTTGTTGATGACGTAGTTGACGACCATGCCGAGCGCGATACCGGTGAGCTGCGCCAGGTACGGGTTCAGCGCGAAGGCCCCGTAGAGCAGCGCGAACGTCCCGAACTGCAGGCCCGCCGCGATCCCGGCGCCGACGTAGTAGGCGAACATCCGCAGCGCAAAGTCGCGCCGGCGGCTCCCCTTCCTACGGTCACCCCACGTCCACACGTCGTTGAGGATGAAATTGGTGAAGATGCTGACGATGATGCCCAGCGCGCTCGCGATGAACTCGCGCGGGTCGGGGGCGAGGTCGGCGAACGCGGCGCGCGCCAGGGCCATCACGCCCAGGTTCACGGCCACGCCGCTCACGCCGACCACGGCGAAGCGCAGGAACCGCTGCCGCTCGGGCGGGACGCGGTCCCACAACGCACGAATCATTGAAGGTCCTCGACGCGCAGGTAGCACGCGGGCTCGACGACGAAGTCGAGGGTCTCGATGGTCTTCAGCGCCGCCATCACGTCGCCCTCGGTGGCGGTGTGGGTCAGCAGCACCACGTGGACCGGCTCGCCGGGCAGGCTCGTGTCCTGCACCATCTGGCGAATCGAGATGCTGTGGTCGCCGAGGATGCCGCTGATGCGCGACAGCACGCCCGTCTGGTCCTTGACGTTGAAGCGCAGGTAGAACGGGCAGCGCGTCCGGTCCGCGTCGCGGTGCACGCGGCCCGAGGTGTGCTGCGGGTGGAAGGCGAGGTGGGGTAGGCGCCCCGAGGTCCCACGCTGGATGTTGCGGCCGAGCTCGATGATGTCGCTCACCACCGACGCCGCGGTCGGCATCATGCCGGCGCCCTGGCCGTAGAAGAGCACCGGGCCGAGCGCGTGGGAGTTCACCATGACGGCGTTGAAGACGCCGTTGACCGACGCCAGCATCGCGCTCTGCGGGATGAGCGTCGGGTGGACGCGCGCCTCGATGCTGCCGTCGTCGTGGGCCTTGGCGATGCCCAGCGGCTTGATGGTGTAGCCGAACTGGCGCGCGAACTGGATGTCCGCGGCCGTCACGCGGTCGATGCCCTCGGTCAGGATGGACTCGAAGGGGATCGCGATCCCGAACGAGATCGAGACGAGGATCTGCAGCTTCTGCGCGGCGTCGATGCCGCCGACGTCCATCGTCGGGTCGGCCTCGGCGTAGCCCTTCTGCTGCGCCTCGGCGACCACCTCGGGGTAGGGGCGGCCCTGCTGCGCCATCGCCGTGAGGACGAAGTTCGAGGTGCCGTTGATGATGCCGTAGAGCGCGTGGATGCGGTCGGAGGCGAGCCCCTCGCGCAGGGTGCGGATGATGGGGATGCCGCCGCCCACCGAGGCCTCGAAGATGACGTCGCGGTGCGCGGCGTCGGCGGCCTTGAAGATCTCGCCGCCGTGGCGCGCGAGGAGCGCCTTGTTCGCCGTGACCACGTGGTGGCCGCGGGCGAGGGCGTCGAGGATCAGCCCGCGGGCCGGCTCGTAGCCGCCGAGCACCTCGATCACGACGTGTACGTCGGCGTCGAGGACCTCGGCCGGGTCGCTCGTCAGGAGCTCGCGAGGGACGATGGGGTCACGCGGCCGCTCGGGATCCCGCACGAGGATCTTCACCACCTCGATGGGGGCGCCGAGGCGGGCCACGATGTCCTCTCGGTTCTCCTCGAGGATGCGGATGACCCCTGTCCCGACCGTTCCGCACCCGAGCAACCCGACGCGAATGCTCTCGCTCATCACCTGTCCCCGTCCGTGGGCGGGAGACTATACAGACGGTCCCGCGCAATGCCCACGGGTTTGTCGCAGGGACCGGACCGGGGAGCGCCGCGTCGCGGGGCGCTACTCCCACTCGATGGTGGCCGGGGGCTTCGACGAGATGTCGTAGACCACGCGGTTGATCCCGCGGACTTCGTTGATGATGCGGTTCGAGATGCGCCCGAGGGTCGCGTAGGGCACGGGGTACCAGTCGGCCGTCATGCCGTCGACGGAGCTCACCGCGCGGATGGCGCAGACGTTCTCGTAGGTGCGGCTGTCGCCCATCACGCCGACCGAGCGGACCGGCAGGAGGACCGCGAAGGACTGCCAGATCTCGCGCGCCTCGGGCAGCGCCGCGAGCTCCTCGCGCACGATGGCGTCGGCCTCCTGCAGGAGCGCCACCGCCTCGGCGGTGACCTCGCCGAGGACGCGGATGGCGAGGCCCGGCCCCGGGAAGGGCTGGCGCCACACGACGTCCTCGGGGAGATCGAGGGCGAGCCCGACCTGGCGCACCTCGTCCTTGAAGAGCTCGCGCAGTGGCTCGATGAGCGAGAGCTTCATCTTCTCGGGGAGCCCGCCGACGTTGTGGTGCGACTTGATGGTCGCCGAGGGCCCCTTGAACGAGACGCTCTCGATGACGTCGGGGTAGAGCGTGCCCTGGGCGAGGTACTTGGCGCCGGCGACGTCGCGCGCGGCCTCCTCGAAGACCTCGACGAAGACGCGGCCGATGATCTTGCGCTTCTGCTCGGGGTCGGTGACGCCCGACAGCTCGCCGAGGAAGCGGTCGCGCGCGTCGACCGCGCGCAGCGGCAGGTGCAGGCGGTCGCGGAAGGTCGCGACGACCTGGTGGGCCTCGCCCTTCCGGAGGACGCCGTTGTCCACGAAGATGCAGTGCAGGCGGTCACCGATCGCGCGGTGCACGAGGGTCGCGGCCACGACCGAGTCGACGCCGCCGGAGAGGCCGCAGATGACCTGCTCGTCGGGGCCGACCTCGGCGCGGAGGCGGGCGATGGTGTCGTGGATGAAGTTGCCGACCGTCCAGGTCGGCTCGCAGCCGCAGACGCCGAAGAGGAACGACGCCAGCAGCTCGCGGCCGGACGGCGTATGGACGACCTCGGGGTGGAACTGCACGCCGAAGAGCGGGCGCGACTCGTGGGCGATGGCGGCGGGGACGCCGTTGTCGGTGGTGGCGGTGACGCGGAAGCCCGGCGCGACCTCGGCGATGCGGTCGGAGTGGCTCATCCAGACCACGTGGGTGCCCTCGGACACCTGGTGGAAGAGCGGGCCGGCCCCGTCTCCCACGCCGATCGTCGCGCGGCCGAACTCGCGCGTGTTGCTGGCGACGACGCGGCCGCCGAGGGCGTGGGTCAGGAGCTGGCAGCCGTAGCAGATGCCGAGCACCGGGATGCCGGTGGCGAGCACCGAGTCGGGGAGGCCGGGGGCCCCCTCCTCGTCGACCGACGCGGGCCCGCCCGACAGGATGATGCCCTTCGGCGCGAAGCGCGCGATGACCTCGTCGGCGGCGTCGTACGGGTGGATCTCGCAGTAGACCTGCAGCTCGCGCACGCGGCGGGCGATGAGCTGCGTGTACTGGCTGCCGTAGTCCAGGACCAGGATGCGGTTCGGGTCGCTCGTCATCGGGACGTCCGTGGGTCGGGGAGGCGTCTTGGGCGCCCCGGGGGTTCGACTAGCGGCGGTAGTTGGGGGCGTCGGCGGTCATGTGCACGTCGTGGACGTGGCTCTCGCGCCAGCCGGCGGCGGTGATGCGGACGAAGCGGTCGTAGGCGCGGAGCGCCGCGAGGTCGGCCGCGCCAACGTAGCCCATCCCGGCGCGGAGGCCGCCGAGGAGCTGGTAGACGACGTCGTCGAGGGCGCCGCGGTAGGCGACGCGCGCCTCGACGCCCTCGGGGACGAGCTTGCGCGCCTCGGACACGCCGTGCTGGCCGTAGCGGTCCTTCGAGCCGGAGCCGCTCTCCATGGCGCCGAGGGAGCCCATGCCGCGGTAGCTCTTGTAGACCATGCCGCCCCGCTCGAACTTCTCGCCGGGCGCCGGGTCGGTGCCGGCGAAGAGGCTGCCGATCATGACGGCGTGCGCGCCGCCGGCGATGGCCTTGACGACGTCTCCCGAGGCGCGGATGCCGCCGTCGGCGATGATGACGACGTCGCGGCCGGCGACCCCGCGGGCGGCCTCGGCGACCGCGGTGAGCTGCGGCACGCCGACCCCGGCGACGATGCGGGTGGTGCAGATCGAGCCCGGGCCCACGCCGACCTTGATGCCGGCGGCGCCGGCGTCGGCCAGGGCGCGGGCGCCGTGGGCGGTGGCGACGTTGCCGGCGATGACCGGCACGGCGTAGCGGCTGGCGAGCCCCTCGACCGTGCGCAGGACGCGCGCCGAGTGGCCGTGGGCGGTGTCGACGAAGAGCGCGTCCACGCCGGCGTCGGTGAGGCGGGCCGCGCGGTCGTCGGCCTCGGGCCCGGCGCCGACGGCGGCGCCGCAGAGGACGGACTCGGCCTTGGTCCGGCGCACCTCGTCGGCCTGGGTGGTCGGGTCGAGGTTGCGGTGGATGACGCCGAGCCCGCCGAGGCGCCCGATGGCGATCGCCATGGCCGACTCGGTCACCGAGTCCATCGCCGAGGTGATGATCGGAATCGCGAGCTTCAGCGTCGGGGTCAGCGCGACGGAGAGATCGGTCTGGCCGGGCAGGATGTCGCCCGGGCCCGGCGCGAGCAGGACGTCGTCGAAGGTCAGCGCGATCGGGAGGGAGTCGGGCAGCATCGCAACCTCCGAGCGAAGGGTCGTGAAAAGGGTGGGCGGAACGTAATAGAAAGGACGCGCCTCGGACAAGGACCGGCCCCTATGGATCTGTTTACCGAAAGCGCGCGCAAGACCGCCCCGCTGGCCGAGCGGATGCGTCCGAGCGGGCTCGACGAGGTGGTCGGGCACGACGAGCTGCTGGCGCCCGGCGGGGTGCTTCAGGTGGCGCTGGCGCAGCCGGAGCTCCCGAGCCTGATCTTCTGGGGGCCACCGGGATCGGGCAAGACGACCCTCGCGCGGGCGCTGGCGGCGCAGGTGAGCGCGCGCTTCGAGCCGTTCTCGGCGGTGCTCGGCGGGGTGAAGGAGGTCCGCGAGATCGTGGCGCGAGCGCGCGCCCGCGTGGCGTCGGGGCAGGGCAAGACGCTCCTCTTCGTCGACGAGATCCACCGCTTCAACAAGAGCCAGCAGGACGCCTTCCTCCCCCACGTCGAGGACGGGACGCTCATCCTCATCGGCGCGACGACGGAGAACCCGAGCTTCGCGCTGAACGCCGCGCTCCTGTCGCGGAGCCGCGTCATCCGGCTCGCCCCGCTCGGCACGAGCGCGCTCGTGACGGTGCTGAAGCGGGCGCTCGACGACGAGGCGCGGGGCCTCGGGAAGCTCGACGTGACGCTCCCCGACGAGATCTTCGAGCTCCTCGCCGACAACGCCGACGGCGACGCGCGGCGCGCCCTGACCGATCTGGAGCTGGTCGCCAACCACGTCGCGCGGACGAGCCAGGGCCGCGCCGAGGCCGTCCCGGACGTCGACGAGCTCAAGCGCCTGCTGGCGCGCCAGGTGCTGCGCCACGACCGCGCCGGCGACGCGCACTACGATCTGTCCAGCGCCTTCATCAAGAGCCTGCGCGGCTCTGACCCCGACGCCGCCCTCTACTATATGGCGCGTCTCCTTCAGGCCGGCGACGACCCGCGCTTCATCTGCCGGCGCATGGTCATCTTCGCCGCCGAGGACATCGGCAACGCCGACCCGCGCGCGCTCTCGGTCGCCGTCGAGGCGATGCAGGCCTATCAGATGATCGGGATGCCCGAGGGCCGCATCGTCCTCGGCCAGGCGTGCACCTATCTCGCGACGGCGCCCAAGTCGAACGCGTCCTACAAGGCGATCAACGAGGCGATCCGCGTCGTCGAGCAGACCGGGAGCCTCCCGGTGCCGGTGCACATTCGCAACGCCCCGACGAAGCTCATGAAGGAGCTCGGCTACGGCGAGGGCTACCGCTACCCGCACGACTACGGCGGCTGGGTCCCGGACCACTACCTGCCCGAGCGGCTCCGCGGCCAGCGCTACTACGAGCCGACCCAGAACGGCTACGAGCGCCACCTCGCCGAGCGCCTCGACCGCTGGCGCAGCGTCCGGGACGGGCAGGGCGAGGGCGAAGCCGGCTGACGCCCCCTCGGCGCGCGGCGGCGACCCCGAGGCGACTCCCGCACTTCTTGGCTCCGGGAACGGGCATGGCGAGGTCGGTTCGTGCCGGTGCTCATTCGGCGATGGGGTCGAGAGAATGCCGGTGTGAGGGTGTTTTGTTTGGTGCAATTGCCCTTATGTATTGAGCTATATCAAGTTAACCCGCCGGTTGACGGTTTTCGTCCTGGCCCTCTACGATGCTGGGACGGAATACAGTGCGAGCTCCGATGCTCGAGCCGGCGGAGGGACCATGTTTGGCGTAACACGGTCGGTGTGCTGGGTTTTGGCGCTGTCGCTCCTGGCGGCGTGCGGTGACGGAGGAGGAGGCGAGGCCGGTGACACGGGCGCCGTCGCCGACGTCGAGGAGACGGCCGACGCCGACGCCGACGTCGTCGAGGACACCGCGACACCCGTCGACACCGCCGGTCCGGCGCGCTGCCTCACCCTCTCCGCGGAGCCGGTCTCGCTCGGGCGACTGGACGGCAACAACCTGCCGGCGGGCGGCGGCTCGCTGTCGCGCGAGGTCACGCTGACGAACACCTGTGACGACGCGGTCTCGCTGACCGAGCTGCGCCTGGTGGACGACAACGACGCCGGAGACTGCGCCGGCTGCGGCTTCTCGCTCGACCTGAGCGCGATCCCCGGCGTGCCCGCGGGCGGGTTGGCCCCATCGGACCCGGCGCTCTCCCTCGCGTCCGGCGCCGCGGTGACCCTGACGCTGACGTTTTTCGCCGACGAAACGTACCCGGGCGTCCTCGGCGCGCTGACCCTCGAGGCCACCCTCCACCTGGCAGGCGAGCCCGACGGCGCCTGGACCGTCCCGGTCACGGTGCGGACCGGCGACCCGGAGGGCTGCGTCGTCTTCGACGCGGACTCCCACGACTTCGGCGAGGTCGTCGTCGGCACCACCGCCCAGGCCACGGTTCGGGTCACGAACGCGTGCGACGAGCCCGTCGCCTTCACGTACGCCGGCTTCGGCGAAAGCAGCGCGGCGCTCGGCTTCTCGGCGGACCTCTCCTCCCTCCTCGGCCACGCGGCGAGCGCCCTCCACGGCTCCGATCCCCCTGCGGAGGTCGCCGGCGGCGCGTCGTGGGACCTGGTGCTCCTCTACACGCCCACGGAGCCGGCCGACTTCGCGAAGCGGGGCACGTTCGAGCTGCACTGGGGCTGGCCCGGCACCGCCACCGGCCAGTTCAAGAACCTCGAGGTCCAGGGGGTCCCGGTCGACGACGCCTGTCCCCACCCGCGGATCACCGTCGCCGAGGGCGAAGCGGTCGACCCCGGGACGGAGCTGCACCTGAGCGGGTCCGCCAGCATCGCGACCACGGGCGGGCCCATCACGGCGTGGACGTGGAGCGTCACCGCCCCGATCGGCTCATCGGCGACCTTCCAACCGGACGCGAGCGGCGAGAGCGTCACCTTCACGCCGGACGTTCCGGGCGGCTACGGCTTCTCGCTCCAGGTCACCGACGAGTCCGGCAAGGCGGGCTGCGAGCCCGACGTCGCCTTCGTCCAGGTGGGCGAGCCGCTCGAGATCAACGTGCTGGTGACCTGGACTCCCGAGGGCACCTTCTGGCTCCAGCCGGGGCTGCATTTCGCCCATCCCAACGCGTCGGGACGCGACCTCTGGGGGGATGCCACCCCCGAGCCCTGGTACGACCAGCTCTGGGACTGCTACCCCGGGAACTGCGACCTGTTCGGGCTCGATTGGGGGGTGCCGGACGACTACACCGACAACGTCTGGATCCTGTCCGGCGACAAGAAGTCCGAGCTCGAGTTCCCGAGGGCCGAAGCCGGTCTCACCTATCGCGTCGGGGTCGACAGCCCGCTGTCCGACATGGGGGGCGGGACCCCGATGGAGACGCGGACCGCCCGCATCGAGATCTCGCTGAGCACGGGCGCATCGCTGGTGCTGGAGGACCAGGCCCTGGTCCCGGGCGACTTCTGGGACGTCGCCATCATCGACACCGCGGCCGGCACCATCACGAAGGTGGACCAGCTGCACCACGACGTGAACACCCACCAGGTCCCGGAGTAGCGGTGATGAACGGAGCACTCGTCCTTGTTCTTCTCGGTGCGACGCTCGCGCTCGGCTGCGGATCCGATGGGGGCGGCTCCGGGACCGACACCGCTGTCGGCGACGACACGGTGGTCGCCGACACCACGGGCGCGGACGCGGTCACGGACACGGACACCGCGACCGGCGTGGACACAGCCACGGACACGGTCGCCGACACCGGCGGGCCGGTGCAGTGCCTCCAGTTCACGTCCAACGGGCTGTACCTGTACGTCTACCCTCCCTTCGACACGGCCGAGGGGCACGTCATCGTCGAGAACCACTGCGCCGGGACCGTCGCCTTCACCGAGCTCGGCGTGACCGACACCCACGACTATGGGGACTGCGGGAACTGCGGGTTCCAGCTCACCCCGGAGGTGAGCGAGGCCAACCCGGCGCTCGTCGAGGTCGCCGCGGGGGAGGCGCTGAACCTGGAGGTGCTGTTCAGGGCTCCCGATGGCGGGCTCGAGGACGACGTGGAGGGGCTGATCCGCCTGGTGTGGGCCGATGGCGAGCGCGAGATCCCGGTGCACGCCTACCCGGGCATCGTCCCGGACGGCTGCATCTCGTTCGGGGACGGGGAGGGCGCCACCGGTGTCGCCCACGCCAAGGACTTCGGCGAGGTCCCCGTCGGGACGACCGAGGAGCTCGTGGTGCCGGTCACGAACCACTGCGTCGAGCCCGTGGAGTTCATCGAGATCGACCTCACCGAGACCAGGGGAGAGGGGTTCTCCGTCGACCTCTCGGACCTCCCGGGCGCACCTGACGGGGCGCTCACGACGTTGGACCCGCGCGTGGCCCTCGCCGGCGGCGAGGCGTTCGACCTCGTGCTCCGCTACACGCCCGTCGCGGAGAGCGAGTTCGGGGACCAGACCTTGCTCCACATGAGCTGGATGCGGTCGGGCGAGCTGCTGGACCTCTTCGACACCGGCTACGAGCTGACCGGTCAGGGGCTCGACGCCAGCTGCCCACACCCCAGAATCACCGTGGCGGAGGGGGCGGATTCCGAGCCTGGGTCGACGCTGCATCTGAGCGCGACGGACAGCGTCGCGACGAGCGGTGGGGCGATCACCTCGTGGAGCTGGAGCGTGACGGCCCCCGCCGGCTCGACGGCGAGCTTCCTCCCGAACGCGACCAGCGAGAGCGTCACGTTCACGCCCGACGTGCAGGGAATCTACGTCTTCGAGCTCCGCGTGGCCGACGCGTCGGGCGCGTCCGAGTGCGAGCCCGCGACCGCGCAGGTCAACGTCGGCCAGGTCGTCTCTCTCAAGGTCTATGTGAGCTGGCAGACGATCGGCGGCGGCAGCTACATGGGCCCGGACATCAACGTCCACCTCGCCCATCCGAACGCCGCCGGCCCCGACCTCTGGGGCGACGCGACCCCGGAGCCCTGGTACGACGCGCTCTGGGACTGTTACTGGTACACCGTCTTCTCGGACAACGACGTCCACCCCGGCAACCCCGACTGGGGCGTCGCCGGCTACACCGCGGACGACCCGTGGATCGACGAGGATCAGACCGGAGCGTCGGGCGAGGAGCAGCTGATCCTGGCGCAGCCCGAGGCGGGGCTGACCTATCGGGTGGGCGTCGACCGCTACGTCTACCCCAGCGGCGACGACTCCGTGGTCGAGGTGGCGGTCCGCGTGCGCCTCGGGACCGAGCAGAAGCTGCTCCTGGAGCACAAGATCATGGCGCCCGGTGATTTCTGGGAGGTCGCCACCGTGTCCATCGCGGACGGCGCCGTCACCACCATCGACGAGGTACACTCGGGCATCGACACCAAGCCGCCGGAGCAGTGAGGACGGCGCGCTCGGAGCGCGCCAGCGGCCGAGAATGACGAAGCCGCGCCGGGGTTCCCGGCGCGGCTTCGGTGCGTGTGGCTCAGCGGGTGGCCGGGGCTACCACTTGAGCGGGATGCTCAGCATCACGCCGGCGGCCTTCTTCTCGGTGTCGTAGAAGGCGCTGACGGCGACGTTGCCGTGCTGCAGGCCCACGTAGGGCTTGTAGCTCTGGCCGAACTGGTTGGTCTTGTCGTCGAAGGCGCCGTTCATCTGCATGCCGCCGATGACCGCCCAGTCGTCGTTGATCTTGCGCCCGAGCGAGAGGTCGAGGTTGGTGCGCTTGACCTGGCCGCCCTGGAGGTCGACGCCGCCCTGCACGCGCCCAGCCCAGTTGCCCATCGAGTACTCGAGGAGCGCCTCGAACTTGTCGGCATACTCGGGGTTCTTCTCCTGCCACTCGCGCTTGTAGCCGACCATGAACGACTTCAGGTTGCCCTTGCCGTTGTAGCCGACCTTCAGCGCGAACTGCTCGAGCCGCGAGTCCTCCATCTTCAGGCTGGCGTCGCCGTACAGGCCGTTGTCGGCCTTGAGCCCGGCCGAGAGCCCGAGGGAGCTGATGCCCTGCTTCATCGTGTAGTCGAGGTTGGCCTTGAACTTGCCGTCGTCGTAGCTCGCCCCGACGCCGTAGCCCTGGTCCCCGACGTTGCCGCTGAGGTTCAGGTTCGTCCCGCCGACCTTGTTGGCGTTCAGCCCGATGCTGTTGCCCTTGTCGCCGAAGCTGCCCATCAGGGTCGTGTTCGCCCCGAGCGCCGTCGTCGTGTTGACCTGGTTGGTCACGGCGCCGGTCTTGTTGTCCTTCGACGTCTCGCGCTCCACCGAGCCGCCCTCGAAGACGTCCTTCGTCGCGAAGGTGACGATGTCGCCGTTCTTGGTGCCGCGGATCTCCTTGTACTGCCCGCCGTCGCCGACCTTGATCATGCCGGTGATGGGGCCGTCCTGCTCGTAGGCGCCGCTGAAGGTCACGGGCTTGCCGGCGATGTTCGCGCTCAGGTCGCCGTTGAGCTTCACCTTGGTCACGCCGTCGCCGACCTCGACGCCGGCCGAGCCCTTGAAGAGGGCGCCGGCGCCGAGCTGCGCCTCGGTGCTCAGGGTGGCGTCACCGGAGACCTTGCCGCCCTCGCTCTTGGCGTTGGCCTCGAACTTCGTGCCCTTGGCGCCGACCGCCACGCCGATGCTCGCCGACTGCGTGGTGACGATGTTGCCGTTCGCGTCGACGATGGTGACGTTCTTGCCGTTGATGGTCAGCTTGCCGGAGACGGGCGAGTCCTTGCCGGTCTCGGCCGCGAAGTTGACGTTCTTCTCGCCGGCCCCGGCGGAGTCCCACTTGCCGTCGGCGCCGATGGTGATCTTGGCCCCGCTCTTCGGGTCCATCAGCTTCAGCGTGCCGTCCGCCGTGTGGGCGACCATGCCGTCCTTGCCCTTCGTGATGGTGCCGTTCATCACGAAGGTCAGGTCCTCCTTGCCCTTGTCCCCGTGGGCCAGGGAGAGGCTCGCCGACGTCGTCTCGGTCCCCTTGTCCTTGTCTTCCTTCTGCTTGACCTCGGCCTTCGTCGTGATCTTGGCGTTCTTGTTCGCCACCACGAGCGAGGCGCCCTGGAAGCCGAGCTGCTGGATCGTGCCGAGGTCGAGCCCGGCCTTGATCTCGGTGCCGCCGAGCTTCAGCGGGACCTCGATGTTCGGGAGATCCTGGTTGGTGAACCAGACCGCGACCGCGCCGCCGATGAGCGCCGTGCCGATGATCGACATCACCCAGGCGGGGTTGTCGTCGACCCACCCGCCGATCGCCTTGAGGATCTTCTGGCCCTTCTCGGTCTTGATCCACTCGTCGACCTGGGCGGTGATGACGCCGCTCAGCGCGTCACTGAACCCCTTCAGCCCGGCCTCCTGGGCCTTGGTCGGGTCCACCGCGCCCTTGAGCGCCTTGCCGATCTCCGGCCCGGCCGCGTCGAGGCCCTGCTTGACGTAGCCGTTCAGCGCGTCGAGGGAGACGTGCTCGAGGACCAGCGGGGCGAGCTTGCCGCCGAGCCACTTGCCCAGCATCGACTCCCACTTCGCGGTGACCTTCGCGGCGCGCTCCTTCTCCGCCTTCTCCTTCTCCGCCTTGGCCGGGTCGTTGGCGTCTTGACCCTTCGCCTGGACCTTGTTCTCTTCCGGAACGAGGTCGCCAGGCGTCCGGGACTTCGCCTGGACGTTCTCTTCGGCCTTGGCGGGCGTGGTCTCGGTGGTCTCTTTCTCGCGCAGGGCGTAAGCCATGAAGGGTCTCCGGCAATTAGCCGCGCCGTATCGCGGCGCCTGACCAACTCCGCATACTCCCCCCCGAGACGCCCTACAAGATAGCAGCTCCCCCGTCTCGAAGGAAGCAATCTCCTTGCTCTGCAACATCTCTCGGTTCATTGCCCTTTCGGCCGCGATCTGGGCCGCATCCTGCGGAAAGTATGATGCAGCGCAAAGTGCCAATAACGGCGCCTCGGGGATCGCGTCGGACGCCGCCGAGCCCGCGCTCTCAGCGGACGCGGCGGCCCTCGCCGAGGGCGCGGCGGACACCGTGACGACGCTCGCGCCCATCAACCCGCCCCCGGACCGCGAGGTGCCGCTGCCGACCGCCCCGGCCGACGTCGTCCGCGAGGCCCAGGTCGC
>SBGO01000302.1 GCA_006226565.1 Deltaproteobacteria bacterium | reverse complement strand
CGTCATGTCCGGCACCTACGACGTCGGCACCGCCGGCGGCGCTGGCGCCGGGTGCAGCTGCGAGGCGGTCGGCTGCAGCGCCACCTCGCTCACGCACACCAACCCGTCCGGGTATCCGGGCGGCGCCTGGGCGGCCGGCGGTGGCGCCTGCTCGACCGGCATCAACGGCGGCAGCGGAGGCGTCGGCGGCGCCGGCGGGGCCTCGGGCTACGGCGGCGACGGCGGCATCCCCTACGACGGCGGCTTCCCCTACGGCGGCGGCGCGGGCGGCGGCAGCAGCACCAACTCGGTCGGCGCCGGCGGCTACGTGCGGCTGACCCCGGGGGCCTGACCCGACCTCGACAGCGCGGGCGACTCGGCCGATCATGGGGGCACCCGACAGGTGGTGCCCCATGAACGAGCTCGCCCCCCGCTTCTCGATCGTCGGTCCCGAGCGCGCCCACATCGGCGACGCGCTGTCGCTCGAGCTGGCCTTGACGAACCCGAACGTCGAGCCGCTCCTCGTCAACGGCCGCTTCGTCGTCGACGAGGACGACGCCCCCGAGGGCTGCTTCGAGGTCTCCTTCGCCGTCACCGGCCCCGACGGCCGACCCGCCGAGTTCCTCGCCGAGGTCGACGGCTTCGAGGCCTCCCAGGGCGACCTGGTGCTCTTGCCGCCGGGCGCCGAGCACCATGGCGAGGTGCGCCTCGACCGCTACTTCCTCCTCGGCGAGCCCGGCGACTACCGCGTCGCCGCGACCTACCGAAACACCCTGCCGTACACCCACGAGGGCCGCCGCGTCTTCGTCGGGCGCGTCCAGGCCGCGCCGATCACCGTCCACGTGGTCGGCTGAGCGCCCTACGGCTGGAGCCAGTACGACACGCCGACGACGGCGCCGCCGGTGAAGCGCCCGTGGAGGCTCGCCTCCGCCGCGACCCAGCCGCGGAAGACGCCGTCGTCGTCGAGCACCTGGAGCATCGCGAGGGTGTGCCCGCCGCCGACGCCGATGGTGGTCTGGGTGCAGGCGTTGGTGGGGCAGGGGGTGTCGGCCTCCGCGCAGCCGACGACGCCGAGCTGGTGGTTCCAGTAGTTCTTGCGCCCGTCGCTGGCGGGGTGGCCGGCGACGTACGTGTGCCAGCGGTCGCACACGTTGGGGGTCGACGACTCGGTCGTCTTCATCGCGTTCGGGTTCACGACGGTGTACGCGCTCATCGCGAAGTACGTCAGGTTCTGGTGGTCGGCCGTGTCGTAGGCGTTGATCCACGAGTTCTGGACGGTGAGGTTCCCGGCGGCCCGGATCTGCGCCATCGTCGCGCCCACCCCGGTGAGCGGCGCCTGGGAGCCGAAGCCGTAGGCGCGGCGGACGCCGTAGCTCGAGCCGATGCAGGTGATCATCCGGTACGGGTGGGGCGTCGGCGTGCTGAAGCGCCACGTCTCGGTCTTGCCGCTCGACCAGGTGATCAGCAGGTTCCCGTCGGCGTCGTAGGCGAAGGTGCCGTGGAGCGGCGTCCCCGCGGCGCCCGGCTGGAAGCCCTTCGGGGTCCGGACCACGCCGGTGTAGTCGCCGCCGGCGGTGGTGTAGCCGGTCGCGACCTTGTGGGTCGCGGCGTTGCCCGTGAAGGTGTCCTGGTGCCAGACCCACGACACCGCCGCCACGGCGCCGTCGGTGGAGAAGGCCAGCGTCCGCAGGATCGACCAGCGCGACGTCGTCGTGTAGCCGCCGAACATGCCGACGACGTAGCTCGGCCGCCCCCCGGGGAGCGGGGTCCCGGCGGGCGTCGTGTCGGCCGTCGCGGTGTCCGTGGGCGTCGTGTCCGCCGGCGTCGACACGGTGTCCTCCGGTGGCGACACGGTGTCCTCCGGTGCCGGAACGGAGTCTTCGGGCGCGGTCGCAGTGTCCTCGAGCACGGCGGTGTCGTCTGGCGTCGCGATGTCGACCGCGGTGTCTTCGGCCGTCGCCGCGTCTTCGACCGTCGCGGTGTCCTGGGCCGTCGCGGTGTCCTCGGCCGTCGCGGTGTCCGGGCCGCCGAGCGTGTCCACCACGTCGTGCGTTCCGGCTGCATCCTCCGCGTCGACCACGTCGCCGTCGACGTCTTCGAGCTGCGCGTCCGTGTCCACCCCGTCGGCGCCGCGGTCGCCACCGCAGCCGGCCGCGGCGAAGCCGAGCAGCACGGCGCAGCCCGCGCAGACGATGGCGATGCGTGCACGCATGGTTCCTCTCGGGGTGGGGACCCCGTCAGCGAACCCCGGACCCCGCGCCGAGGCAAGGGCAAACGCTGGCGCCGCGAATTTCGACCGCGCCCCGACCGTTGCCTCGGCAACCCGCGCCCGAGCCGCTCATGTCCCCACGCATCGCCCTCCTGGTCCTCCTCGGCCTCCTCCTCCCGACGGTCGCTCACGCCACCCACGACATCGGGCGCGGCTATCACCTCCTGCGCGTCGCCGACGACGGCGCGGCGCTGGTCGTCGCCTGCGACGTCCAGGTCGCCGAGCCGCCGATCCTCAGCGTCCTGAGCCGTGCCGGCCGCGCCCTCGCGTCCTTCCCCGCGCCCGCCGACGACGCGATCGCCGACGCGCTCTGCGGCGATCCGGCGGGCCTCGAGGCGCTCCTCCCCCGGCTCCCCGCGCTCGCCCGCGCCGTCGACCGCCACCACCTCGTGCACGTGCCGGTCTTCGGCCCGACCAGCCCCGACGGCCGCCGTCACCTCTTCGTCGCCAGCGACGGCACCCGCGCCGACGTCGCGTTG
>SBGO01000755.1 GCA_006226565.1 Deltaproteobacteria bacterium | reverse complement strand
TGCGGGTCCAGGCCGGCCCCCCGCGCTGGGCGGTGGGGCTCGCGTGGGCGCTGGCGGGGGCGGTGCTGCTCGCCTTCGTCGCGCGGCCGATCGCCGAGGGCTTCCCGGCGCTCTCGCTGACGATGTTCGTCCTGCTCGGCCTGGCCTTCGCGCTGCTGGTCTGGGTCGCCACGCGCTTCGTGTGCGAGCGCATCTCCGGGTCGTGACGCGACGGGCGCACCCGTTGCGTCACGCTCAGGACCCGCGCCGCTACGACTCGACGCAGAGGCTGCTGACGCAGACGAGCCCGCCCTCGCACGCGCCGTCGACGCAGGGCGGCCGCCGGCAGTAGCCGCCGTCACAGACGTAGGGCGAGTCGCAGGGCGAGGACTCGCTGCAGCTCTTCAGGACGCACACCCCCTGCCCACTGTGGCAGCGGAGGCCCGCCGGGCAGGCGCTGTCGTCGACGCAGGGGCGGTTGCAGGAGCCGAACTCGCCGCACACGTGGCCGGCGGGGCAGTCGCTCGCGCCGCCGCAGCCGATGCAGAGGCCGCCCGGCGCCGTGCGCGAGCAGGTCGAGATGCCGGGGCAGTCGGCGGTGACCGCGCACTGGCCCGCGGGGCCGCTCGCGGTCGTGTCCGCGGTCGTCGCGGTGTCCTCGGCGACCGTCGTGTCCTCGGCGGCCGTCGTGTCCTCGGCGACCGTCGTGTCCTGGGCGGCCGTCGTGTCCTCGGCCGTCGCGGTGTCCTCGGCCGCCGACGTGTCCTCGGTCGTCGTCGTGTCCTCGGTCGTCGCGGTGTCCTCGGTCGTCGCGGTGTCTTCGACCGACGCGGTGTCTTCGACCGTCGTGCTGTCCTCGTCGATCGCGCCGTCCTCGCCGGTCACGCTGTCCACGAGGGCGTCCGCCGCGTCGTCCACGGCCGTCCCGCCGTCGTCGCCGCAGCCGGCCATCGCCACGAGCGCCCCGAGAATCATCCACCATCGCCGCTGCATCGCTTCCTCCGTCGGTCGAGGACGCCTCATACCGGCCGACGCCGACGCTGACAATGGGCAGGGTCGTGCTATCCTCCGCCGGCGAGCGCACCTGGAGGCCACACATGAGCGATCGCGTCGACGTCGTCGTCATCGGATCCGGCTACGGGGGGAGCGCGGTCGCCGCCCGCGTCGCGCCGCACGGCCGGGTCCTCGTCCTCGAGCGCGGGCGCGCCTGGCGCCCCGGCGACTTCCCGCAGCACCTCCCCGGGCTGGCCGGCGCCTACCACACCCGCCGGAACCCGCTCGGCCTCTGGGGGATGCGCCTCGGCGCCGGCGTCGGCAACGCCTACGTCAGCGGCGTCGGCGGGGCGAGCCTCGTCAACTACGGCATCACCCAGGCCCCCGAGGACCACGTCTTCGACGCCTGGCCCGTCTCCCGCACCGAGATGGCCCCGTACTACGCGCGGGCGCTCGAGGTGCTCCGGCCCGCGCCCTCGCCGCTGGCCGACAGCCTCGGCGACAAGGCGTTCCTCGACGGCATCGAGCCCGGGCGCCGCGTCGACCTCGTCAACACCATCGACTGGGAGCGCTGCACCCACTGCGGCCTCTGCGTCCCCGGCTGCAACCTCGGCGCGAAGCGCTCCCTCGACGTGACCTACCTCGCCGTCGCCCAGGCGGCTGGCGCCGAGGTGCGCGCCGAGCGCGAGGTGGTCGCGCTCGAGCGCGAGGAAGGCGGCTGGCGCGTCGTCGTCCGCCACACCGGCCGCGCCCTCCCCGAGGAGGTCATCCCCGCCCGCCACGTCGTGCTCGCCGCGGGCACCTTCGGCACCCTCGATCTCCTGCACCGCGAGCGCCGGCACCTCCCGCTGAGCGACTGGTTCGGCCGCCGCATGACGATGAACGGCGACGGCCTGGCGTTCCTCTACAACACGCGCCATGCCCTCTCGGGCCACCACGGCGCGCCCATTACGACCTCGGTCCACCTGCCCTTCGTCGACCCCGACGGCCGCGAGCGCACGCTCAACGTGATGTCCGGCCGCATCCCGAAGGTCGCCATGCGCTTCTCGGCGCTGGTGCTCGGCGTCTTCGCCCACGCCCTCGGCAAGCGCCGCGGCCCCCGCGATGCCGCCGGCGCCCGGGCCTGGCGCCGCTTCCTCGACCTCGTGCGCACCGACCCCCGCGGCGCCCTGGCCCACACCTTCATGTACAAGCTCGACGCCGAGGACTCCTCCAACGGCCACGCCGTCTTCGACGCGGACGGCCGCTCGGCCCTCGCCTGGGCCGACTACCAGCAGGACCCCATCGTCCGCTTCGCCGCCCACCGCCTCGAGGAGTGGGCCGCGAAGGTCGGCGGCGTGCTCGTCCCCGACGTCTCCGGCCTGCCCGGGATGCGCAGCTTCGGCGTCCACCCCCTCGGCGGCTGCCGCATGGGCGCGAGCGTGGAGGAGGGCGTGGTCGACACCGCCGGCCGCGTCTTCCAGCCCTCCGGGGAGGTCTACGAGGGGCTGCGTATCGCCGACGCCTCGATCATCCCGAGCTCCCTCGGCGTCCCCTCGAGCCTGACCGTCGCGGCGCTCGCCGAGCGGGTCGGCGAGGATCTCGTCCAGACGCTGCGCACCGCGGCCTGACCCCCGCGCCGGCCCCCCGGCGCCTCACCCCGTGAACGAGCCCATGACGACGCCGCTCTACGGAACCGACCTGGCCTATGTCCACATCGCCGGCTTCTCGGGCCACGCCGAGCAGGCGGTGCCCTGGATCGTCGCGCGCCTCGACGCCCTGCGCACACGCCTCGGCCCCGGCCTGGTCATCGACCTCGGCTGCGGCGGCGGGCCCGTGCTGCGCGCCGTCGTGGACGCCGGCCACGAGGCCCTCGGGATCGACGCCTCCCCGGCCATGGTCGCGGCGGCCCGCGCCCTCGTCCCCGAGGCCGAGGTGCGCTGCGCCTCCCTCGTCGACGCCGACCTGCCGCGCTGCCACGCCGTCCTCATCGTCGGCGAGCCGCTCAACTACCTCGACACCCGCGACGAGCAGCGGGCCGTGCTGGAGAAGATCCACGCCGCCCTCGTCCCGGGCGGGCTCCTCCTCTTCGACGTGCGCCTCCCCGCCGCCGCGCAGTCGGCGTGGCGCACCCTGGTCCGCAAGACCGACGACTGGTTCGTCGTGGCCCAGGTCCTCGAGGAGGTCGGCGTCGGGGCGCTGACGCGCGAGGTCACGACCTTCGTCCGTGACGGCGACCACTTCCGGCGCAGCGACGAGACGCACCGGATGCTGCTGACCGGCGCCACGACGGTGCTGGGCTGGCTCGACGCGCTCGGCTTCGACGCCCAGCTCCACGAGGGCTACGGCGACTACAAGCCCGACCGCGTGGTCGGCGTCTTCGAGGCCACGCGCGTCGGCTGAGTCAGCCCCCCGGCGCCGCCGCGGGCTGCAGGGCGAAGCGGAGATGGAAGGGCAGGAGCGCTGGGAGCGGCTCTTCGGAGGGGAGCTCCCAGATGCCCTTGAGGAGCTCGCCGACGCCCTCCCGGTCGATGCCGGCGATGGCGACCACGATGTCGATGAGGGTGTCGCTCGCCACCTCGCCGGCGAGGTCCGCCACGTCGGCGCCGCCCGGCAGCGAGGCCGCGGGGGCGAGGGTGAGCGTGGGGCCGAGGATGGGCAGGTCCGCGACCTTCTCGCCGTCGGTCCCGTAGACCGCGATGGGGTAGCTCGTCGCCGTCGCCGTCGCGATCTCGGCGCCCGCCGCGGCGGCCATCGAGAGCTCGGTGTCGGCGTCCGGCAGGAGGTTGGCGTTGCGGTCCTGGGCCAGCGTGACGGTCAGCGTGGCCGCCGTGCCGTCCCACCCCGAGAGGCCGATCAGGACCTGCGGCACGAAGCCCTTGAGGAGCGTCCCGGCCGTCGGGCTGGCGGGCGCCACCACGGTCACGTCCTCCGACGCCGCCCGCAGGAGCGTCTCGGGGGCGGCCTGCCACGCCTCGGCGACCCCGTCGAAGACCTGGGCGATGACGCGGCGGAGCTGCTCGTCGCGCCGCGCCCAGAAGTAGCCCGTGGAGGTCTCCCAGAGGTAGCCGAAGGGGTAGCTGGTCAGCGACTCGGGCTTCTCCTCGGTGAGGAGCGCGGCCGGGTAGCGGTAGTGCGCCTCCTCGACGTGGACCTCGGCGACGACCGCCGCGGTGAGGGCCTCGGCTGCGGCGAGCTTCGCCTCGGCGGTGGCGCGGTCTCCGGCGCGGGCGGCGTCCACGCCGGCGTAGACGGTCAGGGTGTGGGTGATGCGCTCGACGAAGATGTGGAAGGCGGCGTACTGCTCGGCGTAGAGCGCCTCGTCCGCGGTCGGGGCGGGCAGCGTGTCGAGGATGGCCTGGTAGGCGTCGCGCATCTCGGTCAGGCGCGCGATGTCGCCGTCGAGCCAGGCCTGGTGCGCGTCGTCGTCGAAGCGCAGGACCTTCTGGAAGCTGAGCTTGGGGCGCCGCGCGAGGATCCCGGCGGCCTCGCCGAGCTCGTCCTGGGGCAGCTCGCCGGTCAGGTAGAAGAGGAGCAGCGGGTCGGTGTCGTAGAAGTCGTGGACCTGGCGGTCGGTCCAGGCCTTCACGGCGGCGGCGACGGCGTCCGCGCGCTCGCCGTAGATCGGCGCCAGCCACGCGAGGTAGGCGTCCCAGGTGACGGAGGTGTCCCAGGTCGCGCGGGTCAGGTAGTGGTCGTACTGCCAGAAGGTCCACTCGCGGCCGCTGGTGAAGGTGACGTGGCCGCTCATGTCGCCGCGCTGGGCGAAGCGGGCGAGGTCCTCCTCGCGGGAGCGGCCGGTGATGGGCAGCGCCAGCGGCAGGTTCGAGTCGAAGCCGAGCCACCAGGCGGTCTCGGGGAAGAAGAGCTGCTCGCGGCCCTGGGCGGCGGCGGCGGACGCGAAGTCGAGCTGGTGGTCGAAGTCTTCGCAGCCGTAGACCGGCGCGGGGCGCCCGAGGCTGTAGAACATGGTCGTGTGGACCCAGGCGCCGAGGGCGACGTCGGCCTGGAGCGGGAGGTGGAAGAAGGTGCCGCCGGCGTCGTCGTGGACGTCGCAGGGGATGTGGATCCAGGCGAAGGGGGTGACGCCGGGCCAGCGGTCGTGGAGGTGGGCCACGGCCGCGTCGAGCCAGGCGACGACGTCGGCGTCGGGGGGCTTGGTGAACTCGCTGGTGCCGATCTGGAAGGTCACGAAGCCGAGGCCGGCCGCGAGGACCCGGTCGAGGCCGTCGGCGATCTGCTGGGTGGCGGGCGCCGCCGCCTCGAGGTCTAGGAGCTTGAAGTTGTTCTGCTGCTGGTCGGCGAAGCTCAGGACGCAGCCGACGGTGACGCCGTGGGCCTTCGCCTCGTCCGCGATGTCGGCCATGTAGGGGACCCACGCGTCGAGGTCCACCGTCTTGAGGAGGTGGAAGCTGAGCGTGTTCTGGCGGTTTCGCGCCAGGTAGCGGACGAGGTGGGAGGCGTGGGCGCGGCGCTCGGCGTCGCCGGGGCGGAGCAGGACGTCGCTGGCGACGATGGGGTGCTGGGTGTGGTGGTGGAAGCCGCGGCGGCCGAAGGCGGGCGTGTGGACGCTGCGCTTGCCGTAGTCGGGGAGGGCGGCGCCGGCGTAGGGGACGAAGCGGGCCTCCTCGGGGTGGAACCAGCGGGCGCCGAGGTCCGCCGCGACGTGGTAGAGGCCGTACATGGCGCCGACCTCGGTGCGGCCGGTCACGACGACGTCGCCGGCGCTGGTGGTGGCGAGCGCGTAGCCCTCGTCGCCGAGCTCGGTGCGCCCGGCGTCGATCCTGGCGGTGATGCGGTACTGCGGCGCGTCGGCCGTGGCGCTCGCGCCGAGGGACTGGAGGAGCGTCTCGCGCAGGTCGTCGGCGGCGTCGGTGACGCCGGCCCACGTCTTCGACTCGGCGGGGAAGGCGGTGTAGGGCGACTCGGCGACGACGGCGACGTTGAGCGCGCCGTCCTCGGTGACGAGGGGGCCGCGCGGGGCCTCGTCACCGCAGCCGGCGGCGAGGAGGCCGAGGCAGGCCAGGGCGAGCGTCGAGGACGTGCGGAGCTGGAGCATGGGCACCTCGGTCGGCGGGGCGCTCCATGCTTTCAGGCGGTCGCGGTCGTGTCCACGCCGATCAGCGGACGACCTTGATGTTGAACGCCGGCTTGCCGACGGCGCCCATCATGCGGAGCCACAGCGGGAGGTACATCTCGGTGCCGCGGGCGGTCGTGATGTCGCCGAGGTCGAGGACGTCGCGCCAGCCGAACCACTCGCGGAGGAGGCCGGTGACGCGCGCCTTGGCGTCGGGGTCGTCGCCGCAGACGAAGAGGGTGTGGGCCTCGGCGCCGCCGGGGAGCGCCTCGGGGGCGATCATGACGCTGACGTTGACGGTGTTGAGGGTCTTGACGACCTTCGCGGCGGGGAGCGCGCGCTGGACCTGCTCGCCGAGGGAGTCGTCGTTGCAGACCGAGAGCGTCGGCGGGAAGCCCTTCGAGAAGTCGAGGGGGTTCGAGAGGTCCATGAGGATCTTGCCGTCGAGGGCGCTGCCGGTCGCCGCCGCCGCCGCGAGGGTGACCTGCCCGCCGGTCGCGAGGATGGCGAGCTCGCCGTGGGCCGCAGCGTCGGCGAAGGTCAGGACCTGGATCGTCGGGTGGTCCTTCACGAGCGCGGCGACGGGGAGGTCGCCGAAGGGGCCGGGGGCGGTGCGGGTCAGGGTGGCGTCGGGGTCGCGGGTGCCGAGGGCGACGTCGTGGCCGAGGGAGGCGAGCTTGCCGGCGAGGGTCTTGCCGACCACGCCGGTGCCGAGGATGGCGATCTTCATCGGGGGCTCCGAGGGGCTGGAGGATGAGAAGGTTGTAGAACCGGAACCGTGAGTCCACAATCCCACCGGGCCGCACCCTTTGGATGACGGAAAGTTCACGATGCCGCTCCTCGCCGGAGTCCCCGATTTCGTCCACGTCGCGGAGCAGCGCAGCTTTCGCGGGGCGGCGCGTATCCTGGGCGTCACGCCGACGGCGGTGAGCAAGGCCGTCTCGCGGCTCGAGGAGCGCCTCGGGACGCGGCTCTTGAATCGGACGTCGCGCCACGTCTCGCTGACGCCGGAGGGCGAGGTCTACCTGCGGCACTGTCGGGACGCGCTCGACCAGCTCCAGGCGGGCGAGGACCAGCTCCTGCGGACGCGGGAGGTCGCGCAGGGGAGCGTGGCGGTCTCGCTGTCCTTCGTCTTCGGGCGGCCGGTGGTGGCGGCGCTGCCGCGGCTGGTCGCGCGTCATCCGGGGGTGTCGCTGCGGCTGTCGTTCACCGATCGGGACGTGAGCCTGGCGGAGGAGGACGTCGACGTGGCGGTGCGGATCGGGACGCTCCCGGACTCGTCGCTCGTCGCGCGTCGGCTCCCGTCGCCGCGCTGGGTCACGGTCGCGTCCCCCGGCTACCTGGCGCGGGCCGGGACGCCTCGGTCGCCGGGCGAGCTCGCTGAGCACGCGTGCCTCCGCTTCGCGCGACCCGCGGGGGGCGTCGCGGACTGGCGCTTCGCGTCTCCGGGGGGCGGGGAGGCCGTCGTTCAGCGGGTCTCTGGGCCGCTGGTCCTCGACCACGGGGATCTGCTCGTGGACGCGGCGGTCGCCGGGCTCGGGGTGGCGCAGGTGTTCGACTTCATGGCCGCCGCGCTGCTCCGGAGCGGGGCGCTCGTCCAGGTCCTCGCGGACCGGGCGGCGGCGGGCCCGCCGGTGCATGCCCTGACCCTGCCGGGGCGGCAGGCGGTGCCCAAGGTGCGGGTCGCCCTCGACTTCTTTTCGGAGCTGTTGGTCCCTCGGGGTGGGGAGGTGGGGGCGTGAGCGTTCCGCAGCCGATCCCGTATCAGGGCTCGAAGCGCCGGCTCGCGCCCGTCATCCTGGGCGCGCTGCCGCGGGAGGTGGCGACGCTGCACGAGCCCTTCGTCGGGTCAGGCGCCCTCACGATCGCGGCGGCGGCGGCGGGGCGGGCGGCGCGCTACGTCGTCGGGGACAGCCTGGCGCCGCTGGTCGCCCTCTGGGACGCGATGCTCCGGGCGCCGGGGCCGCTGTGCGACGCCTACGAGGCGCTCTGGACCGCGCAGCTCGACGACCCGCGCGGCTACTACGACGTCGTGCGCGAGCGCTTCAACCGGGAGCGGGAGCCGGCGCAGCTCCTCTATCTGGTCGCGCGCTGCGTGAAGAACGCCGTTCGCTTCAACGGCGACGGGGACTTCAACCAGTCGCCGGACAAGCGGCGCCTCGGGATGAAGCCGGCGCTGCTCCGGAGCCGGGTCGACGCGGTTCACGCGCTGCTCGCCGGGCGCGCGCGGGCGGTTCATCGGGACTATGCGGAGAGCCTGCGCGAGGCGGGGGCGGCGGACGTGGTCTACATGGACCCGCCCTATCTCGGGGTCAGCGGCACGCGCGACGCGCGCTACCACCAGGGGCTCGACTACGCGCGCTTCGTCGCGGAGCTTGCGGCGGCCAACGACCGGGGCGTGTCCTACCTCGTCAGCTTCGACGGGCGGACGGGCGAGCGGACCTACGGGCCCGGGCTGCCCGATGGGCTGGGGCTGCATCGGATGGAGATCCACGTCGGGCGGTCGTCCCAGGCGACGCTGCACGGGCGTGCGGACGAGACGGTCGAGTCGCTCTACCTCTCGCCCGCGCTCGTCGCGCGGCTTCGGGCCGAGGGGGTGACGCCGACGGCGCACGCACGGGTTTCGGGGGCTCGGAGCGGCGGCGCGTCCTGACGGGGCGGTGACGCTTCCGCGAGGTGGGGGCGGGGCCGACAGGGGGTGTCGGTTTCTCGACAGTGGTCGGCTCAGCGGAGCCCGTAGCGGGCGAGCTTGTCGAGGAGGGTCGCGCGGTTGACGCCGAGCTGGCGCGCGGTCTCGCTCTGGTTGCCGTCGCAGCGGGCGAGGGCCTCGACGATGAGGCCCTTCTCGAAGCGGGCGACCTGCTCCTTGAGGGGGGGCGCCTCGGTGGCGCCGTGGTCGTCGGCGAAGACGAGGGGGTCGACGTCGAGGGTGGGGCCGGTGGCGAAGACGACGAGGCGCTCGATGAGGTTTTCGAGCTCGCGCACGTTGCCGGGCCAGGGGCGGGCGACCAGGGTCGCCTCGAGGGCGGGGCTGAGGCGGACGTCGCCGAGGCCGTAGCGGCGGGCGGCGCGCTCGGCGAAGTGGTGGGCGAGGGGGAGCGCGTCCTCGGGGCGCTCGCGCAGGGGCGGGAGGTGGAGCGGGACGACGTTGAGGCGGTAGTAGAGGTCCTCGCGGAAGTCGCCGCGGCGGACCATGGCGAGGAGGTCCTGGTGGGTGGCGGCGATGAGGCGCACGTCGACCTTTTCGGCGCGATCCGAGCCGACGGGGCGGATCTCGCGTTCCTGGAGCACGCGGAGGAGGGCCGCCTGGACCGCGAGGTCGAGCTCGCCGACCTCGTCGAGGAGGAGCGTGCCGCCGTCGGCTTCGCGGAAGAGGCCCCGGCGCGGGCGGTCGGCGCCGGTGAAGGCGCCGCGGACGTGGCCGAAGAGCTCGGCCTCGGCGAGCTCGCGGGGGAGGGCGGCGGCGTTGAACTTCACGAAGGGGCGCGCCTTGCGCGGTGAGGACTCGACGAGGGCGCGGGCGACGAGCTCCTTGCCGGTGCCGCTCTCGCCGGTCAGGAGCACGGTGACGTCGCGCGGGGCGACGCGGGCGACGCGCTCGGCGACGCGGCGCATGGCGTCGGAGGTGAAGACCATCGTGCGGGCGAGGGCGAGCTCGCCGCGGAGGCGCAGGTTCTCGGAGGCGAGGCGCTGTCGTTCGAGGGTGCGGAGGACGACGCGGCTGATCTCGTCGGGGTCGAAGGGCTTCGCGAAGTAGTCGAGGGCGCCGCGCTTCATCGCCTCGACGGCGGTCCGCTCGGAGCCGTGGGCGGTGATGACGATGACCGGCGGGGCGGCGGGGAGGGCCGTGATGGCGGCGAGGAGGGCCAGGCCGTCGAGGCCCGGCATGCGGAGATCGCTGATGACGAGGTCGGCGCCCTCGTCCTGTACCAGCGCGAGGCCGGCGGCCCCGTCGGGGGCCTCGACGACGTCGATGCCGTCGTGCTCCTCGAGGATCGCGCGCAGGGTGTAGCGCACGGCTCTATCGTCATCGACCACCAACACGCGTGAGCTCATGGGGTGCTCCCTCGGGACGAGTCGTCATCGCATGTCAGCACGATGCGTGCCAGGTGGGGGGCGTGGGGTGTTGGCATGGTTCTCGCGGGGGGCGTTCGGTCGCGGCGCCGGGGCGGCGTCGCGGTGCGCGCAGGAGGGGAGGATGACGCAGCCCATCGAACGGCATCCGGGGCGTTTCTACTGGGTCACGCGGCGCTGTGAGCGGCGTGAATTCAGGCTGACGCCGGACGAGGCGACGAACAACGCGATTGGCGTGCTGCTGCACGACGCGTGCGAGGCGACCGGGGTGGTGTGTCTCGCGTGGTGTTTCATGTCCAACCACTATCACGCGGTCGTGTGGGACCGGGAGGGGCGGCTGAGCGAGTGGGAGAGCCACTTGAACGGGGTTCTGGCGCAGTTCCTCAACGTGTCCCAGGGGCGGGTGTCGCACGTCTGGGACAGTGACACACAGGGGGTGGAGGAGCTGGACGACCTGGACCTGGTGATTCAGAAGGTCGTGTATACGCTGGCGAATCCGGTGAGCGCGGGGCTGGTGGCGTCGCCGTCGGCGTGGCCGGGAGTGATGACGTCGCTGGAGGAGCTCGGGACGGGGACGGGGCGCGCGTATCGGCGGCCCTCGGTGTACTTCTCGAGGCGCGGGCGGGTGTCGGAGGACGTGGTGCTCGCGAGTCATGCGCCGCCTGGGATGGAGCCGGAGGAGTTCCGGCGTCGCGTGAAGCGTGGGCTGGAGGCGCGCGTCGAGGCGGTTCGCGCGGCGATGAAGGCGGCGGGGCGGCGGTTTCTCGGGGCGGCGGCGGTGCTGGCGCAGTTGCCCTCGGATGCGCCGAAGACGGCCCCGTCCCCGCGCAACCGGGGTGGGCGGGGGATGTCGTGGGCGTCCTCGTCGTATCCGGAGCGGCGGAAGGAGCTCCAGGAGCGGCGGCGGCAGTTTAGGAGACGCTACCGGGCGTGCTTCGAGCTCTTGCAGGCGGGGGTGGCGTTGGTGACCTTCCCGCTCGGGACGTTCAAGCTGTGGCGCTTCAGCGGCGTCCACCGGGAGCTGTCGCGGGAGGCGTTCGAGGCGCTTCCGCCGCCGGCGCTTCATCCCCCGATGGTGGAGGTCGGGGTCGAGGTGGGACCTTCGGAGACCTGGGAGAGCGCGATGCTGTCGGCCTGCGCCGGCGTCTAGCCTCGCTCCGACGGCGTTCCATCCACCTGGCTCACAACTCGAAATCGCCGCGCTCCCGAAGCGCCAGCGCCCCCGTGTATCTCCCTCCCCCGAGCCCCCACCCGAAAGCACCCCACTCCGAGCCCCGCAGGGGAGTCCTTGGGACCTTCTTGAGGGTTTGATCGGTGGCTTGGATCGTGCAATCGACCTTCGGAGGTGTGCGTGCAGGAGGAGGCGTGATGTCGGAGCAAGCCATCGTCCCGGGGCGTTCCCTGGCCTGGGTCTTCAACGTCGTTCGTCGGCTGCCCGTGGTCGGTGTCGTCGCCGCGGGCCTCCTCGTCATCGTCCTCGTCGCCGTCGAGGCCGAGCCCTGGCGACTCACCCTCGCCGGCGTCGCGGTCGCCATCGGGCTCGGGATGACCGTCGTCGTCCGCCGGCTCACCTCCCGGCCCCGCCTCGCCTCCGTCCCGCTCACCATCCTCTTCGCGACCGCCATCTTCGCCGTCCAGACCCTCGTCATCGTCGCCAGCGGCGGGATCGAGAGCCCCCTCGCCGTCGGCTACATCCCGGCCTCCATCCTCATCGCCGTCACCGCCGGCCGCCGCGTCGCGTGGCTCGCCTCCATCGTCCTGCCGCTCCTCGCCCTCGTCGCCCTCACCCTCGTCGAGGTCCTCGCCCCCGGGGACTCCCTCACCCTCGGCGTCATCGACCGCACGCTCCCCGGCTCCCACGCCGCCGGCGTCATCGCCTTCGCAGGCTTCGTCGCCGCCACGGTCGTCTTCGGCGGCCTCCTCGGCACCGTCATCCGCGACCGCCTCGACCGCGCCTGGGCCACCACCACCAGCTCCCAGGCCGCCCTCGCCGAGACCCTCGGAGAGCGCAACGCCGAGCTCGTCGGCCTCGCCGGCGCCATCGCCCACGAGCTCAAGAACCCCCTCGCCGCCATCTCCGGCCTCTCCGTCCTCCTCGCCCGCAAGGCCGAGCCCGGTAGCCGCGAGGCCGAGCAGCTCGAGGTCCTCGTCGGCGAGGCCAAGCGCATGGGCCGCGTCCTCGAGGAGTTCCTCAACTTCTCCCGCCCCCTCTCCGACATCGCCGTCGCCGACACCGCCCTCGCCCCCCTCCTCCGCGACGTCGTCGCCATCCACGAGGGCCTCGCCGAGCGCGCCGGCGTCAAGGTGCGCCTCGACCTCGCCCCCGACGCCGTCGTCCCCTGCGACCCCCGCAAGGTCCGCCAGGTCGTCACCAACCTCCTCCAGAACGCCCTCGAGGTCTCCCCGAGCGGCGGCGTCATCACCGTCACCCTCCGCACGGCCGCCGCCGGCGCAGAGATCCTCGTCGACGACGCCGGCCCCGGCCTCGACCCCTCCGTCGGCGATCAGGCCTTCCGCCCCGGCGTCACCACCAAGGGCGGCGGCAGCGGCCTCGGCCTCACCGTCGCCCGCTCCATCGCCGAGCAACACGGCGGCACCGTGCGCCTCGACGACCGCCCCGAAGGCGGCTGCCGCGCCGCGCTCACCCTGCCCGCCGCGTGCTGAGACGCGCTAGCTGTCGCAGGGACGGCCGATCGTCAGCGCGTACTCGCCGTCCTTCGGCAGGAGCAGCCCCGACCGCGCCTGCGGCCACGCCGTCACGCGCACCGTCACCTTCGTCTTCTCGCGCGCCGTCAGCTCCAGCGCCGCCTTCTTCGCGCGCTTGCCCGACGCGCGCCGCCGCACCTTCACCGCGCTGCCCCGACTCGCCCGCGTGGTGTTCGCGCCGTCGAAGATGACCTTGTCGTCCCCGTCCCGCACCATGATCTGCGGGCTCCACGCGCCGCCGTTCACGTTGAGCGCGACGTCCACCGACTGTCCGGCGTCGAGCGTGAACGTCACGTCGTGCGCGTAGTACTCGCCGGACTCGAAGTCCTCCTGCCGCTCCCACACGCTGCAGCGCGGGACCTTGACCGTCCGGCTCCACACCCGCGCCTCGCGCCCGTCGGCGTTCTTCTCCGGGCACTGCCGCGCCGTCGGCTCGAGCCCGAGCAGCGGCGCCACATCCACCGCCCGCCCCTCGGGGTCCTCGATGTCGAGGTGCAGGTGCGGCGACGACTCCTGCACCCCCGTGCCCCCCATCACCCCGAGCTCCTCACCCGGCTCGAGGATGTCGCCCACCTTCAGCCCCGGTCGCACCGCGCCGAGGTGCATGTAGCGGATCTCGTGCTTGTCGAGGCGCCCGCCGACACCCTCGGTCACCACCACGTCGCCCGAGCGCCAGCGCCCCTTGTCGAGCGTGAAGAAGTACACCCGCCCGTAGCCGTCGACGACGCGCGAGCGCGGCAGCTCGTGCCCGCCCCGCCGGGTCGTCCCGCCACGCTTGTCCTTCCGCCCGAACTCGCCGGGATCGTCCTCACCGCGCCCGATGAGCGTCACCCGCGAGCGCGTCATCGCGCGGATCGGCGTCCCGAGCCCCTGCTCGGGCCCGATCCCGCCGATGTCGATCCCTTCGTGATAGTGCCGGTCGCCCCGGCACGCCCCGAAGCCCCGGAAGATACGGGTCACGGGGTAGGGCAGGACGATGTCGCCGCCCCCCGGCGCCGGCGTCACCCGGCGGGGCTCCACCGCCGGCGCGTGGTCGCGCTCGCGCGGCCGCACGTCGATGGCGTTGGCCGTCATCCCCGTCGGCACGCGGTCGCGCGCCCCGACGACGGCCTCGCTGCGGTGGATCGGCTCGACCCGCACGATCGCGCTCGGCCCGGTCCGCCGCTCCGGCGCGATGACCACCGGCCCGGTCGCCGTGCGCGGCGCCGCCGACGTGATCATCACGTACTCCACCGTCGACCCCGTGAGGGGCTCACCCGTCGTCGCACAAGCCGTGAGGAGGGCCGCTGTCGCGAGCGGAAGCAGAGCGCGCATCCCCGCCTCTTTACAGGCGCTTAGGGCGGTTCGGCAAGAAAACGTGCGCGTCGCGTCACCCGGGCCCGAGGGCGCGCCGTAGGCCGCGATTCTTCTGCGGCACGAACCCGAGCCGCTGGTACAGGGCCCACGCCCGCGCGTTGTCCGGCGTGACCTCGAGGTCGACGGCCACGATCCCCGTGAAACCCGGGACTCGCCGCTCGGCGAGCGCCGCGATCAGGGCGCCCCCGAGGCCGCGCCCCCGGGCCACCGGCGCGACGTAGAGCTCGTCGAGCACCGCGATCCGCCCCCCGAGCTCGTTCGACCAGTAGCCCACCACGAGCGCGTAGCCGAGCGGCCCGTCACCCTCCACGAGCAGCGCGCGGCCGGCCTCGGGATGGGTCCGAAGGTGTCGCAGCGTGCGCAGCGCCTGCTCCTCGCCGATCGGCCGGTCGCTCGGGTCCTCGACGTAGAGCGCGACGATCATCGCCGCCATCGCCGCGTCGTCCGCCTCGGTGGCGGCGCGGAGCCGCACCCCGTCGCCGAGCGTGAGCCCCTCCATCGCTACTCGTCCTCCCGCAGGATGCCGCGGAGCCGCGCTCCGAAGCGCGCGTACAGGAAGCCGCTCGCCAGGAGCAGCACGCCGAAGGCCACGAGGATGACGGTGCGAGCGACCGGATCGAAGTCCCAGAGGTCGATGGCGAGGACCTTCAGCACCACCACCGCCAGGACCCCGAGGCCGAACCAGCGCGCGTGCACGTCGCGGCCGACGAAGCCCCAGATCAGCACCGCCGCGCCCCATCCCCCCAGCGCCAGCGTGGTCGCCAGCCCGCGGAGCGACGCCGCGCCCTCGAGCGCGACCCGCGCCGCCTCCCCCTCAGAGACGTTGGTCACGACGAAGTCGACCGCGCCGCGGTCCACGAAGAGGGCCGCCTCCGCAGCCAGCGCCAGGCCGATGGCCGCGAGCCCGAAGAAGCGCGTCACCACCCCGAGGCGGCGCCAGACCATCCCGCGGCTCGCGTAGGCGTAGACCAGGATCGCCAGCCCCAGCAGCACCAGCGACAGCGTCCTGGGACCCACCACGTGCGGCGGGAAGTAGGCGCCCCCAGCGCCGTGGAACAGCGCCATCCGCGCGTACTCCGGCGCCGGCCAGTCGATGCCGACGATGTGCAGAGCGGCGAGCCCGAGCACCACCACCGCGCCGATCTCCAGCCGCGGCAGCGCCGCCCGCGCCGCCAGCACGCCGGTGACCGCCCCGAGCGCCGCCCACGCCGCCAGCACCGCGACGCCGTGCAAGACCAGCGGCGCGACGGCCACCAGGAACGCGAGCGCCACGTGGAGCGCCGTCGAGGCCCCGATCCGCCGCCCACGCGCGAGGAGCCACGCCCCCGACGCCGCGTAGGCCACGGTCATCCCCGTCGCCCCGATCGCGAGCGGGGTGCGCTGGGAGAACCCCAGACCGGCCGCCGCCAGCGCGGTGTACGTCACCCCGGTCAGGACGAGCTGCCACAGGAGGTGCTCCGCGATCCCTTCGGGGCCCTCGCGCCGCGTCAGCGTGAGCGTCGCGTCGGCCAGGTAGACCAACGCCATCAACCCGAGCAGGGCGACCGCCGCCGGCTCCCCCGGGGCCCCGCGCGCCCAGAGCACCACCGTGGTGACGAGGAGCCCGGCCAGGCTCGCCCAGCCCGTCTCCGCGCCGCGCCGCGCCGCCGCGAGCGCCAACGCCACGCCCAGG
>SBGO01000686.1 GCA_006226565.1 Deltaproteobacteria bacterium | reverse complement strand
GATCCTCCGGCGCGACGCCCGGGAGCGTCTCGAGAGGATCGCGAGCCTAGCAGGCTCGTCGGTCGCCTCACAGCGCAATGGTGCGGTGAGGGGCCGGCGGTGCGTGGCGGGCCCCGCGCGCGTCGGCGGGGGCGGCGCGGGGGGCGGCCACGAGGGCTCCTCCTGGAGCCCTCGTGGCGCCGCGGCGTGCGCTAGTTGACGATCCGGAACTCGACGCGCCGGTTGAGCGAGCGGTTGGCCGGCGAGTCGTTGGCGACCCGCGGGCGCGTCTCACCGAAGCCGACCGCGGTCAGGCGGCTGGCCGGCACGCCGTGGGTGGCGAGGTAGTCGACGACGGCCTGGGCGCGGCCCTGGGACAGGGTGAGGTTGCTGGCCTCGTCGCCGACGTCGTCGGTGTGCCCCTCGATGCTGAGGACCGTGATCTCGGGGTGGGCGAGCACGAAGTCGGTCAGGTCGTCGAGGAGCGCGTTCGAGCGCGGGCTCAGGCGGGCGCTGCCGAGCTCGAAGTAGATGCGCCCGGGCACCTGGAGGGCCTCGCCGACCACGGCGATGCCGTGGTCATCGGCGGCCACCGGGGCGGGGGCGGGCGCCGGGGCGCGGCAGGCGCTGGCCTTGCGGGCGAGCCCGGCGCCGAGGAGATCGGCGAGCTGCGCGGCGGTCTGCCCGATCTCGCCCTCCTCGGCCGAGCGCATGAGCTGGCCGTGCCAGACGGTCTGGAAGCCGTGGGCGTCGACGAGCTCGACGTTGAGGGTGGTGTCGCGCCACTGGGTGACGTCGTCGGGCGGGCCGACGTCGACCGAGGCCTTGACGATGCCGTCGAGGCCGAGCTCGGCGATGACCGTGTCGCGGAGATCGGGCGCGACGGTCGTGAACTCGACCGGGCCCGCGCTGGCGTTCATCCCGCCGGCGTTGACGGAGACGTCCATCCCTGGGGCGGTCACGCGCATCCCGTCGGGGCCGACCGAGAGGCTGGCGCCGAAGCCGGTCTCGAAGCCGAGGTCGGTGCCGAAGTGGTCGGCGTAGCGCTCCATCTCGGCGGCGTCGACGGTCTCGTAGCACGCCTGCGTGAGGCGGCGGCGCAGGGCCTGGATGATCTGATCGCCATGGACGCCGCGGCACTGGTGCCCGCGGCAGACCAGGCGCTCGACGCCGACCCGCCGGTAGGCCGACGTGTCCGCGTTGGGGCTGACCGTGATCTGGTTGTCGACGTACTCGTTCTGGGCCTGCTCCATGGCCGCACAGCCACCGAACAGGGCCGCCAGGGCCACCAGCGCCACTCCGAACCGTGTGCTCATCGAATCCTCCTGTGAGCGATGTCGACGCCCATAGCACAAGGTGCACGGGGGCCGCATCGCAATCGCGACGGGGTTCGGGGGGCAGCGCGTCGACGACCGGCCCCGGCGGATATTCTGCGCCGTGACGACGACGTGCGCCGGCAGGTCGGGGCGGGTTTTGCGGAAACGCAAACGGGGCGCCCGCAGGCGCCCCGTTCGTGTGGACCTCTCGCGACGGATCGACTACTTGCCGCCGCCGCCCTCCGGCCGCCCGGTCGGCGCCGCGTCGGCGCCCCCGAGGATCGCGTTGTACGCCCCGAGGAGCTGGTCCATCCCGCTCGCCTGCTGCGCGAGCGCGGCGGCCAGCTGGTTGGCGCGCTCCTTCTTCATGGAGAGCGCCTGGCGCGCCTGGCGCATGCGCTCGAGCTGCGGCCCGCTGCTCGCCGGCGCTCCCGCGCCGCCGCCCTCGGATGCCTTGCTGGCCTCGGCCTGCTGCTTGGCCATGTCGGCGATCTCGGCGTCCTTCGCGGCGGCCTCGGCCTCGGCGGCGACGGCCTTCTCGAGCTGCGCCGCGGCGGCCTCGCGGAGCGCGGTCTGCTGCTCCTGCAGGATCGCGAGCCGCTCCTGGTACATCGCCCCGGCGGTGGCCGGCGGCGCCGCCAGCGCGGCGTACTCGTTGGCCGCGAGATCCGCGCCGACCGCCGCGTAGGTCGCGGACAGGCCCATGTACTCGGTCCCGACGCCCGCGAAGTAGGCCGCGGCCTGGCCGAAGGCGGCCTGGGACTCGGGATCGAGGCCCGCCATCGCGGCGAGCTGCATGGCGCGGCCCTGCATCGCGGAGTAGGCCGTCGCGAGCTGCGCCAGCTGGGCCGAGCGCTGCGCGTGGAAGCCGACGACCGCGGCCGGCTCCTCCATGCCCTTGGGCGCTGCGCCCTCGGCGGGCGCCTCCTTGCCCTTGGACTCCGGTAGCTGCCCGCCGTTCTTCTCGGCGAGGTGAGCGACCTTCTGTCCGTCGGTCATCGCCTTGAAGGCGATCATGTCGGCCTTGGCCTTGCCCGCCGCGCCGTGGCCCTCCTTGAGGCCGGTCAGCTCGGTCTGGACCGCCGTGTTGCCGCCCGCGGACTGCAACGTCGCCACGAAGCGCCCGAGGTAGGCGGAGCCGAGCGAGGCCATCGCCTCGCCTGGGGCTTCCATCGCCTTCTCGGGGACCGGCGCGGCCTCCACCTGTGGGGCCTTCTTGCCCTTCTTGTCGCCTTTGTCGCCCGCTCGCATCTGGACGACTGCGCGCGCGTCTCCCATGTCGCACCTCTGAGCGCTTCCCGACCGGCCCCCAACTCTCGAACAATAGACCTTTCACCGGGGTCAAGCAAGGTCAGGCCAAGCCGAGCGCGCGAGCGGCTGACGGGCGGCCCGGATGGTGGCAGGATGCGCCCATGGACATCCAGCGCCCGGACGACGCCGCGCTCACTCACCTCAAGGCCGAGCTCAGCTACGTGCGCAGCCTCCTGACCGCGCACCTGCGGCGGATGCAGCGCGCGGGGCTCCTGCCTCCGCCGGACGCCCGCTTCCCCGGGACCTCGATCGCTCCCGACGAGGTCGAGGCCCGGCTCGCCCAGGCGCTCTCGCCGGAGCAGTACCTCGGCGTCCTCGAGGAGACCGCGCGCCTCGACATCGTGGAGGCCGATCAGCATCGCCGCGCCCTGGCCGAGGCGTCCCCGAACCTGCCGCTGGTGCGCCTCAAGCGCGCCTTCTCCCTGTCCGACGACGAGTACCTGGTCGTGCTGCTGTCGGTCGCGGGCGAGTTCGAGCCGACCCTGCCGCGCCTCTTCGGCTACCTGCAGAACCACTTCGAGCGCCAGTACCCGACCCTGGCGCTGCTCGCCGACTGCCTGCTGCCGCCGGGAAGCTCCGCCAACGTGCGCTGGATCCTCGATCCCGAGGGGACGCTCCGCTCGAACGCGCTGGTGCGCCTCGACGACAAGAAGTCGACCGTGCCGGTCCTGCACCAGGCGATCCTGTCGGATCCGCGCATCGTCCGGTACGTCCAGGGCTTCCCGGAGCTCGACGAGAAGCTCGCGACCGTCGCCACGCTCCAGAACAGGGCGCGGGTCGACCTCGAGCCGATCCTGCCCCAGCGCGACGTGGAGAAGTGGACCGCGCTCATGCGCCTCATCGACGAGCGCGCCGAGAGCCCGTGGGACCTGCCGGTCTTCGTCCTGCGCGGGCCGCCGGGGGTCGGAAAGCACCACTGGTCGCGCGCGATCGCGGCGAAGCTCGGGATGAACCACCTGCGGGTCGAGCTCACCGCCCTCGCCTCGGAGTACGACAGCCTCGAGTGGGGCCTCCGGGTCGCGCTCCGTGAGGCGCAGCTCCAGGAGGCGCTGCTGTGCCTCGACGGCTGGGAGCGCCTGACCGAGGCGCGCCGCGTGGTGATGGAGGAGGGCGGCTTCGATCCGGGCGATCCCTCGCGCCTCCTCGAGGCGTCGCGCGTCCTCGGGCGCGTCACCCACGGCTTCCCCGGCACCTACGCCCTCGCGATCGAGGACACCGGCACCCGCCCGCCGCAGATCAGCCGGCCGCTCAAGGAGATCGAGCTGACGATGCCCGATCTCCAGGCGAGCATCCGCCTCTGGACCCAGTGCCTGCCCAAGCGCCTGCGCGCGCCGGGGCTGACCTCCAAGAAGCTGGCGCAGAGCTTCCGCCTCACCCCGGGGCAGGCGATCGAGGCCGTGGCCGAGGCCGTCCGCGAGCTCGACGGCGACGGCGAGGTGCTCGCCTACGAGGGGCTGAGCGCCGCGATCAAGCGCCAGGTCCGCCACCGCCTCGGCGAGAACGCCGCCCTCATCGAGCTCGACTACCGCTGGGAGGACCTCGTCATCCCGGCCGACGTCGACCTCCAGCTGCGCGAGCTCATCGGCCGCTGGCGCCAGCGGATCACGGTCTTCGAGACCTGGGGGCTCGGCCGCCGCTTCGGCACCGGCCAGGGACTGAGCGTGCTCTTCGAGGGGCCGCCCGGCACCGGCAAGACGATGGCGGCGAGCATCGTCGCCGGCGAGCTCGATCTCGACCTCTACCAGATCGACCTCTCGAAGGTCGTCAGCCGCTACGTCGGCGAGACCGAGAAGAACCTCGGCCGGATCTTCGACGAGGCCGAGCGCGCCCGCGCGATGCTGCTCTTCGACGAGGCGGACAGCCTGTTCTCGAGCCGCACCGCGGTGAAGTCGGCCAACGATCGCTACGCCAACCTCGAGGTGAACTACCTCCTGCAGCGGGTCGAGCACTTCACCGGGATCGCGGTCCTGACGACGAACTTCCCGACCGGGATCGACGAGGCCTTCCGGCGCCGGATCGCGATGCGCGTGAGCTTCCCGAAGCCCGAGGTGCCGGAGCGGACGCGGCTGTGGGCGTCGATGCTCACCAACCGCAACATCCTCGCCGACAACATCGACCCCGAGGATCTCGCCTACGAGTTCGAGCTCGCCGGCGGCCACATCAAGAACGCCGTCCTGCGCGCGGCCTTCATCGCGGCGACCCGCGGCTGCCGCATCGACCAGGATCTGCTGCGCATCGCCGCGCGCATCGAGCTCAAGGAGCAGGGGCTGCTCGTGCACGGGAGCCCCTACGACGAGCTGCGGGCCCACAAAGCGTGAAGCGCCCCGAGGGGGCTCGGGGCGCTTCAGCGGAGCGTGCTTCCAGCGGGCGCGCCGCGGCGGCGCGCGGGACCCGCGGCGTCGGGTCTACCCCTGGGCGCCCGGGAGCACCGACCAGGTGATGGTCGCGTGGGAGGCGAGCGCCTGCTGCTCGTCGAACTGCAGGTAGGTCCCGGCGGGGTAGGTGATCCCGGCGATCGTGAGCTCGTCCGCGAGGTGCGCCAGGCTCAGCGTCCCGTCCTCGCGGTAGACGAGGGTCGTGCCGGCGTCGAAGCGGACCCCGGCGCGCTCGGCCGCGTCCGCGAGGGTCACGCGCGACAGGCGCCCGTTGCGGTGGAACTCGACGTCGCTGCCGCCGAGGGCCACGAGCCCGTCCACCAGCACGTCGCTGGCCGCCGTCAGGCGCTCGGGACGGCCGTCGCCGTAGCGCGTCACGACGCTCCCCGCCTGGCACGGCACGCCGGCGATGATCTCCTCGCCGACCAGCCGCCGCGACCAGCTCTCGATGGCGCCGTCCTCGGTGATGCGGACGCTCGCCCCGCGCGGCACCGTGACCGAGCCGATCACGTGGTCCTCGCAGAGGTGGGCGGCGACCGTGCCGTCCTCGTTCCAGCTCAGCACCGTGCCACGGCAGAACCGGATCGAGCGGACCTCGAGGTCGCGCGCCAGGGTCGTCTGGGCCACCTCGCCCGACGGGTGGAAGTGGACCAGGCCGCGGGCGCACGGGACGCCGTGGATGGTCTGGTCATCGGGGATGACACAGAGGCTCAGGCGGTCGTCGAGCCCGAAGTAGAGGTCCGTCCCTGCGTTGAAGGAGATGCCCTGGACCGAGCGCGGCGTTCCCAGGGTCTGGCTGAGGGGTCGTGCTATCGCCATGCCTGTTCCCCAATCCGGCGAGCGGAGCTGTCTAACCGTTTCCGGGCCGGAATCTAGCCATCTCGGCGTCGCTGGCAAGTATGGGGTCGCTCCAGGGGATCGTTTTTCCGACGCGCCGCGCAAGGGTCGCGGACGGTCGAAAATCGACCTCGGCGAGCGCGAGGATCCGCCCAGGGGCCGGATCCTGGCTGGCTGGAGATCGGCGAAAGGCGCCCCGCGGTTGGCGCTCTACCGCGCTGCGATAGAAAAGTGAAGCAAAAGCCTTGCTCCGACCGAAAAGCGCCCCTACCTTCGGTCCTATCAGCTCCGACCGCAGGCCCCAACCCGGGCCTCCAACGGGTCGGCCCGGCGACCGCTAGACCGGCGAACGGGAACCGGGGCGGAGAGGGTCTCCGCGACCAACAACGCGCATGTAGAAGGGAGGTGATCCTGTGATGTTTTGTCTCACGGTGATGGGTGAGGTGGTCACCTCCTAGGCGCCACTCGCAGGCGTAGTGGATGTCCTGGGAAACCCAGGGGACCACCGGGGCCTCACGGGCCGCGAGATCACCGCGCGGGTCGGCATCGGCCGACACGTCCCGCGAAGCCTCGAAAGACATGACTGCGACTGACTACGCCCGGCGCGCGTCCCCGAAGTACGGGGGAGCGCGTCGGGCTTCCTGCATTTGGGGGCCGGGACAGCCCCCGGCGGCTCAGGGCGCGGCGGCGTCCTCGGCCCACGGATCCGAGAACCGCGGGTCCGTCGTGAACGCCTCGTCGGTGAGGCTCTCGAGGAACGCCAGCACGTCCTCGCGCTCCTGATCGGTCAGCACGAAGCCGCGCACGAAGTCCGACTTGTAGGGGTTGAGGCGCCCATCCCCGGCGTTCGGCCCGTCGACGAGCACGCGCCCGCCGGCCTCGTACATCGCGAGGACCTCCTCGAGGGTCGCGACGCTGCCGTCGTGCATGTAGGGGGCGGTGAGGGCGATGTTCCGGAGCGTCGGCGGCTTGAACCGGCCCATGTCCGCCGGATCGCCGGTCACGTCGTAGAGGCCGCGATCGCCGGCCGGGTAGCCGCCCTCGCCGTCGACGTCGTAGAGCCCGTTGTTGAAGAAGGCCGTCTCGTCGAAGGTCGAGCCGACGTGGGTGCTCGCCGCCTGGAAGTTGAACCCGCCGTGGCAGTGGAAGCACTCGAGGCGCTCGCCCATGAACAGCTCCAGCCCGCGGAGGGCCGACGCGGACAGGGCCGTCAGGTCCCGGCCGTACCAGAACCGATCGTAGGGCGAGCTGCCCGAGATGAGCGTGCGCTGGAAGGCGGCGATCGCCTTGGTGATCGTGTCGACGCGGATCGCGCCGTCGACCTCGGGGAAGGCCTCGGCGAAGAGCGCCTCGTAGAGCGGGACGGCGGCGAGTCGCGCCACGAGCTCGTCCTCGCGGCCGGACAGCCCGAGCTCGACCGGCTCCTCGCCGAACATCGGCAGGAGCGCCTGCTGCTCGAGGCTCGCGACGATCGGGTTGGCCCAGGTCTGGCTCGTGTTGTAGGCGACGTTCGTCAGGCTCATGGCGTTGCGGAAGTGCGCCTCGCCGGTCGAGCCGACGCTGGTCGCGAGCGGCTCGCTGAAGGCGTTCGCCTGGACGTGGCAGCTCGCGCAGGCCTGGGTCTGGTTGCCCGAGAGGCGCACGTCGTAGAAGAGGCGCCGCCCGAGCTCGACCTTGGCCGCGCTCATGGGGTTGTCGGCCGGGACGCTCGGCTCGGGGAAGCCCTCCGGCAGGTCCCAGGCGTAGGCGGCGGTCGAGGGCGCCTCGTCGCACCCGGCCGCCGGCCCAACGAGGACGGCGCAGGCCACGAGCAGGGCCGACGTCGGCGGGCGCGTCCTCAAGGCGCCGCGGCGAAGACGGTCTGGGACGGGGCGGCGCCTCCGTCGAGCGCGAGCCCGAGGCGCGGCATCACCGCGGCGCAGTCGGGCTCGTCGGCCGCCGCGTGGCAGCCCGGGTGGCCCTCGCCGAAGGCGGTGTCGGCGAGCAGCGCGTCGAGGTCGAGCGCAACCGCGTCCACGCCCGGGGTGATCCCGGTCACGCGGACCTCGGAGCGGTTCGCCTCGGTGCACGCGATGCCGGTCGCCGGGCTGCCGCCGCAGCCGGTGGAGCCGACGTGGAAGAGCCAGCCGCCGGCGTCGGTCTCGACGTCGAGGCGGAGGAACTTGTAGCCGCCGGTCCAGCTCCAGAACATCGAGGTGAGGTTCAGCGGCGAGGCGGCGGTCGCGACGTCGAGGTGGTTGAGCGCCTCGGGCACGCCGACCGTGAAGGCGACGCCGACGTACTGGCCCTCGGGCGCGGTGCCCGTGACGACGGCGCGCGTCTCGGCGGTGCCGGTCGCGCAGGCGCCGGTCTTGTCCTCGAAGTCGAGGAGCGCGACCTCGCCGTCCTGCCACAGGCCGTCGTCGTCGAGGGCCACCAGCACCTCGTCGCCGGCGGCGGTCACGAGCCGCACGTCGTGGACGTAGAAGCGGAGGTCGGCGATCTCCGCCGCGACCGGCGGCGACCCGAGGCTGTAGCGCTGGCCGCACGCGACGGCCTCGCCGTTGGCGAGCGCGGAGAAGCGGAGGGAGATGGGCGCGTCGGTCGTCTGGGTGTCGGCACACCCGAGCAGGCCGAGCGCCACCATGGCTGGAAGGGCGGCGCGGAGCATCGCGTCACGATACGGACCGCCACAGCCCCGCGCAAGGCGGAGGAGAAGTTGCGGAAGCGACCGACTCGTGGTTTCGGTGGTGCGTGCGCGCCGTCTGCGCGCCCACCGAAGCTCCCGCTCAGCGCCTCCGGAGGTCCCGATGCACCGGCTCTCCACCCGCATCGCGCTCGTCGCCACCCTCGGCGCGTTGGCGCTCGGCTCTCCGCCCTCCGCCCTTGCGGCGCCGACGGCCCAGGAGGCCGCCCGCGACGCCGGCCTGCCGCACTCGGCGCTCTATCTCGGGCTCTTCGGCGGCTACAACCTCGTCTTCAACGCCTGGGACCTCGACGCCGACGCCGACGCGGGCGTCTCGCCGCACTCCTCGCCCATCGCGGGCGTGCGCGTCGGGTTCCAGGCCAACGCCCACCTCGCCCTCGAGCTCGGCGCCGGCTTCATCCCGTACAGCGGCGACGGGGGCGCCGATGGCCTCGCGGTCGTCTACCGCGGCGACGTGCTCATCCACCCGCTCGACGGCGACTGGTCGCCCTACGTCGCGCTCGGCGCCGGCCTCTACCAGGGGGCGAGCGGCGACTTCGGCGCCGACGCCGACTGGGAGATCCACTGGGGGCTCGGGCTCCGTGGGATGTTGACGCGCTGGCTCGCGCTCCGCGTCGAGGCGCGCCACAACCTGACCGACTCCTACGAGGACGGTCTCGCCCACCTCATCGAGGTGACCGCGGGGCTCGACTTCTTCGTGTGGAACGCCAAGCCCGGCCCGCCTCCCGACACCGACCGCGACGGCGTCGCCGACGTCGACGACGCCTGCCCGACCGTCGCCGGCGCGCGCACCGCGCGGGGGTGCCCCGACTTCGACCAGGACACCGTCACCGACGCCGACGACAAGTGCCCGAACGACCCCGGGCCCAAGATGAACGGCGGGTGCCCCGACAGCGACGGCGACGGGCTCGCCGACGACCTCGACCGCTGCCCCAACGAGGCCGGGCCGACCACCTACGATGGCTGCCCGCCACCCCCGCCCGACTCCGACGGCGACGGGCTCCGCGACCCCGACGACGCCTGCCCCGAGGAGGCCGGGCCCAAGGAGGCCCTCGGCTGCCCCGATCGCGACGGCGACGGCATCCTCGACCGGGACGACAAGTGCCCCGACGTCCCGGGCGTCGTGAGCGAGGACGGCTGCCTGCCGCAGGTCATCGCGAAGAAGTTCAGCGGCGCCATCAAGGGCATCTACTTCGGCTCCGGCAGCGCGAAGATCCAGCGGCGCTCGTTCAAGCTCCTCGACGAGGCGGCGAAGGTGCTCGGGCAGTACGACACGCTGCGCGTCGAGATCTCCGGTCACACCGACAACCAGGGCGACGACGCGCGCAACATGACGCTGTCGCAGGCCCGGGCGGACGCCGTGCGGCAGTACCTCGTCGACAAGGGCGTCGCCGCCGAGCGCGTCGTCGCCATCGGCTTCGGCGAGACGCAGCCCGTCGCCAGCAACAAGACCGGCAAGGGGCGGGCGCAGAACCGCCGCATCGAGTTCCGGATCCTCGCGAACTGATTGTGATCACATCGCTCGCTCGGCGGGCGCTCGGTGCAATGGCTCCCGCATCCCACCGCGGACCTCGCTCGCTCGGCCCGCGGCGGGAACCCTCAGCGGGAGCCATTGCAGCGCCCACCTCGCTCGCTGTCCCCCCGCCGCCTTCGGCGCCCCCCGCTGACGCGGGGGGAGGGTGTGTCGGCTTCGCCGACGGGGTGCCGTCCGTCCGGGCGCTCGGTGCAATGGCTCCCGCATCCCACCGCGGACCTCGCACGCTGGGCCCGCGGCGGGAGCCGACGCTCTCGCACGGACCGAAGCCACAGCGGACGAGGACGTCCGCCGGCCCCGTGGCCTGCGCTCGTCCCGAGCGCGGTCGCTCGTGGCGCCACGGTCGCTCGTCCCGAGCGCGGCCGCGAGGGGCGGCCCGCCGCGCTCATCGGCCCGGGCCAACGGCAGAGCGTCCGAGCTACTGCGCGGCGCGCTTGTCCTCGCGGGCGCGCTTCTTGGCGTCCCGGACGACGGCCTCGCGATCGAGGTGGTCGTTGGCGGCGACCTTGCGCAGGAACTCGTCGTAGGTGCCGCGGAAGTCCTCCACGCCGCCCTCCGAGATCTCGATGATGCGGGTGGCGATGCGCGACACGAACCAGCGGTCGTGGGAGACGAAGATCAGCGTGCCGTCGTAGTCGGAGAGGCCGGTGGCGAGCGCCTCGATGCCCTCGAGATCGAGGTGGTTGGTCGGCTCGTCGAGGACCAGCACGTTCGGCTGATCGACGCCGAGGCCCGCGAACACGAGCCGCGCCGCCTCGCCGCCGGAGAGGTTGGTGATCTTCTTGTCGACGTCGTCGGAGCCGAAGAGCACCTCGGCGAGCTTGCCGCGGACGAAGCCGGTGGGCTCGGTCGGCGCCCGGTTCCAGAGCCAGCTGTGGAGCGTGTCGGAGCCGGCGTCGCCGAGGAGGTCCTTGTGATCCTGCGCGAAGTAGCCGGGGTGCGTCTCGTAGCCCCAGGTCACGGCGCCGTCGTCGGCGGCCAGCCGCTCGGTCACGATCTTGAGGAGCGTGGACTTGCCGATGCCGTTGGGGCCGATGATGGCCAGCCGGTCGCCGCGCTGCACGGTGAAGCCGACGTCGGAGAGCACGAGGTTGTCGCCGTAGGACTTCCAGATCCCGTCGACGGTCAGCACGTCGCGGCCCGAGGGGCGGCGCTGCTTGAACTTGAAGCGCGGGTAGCGGCGCGAGCTCTCGGGGAGCTTCTCGATGACGATCTTCTCGACCCGCTTCTGCTTGCTCGCGGCCTGCCGGGCCTTCGTCGCCTTGGCCTTGAAGCGATCGATGAAGGCCTTGTGCTCCTCGATCTCCCGCTGCCGCTTGGCGATCTCGGCCTCCTTGCGGTCGCGATCCTCGACCTTGGACGCCTCGAAGTCCTCGTAGTTGCCGGTGTAGAGGGTCACCCGCTCGTAGTCGACGTCGATGATGTGGGTGCAGACCGTGTTCAGGAAGCGGTGGTCGTGGCTGACGACGACGGCGCAGCCCGAAAACCGCGTCAGGAACTGCTCGAGCCAGGCGATCGACAGGATGTCGAGGTGGTTGGTGGGCTCGTCGAGGAGCAGCAGGTCGGGCTCCGAGGCCAGCGCCTGGGCGAGCAGCGCCCGCAGCTTGAAGCCGCCGGAGAGCACGCGCAGGGGCTTGTCGTGGAGCTCGGTCGGGATGTTCAGCCCGGCGAGGATCTCGGCCGCGCGCGCCTCGAGGGAGTAGCCGTCGTGCTGCAGCACGATGTCCTCGAGCTCGGTGTAGCGGTCGGCGTCGAAGTGGTCGGCCGCGTTGGCGAGGAGCTCCTCCTTCTCGGCCATCGCGTCCCAGAGCTCGCGGTTGCCCATCATCACGACGTGGAGGATGGGCACGTCGTCGTAGGCGAACTGGTCCTGGGTGAGGCTCCCGACGCGCACCTTCTTCGGGATCTGGATCGCGCCGGAGGACGGCTCGACGGCGCCGGTGAAGATGCGCAGGAGCGTCGACTTGCCCGAGCCGTTCGCGCCCACGATGCCGTAGCGCGAGCCCTTGTTGAGCTGCAGGTTGGCGTCCTCGAAGAGGACCTGGGCGCCGAAGGTCTTGGAGAGGTTGGTCGCGGTCAGCATCGTCGCGGCTCGGGCTGGGGCCAGTCCCGACGCGCGTCGGCGGCGGGCCGCGGACCGTAGCGATCGCGGCGCCGAGGTTCAAGAACGGAGACGGATCGGGGCGCGGTCGGCGCTCAGCGGCGGACGTGGGAGAGCAGGAAGGCGAAGGCGTCGGCGAGGAAGGCGTCGGTGAAGAGCGGCACGTGGCTCGAGCCGGCCATCGTCCAGCGGCTGACCAGGACGCCGCCGTCGCAGGCGTCCCAGACGCGCTTGGAGGTCTCGGGGCCGAGGACGGCGCCGTCGTAGTCGAAGCTCCCGCTCGCCACCGGCGTGGGATCGCAGCCGTCGTAGCCGACCCAGCGGTCGATCGTCGTCTCGGCGCTCGGGTAGCCCCCGGCGCCGTAGTACGAGATGACGGCGTCCAGGGTGCCGTGGGCCTCGACGATGGTGACGGGGGCGCTCGGGGCGCAGTCGCCGGGGGCGGCGGGCAGCGCGCCGGCGATGCTGAAGACGCCCGCGACGACGTCGGCGTGGGCGCAGGCCATGCGATAGGACATGAAGCCGCCGTTCGAGTGGCCGAGGAAGAAGACGCGCGCCGGGTCGACGTTGAAGCGCGCGCGGGCCTCGGCGACGAGGCCGAGGAGGTAACCCTCGTCGTCCACGTCGCTGCCGGCGAAGTTGCAGCACCAGGCCGGATCGGCGTTCCAGAAGTGGACCCCGAAGGCGTCGGCGGTGCCGGTCGGCACCACGGCGATGAGTCCCGCGGCCGTCGCCTGGCGGTGGAAGCCGAGGTAGAGGTCCTGCACCGGCCCGGTCGCCGAGTAGCCGTGGAGCAGGATCACCAGCGGCGTCGGGACGGTCGGGTCGTAGCCCTCGGGCAGATAGACCGGGGCGGGGCGGTCGCCGCCGAGGGGGGCGAGGTCGGGAGGAGCGTCGGAGGCGTCGCTCGGGCCGACGTCGGGGAGGCTCAGGATCGGGTAGGTGTCGGTCGCGTCGGGGTCGGCGGCGTCGGAGGTCGCGGCGTGTGTGTCGGCGTCCGTGTCGCCCGCCGCCGTGTCGGCGCCGCGGGTGTCGACCGCGACGACGTCTGGGGCGTCGGGGGCCGCGCGGAGCTGCTCGTCGCCGCAGCCGGCGAGGGCGAGCAGCGCGGCGAGCGCCGCGAAGGTCGAGCGTACGGGCAAGCTGGGATCCTCCCCGGATGAGCGCATCGACCGAGCGTAATCGCTCCCGTGCAGACCGCCAAACGGCCCACGTCGTCTCGCGCCGAGCGTGCTCGCGCTTCGGTTCCGCGGCCGCGCCGTGCTATGGGGGCCCCGCAGAGCAGCCACCCGGCCACCGCCCCCAGCCCCGTCGGCGAGGTCCCCCATGCAGCACCCCCGTCTTCATCGCCTCGCCGTCGCGGCGACCTTCGCCCTGGCCGCCTGCGGCTCGGACGCGGCCGACAAGGACCCGGTCACCGCCCCGGCCCTGAGCGACGGGAAGTCGGATCTGGCGGGCGCGACGGTCGACGAGCTCGGCCGCCTCTCCTTCGGCGGCGAGGCCCTCGGCGAGTTCGTCCGCGACGGGCAGCTCGACGCCTACCGCTTCACCGCCGAGGCGGGCGCCCGCGTCACCCTCGACAACACCAACAAGGGCACCGCCCGCGCACTCGACACGACGCTCTTCCTCTACGGGCCGCTGGCGCCCGGGGAGGCGCCCAGCGGCGCCCCGATCGCCGAGGACGACGACGGCGGCTGGGGGCGACACGCGCGCATCCAAGACTTCGTGCTGCCCGCGCGCGGGGACTACGTGGCGGTCCTCGGGACCTACGCCGGCCTCGACCGCGGGGCGTACCGCCTCACCCTCGCCTGCGAGGGCGACGCCTGCGTCGTGTCCTGCGACGGCGGCTGCGCGGACGAAGATCCCTGCACCGAGGACCGCTGCGACCCCGTCGACGGCTGCGTCCACGCGCTCCTCCCCGGCGGCTGCGACGCCCGCCCGGTCGTCGTCACGGCCGGCGAGCTCGTCACGAGCGAGGCGCGGGACAGCGATCGCTTCAGCGTGCGCCTCACCGCCGCGCCGACCGCCCACGTCGTCGTGTGGGTCGAGACGAGCGACGCCGACGAGGCGGTCCCGTATCCCTCGAAGCTCGTCTTCTGCGCGCCCGGCTTCGTCCCCGACCCGAACGGTTGCGTCGCCGCCGCGGATCCCGACGCCGCCGCGATCGACCCCGACTGGGCGCGCGAGGTCGCGGTGACCGTGTACGGCGTCCGCGACGCCGAGGCCGGCGACGACGCGCCCTTCACGCTCAGCTTCACCGTCGCGTCCGAGGATCCGACCTACGCCGGCGTGGCGCTCGCCCCGGTGACCGGCGTGAACCTCGACGACCCGACGCCCCTCGACGACCTCGCGGATCTCGACGGCCTCGCCGACGACGCCCTGCTCGACGCCCTCTACGCGCGGATCTCCGGCCACGTGGCCTACGGCTACCTCGGCCAGAACAGCATCCGCACCGTCATGTTCTCGACCGTCGACGTCCACGGCGGCGTGGTCGAGAGCGTCTACGACGGCAGCACCGTCACGCTCCCCCGCGACGCCTCCATCGCCTACACGATGGGCTTCAACACCGAGCACACCTGGCCCCAGGCGCAGTTCGACAAGCTCGAGCCGATGAAGTCGGACCTCCATCACATCTTCCCGACCGACGCGCGCTCCAACGCCCTGCGCGCCTCGTACGACTACGGGATGGTGGAGCGCGATCCCGGCGACGCCTCCGCCCTCGGCGAGTCCGAGCGGGGCGTGGAGCGCGTCTACCAGGTTCGCCCGAGCCGCCGCGGCGACATCGCCCGGGCGCACTTCTACATGGTCGCCCGCTACCGCGCCGCCGGCCGCGAAATCGGCATCGTCTTCGACGACGACGACCGGGACGACAACGGCGCCATCAACGACGTCGAGGAGGCGGTGCTGCGTCGGTGGCACGCGGAGGACCCGGTCGACGCCCTCGAGCGCGAGCGCAACCACCGCGTCGAGGCCTACCAGGGCAACCGCAACCCCTTCGTCGACCACCCCGAGCTCGTCGATCGCGTCGCCGACTTCTGAGCCGGATCGCCCGCGCGCCGAGCGCCCCGCGTCGGCGTGCGGAGACGATATACAGCGGCGGAGATGGCGATTATGGTCCGGCGGTCGGTCGACCCCTGGACCAAGGAGCAGCCGTGAGCCAGACGACGTACGACGAGGAGGCGGCCCGCCTGGCCGCGCTGCCGCGGGCTCAGCGGTTCGAGGAGCTGATGGACTTCCCGCAGCGCTACGCGCTCAAGCTGATCGGCGGCGGGGCCCTCGAGCCGCAGGTGCTCGACGCGCTCGCGGCCATCGGCGTGACCCCCGCCGAGGTGAAGCGCCGGGCCAGCTCCAAGGGCAACTACACCGCGCTCACGGTCGAGGTCGACGTGGTCGACGGCGCGGACCTCGATCGGGTCTACACCGCGGTGGAGGGGCTCGAGGCCATCCGCTTCATGCTCTGACGCGCCCGCGGAGGGCGGCCGGCGCGCGCGCCGCGTCGCGCTCGAACGTGGTCGCTCGTCCGCACGTCTGGTATGAGGCGCGGCGATGGAGCCCGGGACCTTCCGCATCGACACCCTCGGCTGCCGCGCCAACGTCCACGACGGTGAGGTGCTGCGGGCGGCGCTGCTCGACCGCGGGCTGCGCGAGGTCGGGCCGCGGGAGGCCGCCGATCTGGTGGTCGTCAACTCGTGCACGGTGACCGACGCCGCCGATCGCGAGAGCCGCCGCCTCGCCGCGCGCGCC
>SBGO01000754.1 GCA_006226565.1 Deltaproteobacteria bacterium | reverse complement strand
GGGTCGCTGTAGGTGGTGGTGCCGACGGGCAGGTCGGTGCCGCAGGCCGCGGTGTTGCAGTCCTCGGAGAAGCTGCTCGCGCCCTCGCAGTCGGCCCCCCCGCAGCTCGGCGCGGGGGCGGTGCAGGTCCGGGTGCAGGTGCGCAGGCCGCCGCCGCACTCCGCGGTGCACGGGGCGCAGCTCCACCCGCTCCAGCCGCCGTCGACCGGCGGGCTGCACGTCTGCACGCAGTGCCCCGCCTGGCAGGTCGCGCCGGCGCCGCAGGGAGTCTCGTCGGGGAGCGGCGTGTGCTCGCAGCCGCTCGCGCCGCAGCTGTCGACCGAGCACGGGTCGCCGTCGTCGCAGGTCGCCGCGTACACGACCAGGTGGCAGCCGGTGCTCGCGTTCCACTTGCCGTCGCCGACGTCGACGTGGGTGCAGTAGGTCTCGGCGGTGTTCACGCAGACCGGCGCCGGCGGGCGGCACCAGGCGTTGGCCAGCTCCTGGTCGAGGGCGCAGCCGTCGGCGTCACACCCCATGCCGGCCCGGAGGCACGGCAGCGCCGGCAGCGACAGCTCCGTCAGGCAGTCCTCCTTGGACTTGCCGCCGGACGCCTCGCAGATCCCGGTCGTCTCCTTGCCGAGCGGCCCGCTCCCGACCTGATCGAGGCGGCACACGTCTCCGGTGCTGCACGCGTTGCCGTCGTCGCAGGCGCCGTCGGCGACGGCCTGGGGCTCGCAGTAGCGGACCTTCTTGGCCGGGGCGTCCGGCGCGCTCGGGTCCGGGATCCAGTGGCAGGCCAGCGTCGTGCACGCCTGGCACTCGACGTCACAGCCCGCCGGGTAGTCGGCCTCCGCGCAGGTAACGTCCTTGTCCGCCGCGGCGACGCAGCTCCCGCCGGCGTCGCATGCGTGCGCCGGGCAGGTGGCGCCGTCCCCGTCGACCCCCTCGAGCCAGCAGGCCGCCCCGGCCGGCTTCAGCACGTCGACGCAGTCGTTGTACCCCTCGACGCAGCGGATGCGCTTGCAGCCGAAGGGATCGAGGGCCGCGTCGGCCGCCTGGCAGCTCTGCCCGAGCGCGGTGAGGGTCGCGCCGCTCGTGTCCGGGCTGCCGGCGTGGCAGACGACCCCGTCGTAGCAGCCGCTCGCGACCGCGACGCCGTTGGCGGCCGCGATCTCGACGCAGGTCCCGGTCGTGTCGTCACAGGTCGGGACGGTGCAGGGGTTGCCGTCCTGATCGGCGCAGGTCGTGGGGCAGGCGACGTGGACGACGTCGGCGCCGAGGGTGTCGTCGGCGGGGGTGCCGCTGTCCCCGCAGGACGCCACGAGAGCGAGGATCGCAGCCAGGCTGGCGCGCCGCATCATTGAGAACCTCGAGCAATATTTGGGGTGGGGACGACCCTATTCGCTGGTGCAGCAAGGTCGTGCGGCCCCATAGCACAGAGATCCGCGGTCGGCACCTCCGCCGACGGAGGGACGGCCGCTCAGCCGTCCTCGGGCTCCGCGAGCCGCGCCCGCAGCGTCTTCCGGTCGATGCCGAGGATCTCGGCGGCGCGCGTCTTGTTGCCGTCGACGCTGGCGAGCACGCGGCGCACGTAGTCGCGCTCCACCTCGGCCAGGGTCCGGCCGAGGTCCGGCTCGGGCGCCGCGACCGCGAACCGCAGGTTCGGCGGCAGATCGGCCACGTCGAGCTCGGGGCGGTCGCGCATCACGGTCATGCGCTGCACGAGGTTCTCCAGCTCGCGGACGTTTCCGGGCCAGTCGTAGCGCGCGAGCGCGTCGAGCGCCGCGTCCGTCGGCCGCAGCGGCTCGCACCCGAGCTCCACCGCGCTCCGCGCCGCGAAGTGCGCGAACAGCCGCGCCACGTCCCCGGCGCGGGCGCGAAGCGGCGGCACGTCGATCGCGATGACGTTGAGGCGGTAGTACAGGTCCTCCCGGAAGGCCCCGCGCGCGACCATGCGCGGCAGATCCTTGTTCGTCGCGGCGATGACCCGCACGTCCACGCGCCGCGGGCTGGTCGCGCCGACCATCCACACGTCCTTGTCCTGCAGCACGCGGAGGAGCTTCACCTGCATGGCGACGCTCGTCTCGGCGATCTCGTCGAGGAAGAGCGTCCCGCCGTCGGCCGTGATGAAGAGCCCCGCGCGCGCCATCGTGGCGCCGGTGAACGCCCCGCGCACGTGGCCGAAGAGGGCGCTCTCGAAGAGCTCGCTGGGGACGCCGCCGCAGTTGACCGGGACGAAGGGCGCGGCCGCCCGTGCGCTCGCGTAGTGGATGGCGCGCGCCACGAGCTCCTTGCCGGTGCCACTCTCGCCGGTGATGAGCACGGTCGCCGGGGCCCGGGCCGCGCGCTCGACCTGGGCGAGGACCGAGCGGATCGCCGGCGAGTCGCCGATGACCCCGTGCGGCCGCCCGAGCGCGGTCGGCTCGGACGCGCCACCCGCGCGCGCCCGGACCCGGTCGAGGGCCCGCTCGACGGCGGCCAGCAGCTCCTCGCGGGTGAAGGGCTTGGTCAGGTAGTCGTTGGCGCCGCGCTTCATCGCCGTGACGGCCCCGTCCACGCTCGGGTAGCCGGTGACGACGGTCACCTCGGTGTCGCGGTGGTTCTCGCGGACGTGGGCGACGAGATCGAGGCCGCTGACCTTGGGCATCCGCACGTCGGTCACGACCAGGTCGAAGCGCGCCCGGGCGAGGGCGTCGAGCGCCTCGGCGACGCCCGTGACCGCGACCGGCTCGTAGCCGACGGCGCGCAGGTGGCGGACGATGACCTCCCGCGTCGCGTCCGAGTCGTCGACGACGAGGATCCGCTCCGGCGATCGCTCAGGGACCATCCTCGCCCTCCTCCGCCGGCGCGACCGGCAGCCGCACCGAGAAGCTCGCCCCGCGCCCGGGCTCGGAGCGCACCTCGATGGTCCCGCCGTGGGCGACGATGATGCCGTGCGAGACGGAGAGCCCGAGGCCGGTCCCCTCGCCGATGTCGCGGGTCGTGAAGAAGGGGTCGAAGACCTGGGCCGCCACCTCGGGCGGCATCCCGACGCCGGTGTCGGCGACCTCCAGGGCGACCGCGTCCCCGTCGGGGCGACAGCGCACCGTCAGGGTGCCGCCGTCCGGCATCGCGTGGAGCGCGTTGACGACCAGGTTGACGAGGACCTGCTTGAGCTGCCCGGGGTTGCCGGCGACGGTCGGGACCGGCGCGAGGTCCTGCACCAGCTCCACCCGCTGCCGCGCGCAGCGCGTCTCGAGGAAGGTCAGCGTCTCCGCGACGACGGTGCGCAGGTCGACCGGCACGCGCTCGACCGAGGACTGGCGCGCGAAGAGGAGGAGCTGCTTGATGATGCCGCGCGCGTGGAGCGCGATGTCGACGATCCGGCGCACGTCGGGCCGCGCCGTGGGGCCGACGTCCGCGGCGAGCGCCAGCTCGGCGAAGCCGAGGATGCCGCCGAGGGGCTCGTTGAGCTCGTGGGCGACCCCGGCGGCGAGCTGCCCGATGGCGGCCAGGCGGTCCGCGCGCGCGACCTGCTCGAGGAGGCGCTCGCGCTCGAGGCGCGCCTGCCGCACCTCGAGGTTCCGCCCGATCTCCCGGCTGACGCCCCGGATGAGCGCGTGCTCCTCGGTCAGGAAGACGTCGTCGCCGAGGACGACGAGGTCGTGCTGCGGATCGTCGGGGGCGCGGTAGAAGACCTCGACCACGCCTCGCTCCTCGCCCCCCACGAGGAGCGGCGCGCGCATCACGTGAGGCGCCTCGTCGGCGTCGTCCGCGGTCGCGTAGGCGTGCCCGTCGAGCACGACCCGGCCGATGGTGAGCTCGGGGTACTGCCAGGCCGGCGGGAGGCGCGCGACGATGGCGCGCAGCGCGTCCGCCGCGTCGAGCGCGAGATCCTCGGAGATGCGCGCGATCGCGTAGAGGCAGGTGAGCTCCTTGACGCGCTCGGCGAGGGCGGCGGTCGCCCGCCGGTTGGCGATGGCGATCCCGAGGGTGTCGGCGACGCGGGCGAGCGTGGCGCGGTCAATGTCGACGGGCAGATCCGCCGGCGCGAAGAAGAGGCGCAGGGTGCCGCCGTCCTCCCGGGTGATGGGGAAGGTGGCGGCGACCGGGAGGTCGTCCGCACGGCGCTCGACGTCCCCGGGGGCGGGGACGAGGCGCTCCGGGCCCGCACGCTCGGCGCGCCACAGGTAGCGAAGGGGGCCGTCGGCGAGCTCCAGCTCGACGGCCGAGGCGCCCGGCACCCCCGCGAGGAGCGCCCGCGACACGGCGCGCAGGAACGCCACGCGGCGCGTCACGGCGTGACCGCAGCGCAGGATCTCCTGCACCAGGGCGTCGGATCGCTCGAACAGGGTGCCTCCACTCCCCAGGGGACGGCCGGACGAGGGCGCGCCCCGAGGAAGTGACCCCACTCTAGCGCGTTCACTCCCCCGGCGCAGCGCCACCCGCCGCCTCGTCCGCGTCAGCGATGCTCCTCACAGTACCAGGCGCCTCCGGTGCGACCCGGGAGCGTGCACGTCGCCGCGTTGGCGCAGCTCACGCAGAGCCCCAGCGCGTCGGCGTGGACCGGCGCCGTGGCGACGGGCACCGGGGCGCGCGTCGCCGTCGCCGAGGGACCCGGGTCGAACTCGCCGCACTGCCAGATGGCCGTCCGCGAGTGGGCGGCCCAGCCGCACCCGTCTCGCTGGACGCAGGTCGCGCAGATCCCGCGCGTCGCCGCGGACCCGAACTCCGGAACGTCGAACTCTCGCCGCTGCATGGCGCTCCCTCCCGTGCGGCGCCCCGAACGGCCGGGGCGCGCCACGACAGAGAGCAAGACGCGCGCCATCGGGCGCAGGCGGCGACGATGCCGATGGGCAGGGCGTCATCGTGCGGCGAGGCGCGGTCGCGCGACGCCGCGGACCGGGGAGGTTCTCCCCGCTGGGGAGATTCTCCCCGCCCGGCTCAGCCGGCGCGGCGCAGCCGCGCGAGGTGGGCGGCGAGCTCGGGCGCGAGCGGCGCCTCGAAGACCTGACCGTCGGGCAGCGCGACGCGGAGAGCGTGGAGCCACAGCCGCGCCGGCGCGTCGACCATGCGCCGCGGCTTCTTGTGCGGGTAGCGGCGGTCGCCGACGATCCCGTGGCCGATGTGGTTGAGGTGCCGGCGGATCTGGTGCTTCCGCCCGGTCTCCGGGGTGACCTCGAGATACGAGAAGCGCCCGACCGCCTCCAGCCGGACGTAGCGCGTCCGCGCGTCGAGCGGGGCGCCGCGGCGCCCGTCGGCCAGGGCGCGGTCGATGACGCCCGCGGGCGGCGTCAGGTCGTGGACCAGGGTGTGGTAGGTCTTGCGGACCTCGCGGCTCGCGAAGGCGACGCCGAGGCGGGTCCGCAGGTCGGCGTCCGGGGAGCACAGGACGACGCCCGAGGTCTGGCGGTCGAGGCGATGGGCCGGCGCGAGGGTCGCCGGGGCGCCGTGGACGGCGCGGGCCCAGGCCAGGATGTCGGGCATCGCCTCGTTGCCTGCCGGGTGGACGAGGTAGTCGGCGGGCTTGTCGATGACCCACAGATCCCCGACGACGGCGATCAGGGTCGGCGCGCGGTCGGGCGGGTGGATGTCGGTGAAGCGAGCCATGAGGCCCGCCACTGTTACTCCACGCGGGCCGCCGGGGCCAGCGTGGGGCGCGCGCGGGCCGGAATCAGTGCCCCATCCACTTCAGCATGGCGTGCAGGGCTCGCAGCTCCTCTTTGCCCAGCGCGGCGCGGTCCAGGAGGCGCAGGGCCCGCTGCTCGACGGCGTCGAGCTTGGCGTCCCCCTCGGCGAAGGGGCCGACGGCGACCAGGGCGCGGTGGAGGCGAGCGAGCAGGGCCAGGACGTCGCCGCGGGTGGCGGGCGTGGCCTCGGGCGCGGGCGCCGCCGCTCGCTCGGCGAGGGTCGCGAGGTGCAGCTCGTAGCAGGCGAGCTGGATGGCCGACGCGAGGTTCAGCGAGGTCGCCTCGCCGTCGGTCGGGATGCGCGCCAGCGCGTGACAGGCGGCCAGCTCGGCGTTGGACAGCCCGTCGCGCTCGGTGCCGAAGACGAAGGCCACAGGCCCGTGAGCGGCGTGCGCGAGGGTCTCCCGGGTCACCTCGCGGACGTCACGCACCGGCGGGCCGAGCGCCCGATCCCGCGCGCTGAAGCCGACGACGAAGACGCAGTCCGCGACGGCCTCCTCGACGGTCGCGACGGTGCGCGCGGCGGCCAGGAGGTCGCGGCCGTCGCGGGCCCGGGCGACGGCGTCCTGGTCGTCCGCCGGGTGGAGCGGGTCGACGAGCACCAGCGACCGGATGCCCATCGTCTTCATCGCGCGCGCGGCGGCGCCCACGTTGCCCGGGCGCGTCGGCCGGCACATGACGATGCGTAGCTGGTCCTTCATGGCGTCGCGGTCCTTCGTGCCTCGGCGGCCTCTCGCGGGCGGGCGCTGGAATTCACCCGCGTCTCTGGCGAGTTGTCCAGGGACTCGATAGCGTGACCGCTCTCTTCGGACAACCCACCAGCCCGAGGCCGACGATGACGCCCACCCGCCTCGCCCAGCGGTGCTCCCTGACCCTGCTCACGCTCACCGCCGGCGCCGCGCGCGCGGGCGAGCCGCGCATCGCCCACGTCGACGCCGACGCGACGGCCAAGGTCAGGGCCGCGCCCGGCCTGTGACGGCGCCTCGTCAGCGGAGCCGCGCGGCGTAGCGAGCGAGGCCGCTCGCGACCGAGGCCAGGAAGTCGCCGGTGCGGAGCCGCTCGGCGCCGAAGCGCGCCTCGAAGAGGGCGCGGACGGCGGGCACCAGGGCCGTGCCGCCGGTGAGGAAGACGGTGTCGACGTCGTTCACGGTCAGGCCGACGTCTTCGAGCAGGCCGTCCAGGCACTGGGTCAGCGCGTCGAGCTCGGGCGCGATCCAGGCCTCGAACTCTGCACGCGTCACCGCGGCCTCGACCGACAGGTCGTCGGCGTGGAAGGCGAACTGCGCGGCATCGGCGTGGGACAGCGCGACCTTGGCCCGCTCGACGGCGGCGTAGAGGGCGTAGCCCAGGTCGCCGTCGACGACGTCGATGAGGGCGCCGATCTTCTCGGGCTCGCGGGCGGCCCGGCGGTAGGCGTGGAGGCTCTCCATCATCCGCGGCGTCTTGAGGATGGACAGCTCGTGCCAGCGCTCGAGGCGGTGGAAGATGGCGGGCGGGATCTCGAGGATCTTGCCCTCCTGGCTCTTGTAGTACGACCCCTTGCCCAGCGCCGGCGCGACGAGGTGGTCGAGGAGCCGCGCGTCGAAGTTGTCGCCGGCGACGCCGACGCCCGCGGTGCCGAGGATGTGCGCGGCGTCGTTCGGATCGTCGGCGGTCGACGGGCCGACGCGCAGCACGCTGAAGTCGCTCGTGCCGCCGCCGAAGTCGGCGACGAGCACCACCTCGTCGTGGTCGAGGGTCGACGCGTAGTGGAGGGCGGCGGCGACGGGCTCCGGGACGAAGGTCACCTCCGGGAAGCCGGCGCGCACGAAGGCCTTGCGCAGGCGGCCCTCGGCGTAGGCGTCGTCCTCGGGCGTCTCGGCGTAGACGAAGTGGACGGGCCGGCCGGCGACGACGTGCGCGGGCGGCTCGACGCCGAGCTCGGGCCGGATGGCGGCGCGCAGGCGCGCGACGACGAGCGCGATGAGCGACTCGAGGGTGAAGTTGTGGCCGAGCACGTTGGTGGCGACGACGTGGCGGCTCGCGAGGAAGGACTTCATCGACTGCATGAGCCGGCCGTCGGCGCCGGTCGCCAGGTACTCGGCGATGGCCTCGTGCCCGATGGTCGCGGGCGGCCGGCCGTCGACCCAGTCGACGTCGTTCTCGAAGAAGAGGAGCGAGCGGAAGACCGGCGTCCTCGCGCCGCCCGGGCCGGGGAAGGCCGCGAGGCGGGCGCGTCCGTCGGCGTCGATGGCGGCGATGGCGCTGTTGGTCGTCCCGAAGTCGACCCCGACGGCTGGCTGCATGTGGTCCCCCCGCGGCTGAAGCGGGCGGCACCATGCCACAGCCCCGCGGGACCCCCAAGCGCGCTATCGGAAGCGACGCGGCCTCGGCGTCGCAAGCGCCGAGGCCACCGGTCACCGCGCGCGGCCGCGCCGGGTCACGGCGAGCCCATCAGGAAGAAGGCCGCCCAGTAGGCCGGGTGGTCGAAGCCGGAGTCCGCGTCGCCGATGAGCCCGCGCTGGGCGTCGGCCAGCGCGTCGACGTAGGTCGAGCCCTTCGCCAGCCCGCCGTAGAGGCGCGACATCAGCTCGGCGGTCGCCTCGTCGTCCACCTGCCACAGGGTCGCGAGCACGCTGTCGACCTTGCTCCGCTGGAACTGATAGGCGAGCCCGGCGATCTCCACGCCGGTCCCGCCGGCGTTCACCGCGGTCTCACAGGCGCTCAGGATGACGAGGTGCGTCCGGCTCGGCGACAGCGTCGGGATGTCGGCGTAGGACAGCTCGTCCCCCGCGAGCAGGATGTTCGAGCGCTCGGGCTGCTCGGTGTCCAGGCGCCCGTGGGTCGCCAGGTGCACGATGTCGTAGCCCGGCACCCGCAGCTTCGTCCGGAGCGTCGACAGCGTCGCCGCCTTCCCCTCGAACACGTCCACCGCCGGCAGCGCCTTCTGCACCTCCGCCACCTCGAGCCGCGCCCCCGGCAGCGACCCGTCCGGGTCCGCCAGCGCCAGCACCGTCGCGTCCGCCCGCCCGCGCGGGCTCCGCTCGGCGAACTTCTCGCGGTCGAGCGCCGTCACGTTCACCACGCTCGACCGCTCGACCAGCCACGCCTCGCCGTCCCAGAGCGCCGCGAAGGGCACGTAGCGCAGCGCCCCGCTCGCGCTGACGATGAGCCGCTTCGGCCGCCCGATGGCCTCGAAGGCCGGGCGCACCAGCATGTCGTAGAGCTCGCCCGACACCTTGCGCGCCTTCTTCAGCCCCGCCACGCCCAGCGCCCCGCGCGCCTTGTCGGGGTGGACGAGGCGCGCCAGCTCCTGCACGAGCCCGGCGATGTAGCCCGGCTTCGCGGGCCGCACGTAGTGCGTCAGGACGCTCTTCGTCACCGCGAAGACCACGACCTGGTCGTCGAGGATGACCGGCGCCAGCACCAGCATGTCGTCGTCGAGGTACTGCTGGAGCTTCTCGAGCTGGAGCGGCCGCACCGCGTACCGGTCGAAGAGCGCGTCGTTGCGGTCGAGCTTCTCGGCGAAGGCCGCCCGCCGCTTCTTCACCGACGCCAGGAGCCCGTCGAGGCGCGACACCTTCTCGTCGTCCGGCTTGTCCTTCTGCAGCTCGTTGTCGAGGAGCCCCTGCAGGCGCGCCTCCTGCACGTCCAGCTCGATCGCCAGCGCCGTCGCCGGGTCCCCCCGCGACCCCGTCCGCCGGTCCACCTCCGCCAGCTCGCTCACCTTCGACCGCTCGAGGTAGCGCAGCGCCCCCTCGACCTTGCCGTCCTCGAGCAGCAGCTTGATGAGGTAGCGGTAGACGCCGGTCTTGTCCGCCCGGTAGCGCATCCGCGCCGCGTCGTCCGCGAGCAGCACCTCGCCCCGCTCGACCTCGTCCACCGACGCGTGGAGCAGCGCGATCGCCTCCTGCTTCTTCCCCTGGCGCGCCCGCAGCATCCCCAGCTGATAGAGCGCCTCCCACGGCACCTTGCCGCCCCGCTCGCGCGCCCGCGCCACCGCCTCCTCGAGCGCCGGCGCCGCCTCGTCGTCGCGCCCGGCCACGGCCAGCACGATCCCGAGCTCGGCCAGCGAGGCGTACTGCCGCCCGGCCATCTTCCCCGAGAGCTCCGCCGCCTCCCGCAGGGTCTCGACGGCGGCGTCGATCTTCCCGCGCTCCTCCTGGAGCCGCCCCAGCTCGCGCAGGAGCGCCGGCACCCGCCCGGGCGCCGCCGTCCGCGCCAGCGCGAGGGCCTCCTGCAGGGTCTTCTCGGCCTCGACGAAGCGCTTCATGTAGCGCAGCGTCGACCCGCGCCCCGACAGGAGCGGGATCCGGAACTGCACGTCGAGCGCGTCGCCGCCGATCTTCTCGGCCCGCTCGCTGTCCGCGAGGGCCCGGTCCAGATCGCGCAGGCGCGTGAACAGCAGCGACCGGTTGAACACCATCGCGGCGATCCCGTAGGGGTACTTCGCGCGCTCCATGAGCACGACCGCCGCGTCCAGCGCCTTCATCTCCTCGCCGGCGTCGCCGAGGTGCTCGTGCACCTTCGCGAAGCCGTTGAGCACCCAGGCCAGCTCGACGTCGTCGCCGTTCTGCCTGGAGATGGGGAGCGCGTCGTCGAGGGTCTTCCGCGCGTCCGCCAGCCGCCCGATGTCGACGAGCTTCCACGCGCGGTCCACCAGCGCCGACACCTCCGCCGGGCGGTTGCCGCTCTCGCGCGCCAGCGTCAGCCGCCGCGCGTTCGTCACCAGCGCGCCGTCGAAGTCCGCCCGGTCCTCCTGCACGTCCTCGAGGAGCCCGAGCGCGCCCACCTGCCGCGTCACGTCCTGCGCCGACTCCGCCAGGGCCAGCGCCTCCTGCGCGCGCGTCGCCGCCCGGTCCAGCTCGCCCGCCCCGAGGTCGAGCGCCCCGAGGTTGGTCACCCCCTCGGCCTTGAGCGCCTTGTCGTCCTTCGACAGGGCGATGGCGCGCTCGTGGATCCGCCGCGCCTCGGCGTAGGCCCCGGTCGCGCTCAGGACGCGCCCCTGCCAGTACATCGCGACGACCAGCGACACCGAGTCCCCGATGCGCTTGAAGAGCCCGACCGACTTCGCGATGGTCGTGGCCGCCTCGCGGAAAGCGCCCTCCTTCAGCTCGACCCCGGCGATGCTCTGCAGGACGCGCGCCTCGTCGGGCACGAGCTTGAGCTTCGCGTAGATCGCCCGCGCCTCGTCGAAGCGCGCACGCGCCGCGTCGAGCCGCGTCAGGGCCTTGTCCAGGGCGCCGAGCTGCTCGAGCACCTCGGCCTCTTTCGAGCGCTCGCCGAGCGCGCGCCGGATGCCGAGCGCGCGCTCGAAGGCGTCGCGCGCCTTGTCGCGATCGCCCGTCTCGACCAGGATCTTGCCCATCTGGACGAGCTGCCAGGCGAGCCCGCTCTGGTCGCCCACCTGCTCGCGCAGCGCCAGTCCTTGCGCGTGCTTGGCGAGCGCCTCGGCGTGCTGGCCGACGTTCCACAGCGACTGCCCGGCGGCCGCCAGCGCCTTCGCCTCGAGCGCCGGCCGGCCCGCCTTGGCCGCGAGCCGCGCCATCCGGTCGTACTCGGCGGCCGCCTCGACCCAGCGCGACTGCTGCCAGTGGAGCTCGCCGATCTCCCAGGCGAGGTCGGCGCGCTTGGCGTCGTCGTCGACGCGCTCGGCCAGCGCCTCCATCCGGGTGTAGAGGACCCGCGCCTGGTCGAACTCGCCGAGCTTCGTGTGGGCGCCGGCGAGCTCCTTGATGAGGTTCATCTCGTCCTCGCGCGCCGACGGGTAGCCGACCGCCTCGAAGGTGCCCACGAGCGGCGTCAGCTGCTCGACGACCTCGCGGTACTGGCCGCGGCGGCGCGAGATGTCGGCCGCAAGCCGGATGAGGAAGGCCTCCTTCGCCGGCACGTGGGCGGCGATCTGGGGGTCGGTGATCTTGCCCTTCTCCGCCCGGAACACGGCCAGCGTCTCGGGGACGAGCTTCAGCACCTCGTCGTAGCGCTCGGCCGCGTAGGACTGGCTCACGACGTTGTTGAGCGCCACGAAGGCCTCGATGTGGTCGCCGGTCTCGAAGTAGAGCGTCGCGAGCTGCCCGTAGGCCTTGGCGGCCTGGGTCGTCTTCTTCGGGTCGCGGGCGAGGAGCCGCGCGCGCATGTGCAGGAGCTCGGCGCGGACGGCGGCGGACGGCTTGCCCGGGCGGGCCTTCACCGCGCGCTCGAGGGTGCGCAGGATGCGCCAGCCCTCTTCGACGCGGCCATCGGGGAAGTTGGTGATGGCGCGGCGGTGATAGCTCAGGAAGCCCACGAGCTCGCTCTCGGTCTGCTCCCGGGCGAGGTCCGTGAAGTCGCGCCCCTTCGCCGCGAGCAGCTCGGTGAGCCGGTCCTCCTCCGACGGTGGCGTGTCGTTGAGGATCCAGGTCGCGTAGGTCTCGCTGATCTTCCACGGCTTGCCGATGTACTTGCCGGGGAAGTCGCGCACGAAGCGCAGGAACGCCCGGTAGTCGTCGGGCGCGCTGTCGCGCAGGACGTCCGCCATCACGCGGCCCTTCCACTTGCCGCGCGTGACCGGGTTCTTGAGCTCGAGCGTGAACTCGATGACCTCGTGGCCGCAGACGACCATCTGCTCGAGCGCGCGCTGCTCGAGCGCCCCGTCGCGCGCCCCGAGCAGGGCCTCGAGGGTCACGATCGGCGTCGCCGTGTTGTCGAGGAAGACGATGCCGTTCAGCGCCAGCCCGAGGAGGAGCCCCTGATACGTCCCGGCGTCGACCCGCGTGTTCACGTCGACGCTCGCCCCCGGGACGATGCGCTCGAGCCGCGCCAGGGACGAGGGCGCCACGTGTCCGCGCGACTGGGCCTCGCCGACCTCGGTCAGGACGAGGCGCCCGACCACCGCGCCGACGCCGCTGGTCTCGCCCGGCTCGTAGACGTTGCCGGGGGTCCCGGGGACGAGCCCGTGGACGGCCCCGCGGCCGATCACGACGTCCACGCCCCCGTCCTCCGCCGCCTGCACGGCGACGACGGGGCAGATCATGGAGACCTCGACCTTCGCCTCGGCGCGCGCGGGCGCGGGACGGGTCATCACGGCGACGGCGACCAGCGCCGGCGCCAGCAGGCTACGCACGTATGGATGGAGCATGGCGACGATTCTAACCCGGCGTCCGAAGGAAAGCAGCCCGGCGCCTCGAAGTGAGGGTACGACGAGGGAGACGAGCTTCGGGCACGGGTTCAAAGAGCAAGTGAACGCGGAGCCACGGCGCGCGGCGGCCCATGGCGGCGCGGCGTCGTTCGGCGGGCCCGGGGCTCGCTTGACACCGCGAGCGTCGCTCTAGATCCTCTCCCGCCTGCAAATCTCCAGCTACCGGAGCGCTCGGCGCCCCGACCAGGAGCACCCATGAGACGCCTGCTCGCCCTCACCGCGGCCATCGCCGTCGGGCTCGTGTCCACTTCGGCCTCGGCGCAGCTCGTGCTCTACCCCGGGCCGGGCCAGCCCGCCGCGGTCAACGGCTCGTTCCTGGCCATCGGCAACAACAACCACAGCGGCAGCAGCAGCGCCGGAGACGTCCGGACCTTCGACGTCGACGGCGACGCGTCCACGACCGACTCCTCGCGGGCCACCCTGGTCCTGCCGACCGGCGCCCACGTCGTCTACGCGCTGCTGTCGTGGCAGCAGGACGGCGTCAGCAACTGGATCACGCCGCCGGCGCCCCGGTACCCGATCGCCGCCGACCCGAGCGCGAACACGGTCCCCTTCGGCCTCGCCGGGCAGCCCTATCACGCCGTCACCGCGACCTACGCCCACGTCCAGTCCATCAACATCGTCGGCGTGACCGTCGACGAGCGCGCCGCCCGCGCCGACGTCACCGACCTCGTGGCCGCCCTGACCGCCGGCGGCGGCAGCTTCACCTTTCAGCTCGGCAACATCCGCGCCCTGAGCTCCGACAACTCCTGGACCCTCTTCGTGGTCTACGAGGTCCAGGGCGCCCCGCTCCGCGCCGTCCGCCTGTGGCGCGTCGAGGACTGGCTCCGCGGCACCAGCGGCCGCCCCAGCATCACCGCCACCCTCTCCGGCATCCGCACCCCCGCCGGCACCGTCACCGGCGACGTCCTGCTCGCCGGCAACCAGGGCCAGACGAACTACCAGTCCGGCGAGTCGATCACGGTGGCCGGGACCTCGCTCACCAACGCCCTCAACCCGGCGGGCGGCGTCTTCAACCACTCGAACTCGTACCGCGGCGTGGTCCAGCCGGGCCTCGATCCGTCGCCCGACCTCGGCATCACCGGCCTCGACCTCGACGTCTTCTCCATCGACGGCGTCGTCCCCGGCGGCGCGACCTCGGTGGACGTCGTCCTCGGCTCCTCCGCCGACGAGTACTTCTTCCTCGAGCTCGCCGCGCTCGCCATCGACGTGCAGGCGCCGGAGTTCGCGGTCACGAAGACCGGCGCCGCGACCGCGGGCGGCCCGGTGGTCCCGGGCGGGCGCGTCACGTACACCATCGTCGTCCGAAACGTCGCCAACGACACCGCCGAGAACGTCGTGCTCCGCGACCCGATCCCCGCCGACGCCGTCTACGCCCCGGGCTCCCTGACCGTCGCCGGTCAGCCGGTCAGCGACGGGCCCGGCGACGACGTGGGCGACATCAGCGCCGACGGCCGGACCGTCACCGTGCGCCTCGGCGCCGGCGCGACCGCCACGGCCGGCGGCACCATGGCCGTCGACGACCAGGTCACCGTCACCTTCGACGTCCTCGTCGTCCCCGAGCCCGAGAGCGCCATCCTGCGGAACCAGGCGGTCGTCAGCTACACCGGCGCGCTGATCGGCCCCGACTCCGTCTTCACGCGCACCTCGAGCAGCTCGGACGCCCCCGGCGTGCCCACGGACCTCCTCATCCCCACCGTCGTCGGCTGCTCCGACGGCACCCGCGAGGGCTACGCCGACGCCCTCGCCTACCCGGCCATCGCCTCCTGCGGCGGCGCCTGGGACATCGCCGGCGTCTACCAGAACGGCCCCGCCTGCGACCGCGCCGCCGGCAACGACGGCGTCAACGCCGACGGCGTCGGCTGCAACGTCGAGGACCTCTGCGCCCCCGGCTGGCACATCTGCGACGGCCCCAACGACGTCACCATCCGCACGAACGGCCTCGGCTGCGCCGACGCCGTGGCCGCCGACTACCCCAACTTCGGGACCGGCCCCCTGGGCGTCGGGGGCGACGGCGCGCAGCTCACCGTCCCGCCCGGCGGCGCCTTCTTCATGACCCAGGCCTCGGGCTCCGGATCCGGCGTCTGCGACGACCAGGTCAACGGCGTCCCCGTCTACTTCAACGACGTCTTCGGCTGCGGCAACCTCGGCGCCACCCCGACCTCGAGCTGCGCCCCGCTCAACCGCTTCGGCCACAACCTGTGCAGCGGCCTCCAGACCCTGATCGGCCAGAACAACGACAACCCGGCGACGGACTTCGGCTACGCCACCGCCGCCACCTGGGCCTGGGACTGCCCCGGCAGCGGCTACAACGAGGCCAACCAGGTCACCAAGCGCTTCCCCGACCAGCAGGGCGGCGTCATCTGCTGCAAGGACACCGACGCCTCGCTGCCCGAGATCTGCGACGGCCTCGACAACGACCTCGACGGCGACACCGACGAGATCCTGCTCGACGACAACACCACCGTCCATCCGGGGGACCCCTGCGTCGTCGACGGGCTCTGCGGGCTCTGGGACTGCACCACGGGCGGCGGCTGGGAGTGCGCCGGCCTGGACACGTGCGACGAGACCGGCTGCGACGGGATCGACAACGACGGCGACGGCGACACCGACGAGGACTACGTCCCGAGCGACACCGCCTGCGGCGCGGGCGCCTGCGCCGCCACGGGCGTCACGAGCTGCGTCGCCGGGGTCGAGCACGACTCCTGCGCGCCCGGCGACCCGCTCGGCGAGGACGACGCCACCTGCGACGGCGTCGACGACGACTGCGACGAGAGCACCGACGAGGAGTACACCCCGACCGACACCGCCTGCGGCACCGGCGCCTGCGCGGCCACCGGCATCCTGAGCTGCGTCGACGGGGTCGAGCGCGACTCCTGCGCCCCGGGCGACCCGCTCGCCGAGGACGACGCCACCTGCGACGGCGTCGACGACGACTGCGACGAGAGCACCGACGAGGAGTACGTCGCGAGCGACACGAGCTGCGGGACGGGCGCCTGCGCGGCGACCGGGGCGAAGACCTGCGTCGCGGGGAGCGAGGTCGACTCGTGCGCCCCGGGCCAGGCGGCGGCCGACGACAGCGCCTGCAACGGCGTCGACGACGACTGCGACGAGAGCACCGACGAGGAGTAC
>SBGO01000638.1 GCA_006226565.1 Deltaproteobacteria bacterium | reverse complement strand
CTTCGACGGGGCCCTGGCGTGGCGCGCCGCCGGCGACGAGGACGCCGCCCGCGCGCGGCTCACCGCCCTCGCCGAGCAGGGCCGCACGGCCTACGCGGACTTCGCCCGCCGCGAGCTCGCCCGATCGGTGGGCCGCTAGCGGGGTTGTCGCCTCCGGCTCCCCAAGCGGGGTCGAAATTCGCTATCATCGGGCGATGGCGTCACAACGACGGAACGAAGCCGAGATCACGCCGGAGGGTCTCGCGCACCTGCCTATCTTCCCGCTCCCGCGGGCGGTGCTCTTCCCCGGCGTCGTGCTCCCGCTCCACCTCTTCGAGCCGCGCTACCGCGCGCTGGCCCAGCACGCGGTCGCCAGCGACCGCCTGATCGCGCTCGCGGCGCTCAAGCCCGGCTTCGAGATGGACTACCTCGGCCGCCCGCCGGTGTACCCGATCATGGGCCTCGGGCGCGTCGTCGCCGAGCAGCGCCTCGCCGATGGCCGCTGGAACATCGCGCTGCGCGGGCTCTGCCGCATCGAGATGCTGGAGGAGCGGCCCCCGGACGCGCCGTTCCGCGTCATCCGCGCGCAGCGCCTCGACGAGCGCGAGCGCTACGGCGATCGCGTCGCCGCCGACCGGCTGCGCGACCTCATCCTCCAGCTGACGCTGCGCCTGCCGGAGCTCCGCGCCGAGCTCGGGCCCCTGCTGAGCGAGACCCGCCCCCCGGGCCGCCTCGCGGACGTCGCGGCGGGCCTCCTCGTCGACGACTTCGGCCCGCGCCAGCGGCTCCTCGAGGAGACGAACGTGGCCGCCCGCCTCGAGCGGGTCGAGGAGCTCCTCGTGGACGCCCTCCTCGACGCCGCCGTGGCACGGCAGGAGCCGGGCCCGAAGCACTAGGGTCGCGGGCGCCCGAGCCGCGCCGCGGCTCCCGGTTACACGTTACATCAAATATAACACGCTGTTTATATGCGACTATCTCGTCGCACCTCGGAGCCGCGCCGCGAGAGTTGCTCGTCTCGACCGGCGATTGTCCCCAAGATGAGGATGCGCAGCTCCGCTACCGTGGAGAAGGCCGGAGTCCTTCACAAAACGAGCGAGCTGCGCGCCGCGTCGACTCGTCAATCGACGTCCCTCCCCGCTCTCCTGCCCCAAAGCCTCCTCTCCCCCCGTTCCATCGTGGAGGTACGGTGAACGCTTCGTTTGCCCTCAACGCGCCCAACCTTCCGGATCCGTTCTGCTACACCGCTGGCGCGATGGTCTGGGCGGGCAACGCTGAGGTGGTCAGCATTCCGCCCTCGACCGACGCCAAGGCCGAGCTCCTGTCGACCTTCGCCGAGCAGCTCCGCTTCCCGCCGACCTTCAAGCCCACGTGGGACGACCTCGAGCTCTGCCTGCGCGATCTCTCGTGGATCGAGGCGCCGACGGTGGTCGTGCTGCACTCCGAGCTCCCTCGCCTGCCCTACAACGCCCTGGCCGTCTATCTCGACGTCCTGCAGAACGCCGCGCTGCTCCGCAACCCCGGCAGCCCCCGGCTCATCTGCGTCTTCCCGGCCGAAGCGCACACCTCCGTCACGTCCCTGATGGCCATCGGCTGAGCGGCCCGGCGGTCCCCCACCGCCGGCCCTGCCGTCACGCGCTCGCGCGGCGCCCCCAGCGCGCGAGCAGGCCCTCCGCCGCGCCCCTCGCGATCAATCCGCCGCCCCGACGATGTGGCCGTCGATCGCGGTGAACTTGATGCCGATGGACGCGGAGTCCTCGCTGCCGTTGCCGGTCGTGTCGATGTCGTTGGTCACGAGGGCGTCGACCAACCCGAGCACGGTTGGCTTGTCCAGGGGCGGCGGGAGCGAGTCATCGGGGAGCAGGCCGATCCCGACAAGGAGCTGCTCCTTCGGCACCGCCCCGGCCAGGATGCCCTGCATCCCCGTGATGCGCCCGCCGCTGCGGGTGACGGTGCCGACGACCCGCAGGCTCCCGATCGTGATCTCGATCACGGCGTCCGCGGAGAGCCGCATCTCGAAGGGCAGCGCCGCGTCGCCGATGGCGGTGAGGACGTTGCCGTCGATGGTGCCGGGCATCGTGACGAGCGGGACGCAGGTCTCCGGATCGAGGAGGTCCCGCTTGACCAGCCAGTCGCAGGTGCCGGTCTGCGGGTCGCAGTCCGGCGTCGTCGGCGACAGCTCGGCCGCGAACATCGAGAGCGTGATCTGGTCGGGATCGGCGCCGCGCGGCGAGAACATCGCGATCAGGCTGAGGTCGCCCCCGGCGACCGCGTCCGCGATCGAGTCGTTGGCGAAGCTCGCGATGATGCCGAGGCTGTTGTTGATGCCGGAGTCGCAGGTCGCGGACGGCGCGCAGGTGCTCGGGTCGTCGTCGAGGTCGAGCCCCTCGCCCACGTAGCCGCCGTCGCCGATCGCCAGCGTCACGAGCTTCGCCCCATCGTCGGACAGGACCGGCGTGCACAAGCACGCGCTCGTGTCGGCGACGCATGCGCCGTCGAGGCAGGCGTCACCGACGCTGCACGCGAGCCCGTCGTCGCAGGCCGGCCCGGTGAGCGGCGAGTAGCCGCAGCCGGCGTTGGGGCTGCAGCTGTCCTCGGTGCACGGATCGCCGTCGCTGCAGTCGCGCACGCGCCCGCCACAGACCGCGTCCACGCACACGTCGTCGACCGTGCAGGCGTTGTGGTCGTCGCACGGGCCCTCGGCCGGCTCGGTGGCGCACTCGCCGGTCAGCGGGTCGCACAGGTCGGCGGTGCACGGGTTGCCGTCGTCGCACGCCTCGACCGCCCCGATGCAGCACGGGCTCGACGTCGGCAGGTGCACGCAGCCGACGACGGCGTGGCAGGTGTCGACGGTGCAGAAGTTCTCGTCGTCGCAGGCGTTGGGCCCGCCGGAGACGCAGACGCCGTCGCGGCAGCTGTCGCCGACCGTGCACGGATCGCCGTCCTCGCACGCGACCTCGGCCGGGAGGTGCTGACAGCCGCCGTCCTCGGTGCACACGTCGACCGTGCACGGGTTGCCGTCGTCGCAGCTCTCGGGGGCCCCGACGCACGTCCCGCGCTCGCAGCGGTCCTCGCCCGTGCAGCGGAGCCCGTCGTCGCAGACGTCGCCGTTGAGGTGCTCGTGGACGCAGCCCAGGGCCGCCGTGCACGAGTCGACCGTGCACGCCTCGCCGTCGTCGCAGCTCACGACCGCGTCGCCGATGCAGGCGCCGCCGAAGCAGCGGCTCCCGTCGGTGCAGAGGTCGTGGTCGTCGCAGCTCCCGCCGTCCGCGACCACGGTCCAGCCGCTCGCGTCCTGCGTCGGGTCGCACTGTCGGCACGGATCCTCGGGGCGCGCCTCGCCCGGAACGCGGCAGACGTTGTTGATGAAGCAGGTGTCGGGGACGATCTCCCAGACGCAGTGCGGCGAGACCGCCGTGAGATCGCAGCGATCGACGGTGCAGAGGCGGCTGTCGTCGCAGTCGGCGTCGGTGGCGCAGGTCGCCGGCGCCGGCGTCCAGGTGTCGACCGAGGTGGAGTCGACCTCGACCGTGTCCTCGATGGGCGCCGAGTCGGGCTCACCCGCGATGCGGGCGCCGTCCGTACAGCCCACGAGCGAGGCGAAGGCGAGCCCGCAGGCCGCGAGACCGGCGGCGCGGAGGGGGAGTGTCGCGGGCCTCAATTGAGCTTGCCTCCGACGATCATGTTGCCGTTGTCGCGGTAGAGCACCTGCGGGTTGATGCGGATGCCGGTGCCCGCCGGGAGGCCGGGGATCGCCCCGGAGAGATCGATGTCGGGCAGCGGGATGCTGCCGAGCTCGGTCCCGCTCAGCTGGTCGACCAGTCCGCCGACGATCTGGGCCTCGATGAGGCTCCGCAGCGCGGACTCGGCCCCGATGAGCCCCTCCTCCGCGACCTCGACCTGGGTCTCGACGTTGGCGATGCCGTCGAGGGTCAGGTTGAGCTGCCCGTCGGCCACCCCGAGGTTGATGCCGATCGACGCGGACACCCACAGGTCGGCGTTCAGCGACTGTCCGGCGAAGCTCATGCTCAGCCGGATGCGCAGATCCCCAATGGCCGCCTGGAAGCCGTCGCCGCCGCAGTCGCTCGCGGTCGGCGCGAGCATGCCGCTGATCGAGACCGACAGCCCGCTGATGCCGAACTGGGTCAGGTCCGCCCCGGCGAGCCACTCCGCCGGCACGTCGAGCTCGAGGAGCCCGCCGCGCCAGGCCGCGTAGAGCAGGCTGTTGAGGGTGTCGTCCGAGACGACCAGCTCGAGCGCGTGCTGCTCGGGGACGGTGACGAGCTGCGCGCCGCCGGCGTTGCACCTCACCCGGTCGGGGAGCCCGAGGTTGTCGTACGGGGTCGCCTTCTGCGAGGCGTAGCCGCCCGCGCGCAGATAGAGCCGCCCGCCCTCGGCGTCGAAGTCGACCCCCTGGAAGTCGGTCAGGAGGTCGACCGAGATCGGCGTGCCGGTGTCGCCGAGCTGCGGGATGTCGAGGCTGGTCGAGAACGCCAGCGCGCTCAGGGCGTCGCTGATGAGCGGCCCGAGGACCGGCCGCAGCGAGTCGTTGAAGGACTGCTCGATGCTGTCCTCGAAGTCCCCGATGAAGAAGCCGAGGATGAAGTCGGCGATGAAGCCGAAGGCGCCGTTGATGCTGATGTCCGTGCCGCTGACCTTGACCGCGCTGTTCGAGATGGTGGCGACGAGGGCGTGGTTGGACACGCTCAGGTTGATCGTCGCGTCGATGGTGATGCTGCTGAAGGTCAGGTCGCCGGAGATGCTGCTCGGCCCCCAGCAGCTCGTGAGGCTGGCCGAGCACGTCTTCTTCGCCTGGATCTCCGCGTGGCCGTTCGTGATGGACACGTGCAGCTGGAGCCCCCCGGGGCGCGTCGAGAGGCTCGCCTTCGGCGGGTTGTAGGTGAGGTTGCGGACGTAGATGTCGTACTTGCCGACGAGGCTGCCGGCGCTGACGTTGTGCGCGGCCGGCACCGGGATCATCGCGTTGATGTCGAAGCCCTGGAGCGCCAGCTCGAAGATGGTGCCGAGGTCGTTCGGCGGCAGCGCGCGGTTGTGGTCGTCGATGGCGTCCTTGTCGAGCCACACGCCGATGCCCTGCGCGACGATGCCGTTCTTGGGCACCGTCGGCTTGTGGTAGGCGGTCGACCACAGGTACGACTGCACGACGCGGCGCTGGGTGCCGAGCGCGTCGGTCGCCTCGATGACGAGCGTGTTGCCGCCGACGCTCGGGGTGATGGCGCGCGAGAAGGCGCCGGTCGACGGCTCGACGCTGGTGCTGACGCCGTTGATCGTGAGCCCCGTGATGGGGCCCGCGCCGCTCGCCACGGTGCCGGTGACGACCACCCGCTGGGCGTTGGCGGCGCCCAGGATGGTCTCGCCGCGCGGCGGGTAGGTCACCGTGATGGTCGGCCGGCAGTCGTTGATCATGATGAGCTCGTTCTTGCAGCCCACCTGCGGGTCACAGGAGTCGGCCGTGCAGACGTTGCCGTCGTCGCATTGGACGGTCACGCCGGTGCAGCCGCCGTTGAAGCAGCGGTCGTAGGCCGTGCACGCGCTCTCGTCGTCGCAGACGACGGTGTTGTTCGTGTTCACGCAGCCGCTCGCGGGGTCGCAGCTGTCGTCGGTGCAGAGGTTGCCGTCGTCGCAGCCGAGCGGCGTGGCCCCGGCGGTGCACTGCCCGTCGGCGCAGATGTCGCCGACGGTGCACGCGTTGCCGTCGTCGCAGGGGAGGCGGTTGGGCACGTGCATGACGCCGAGCGCGTGGTCGCACAGGTCGTCGGTGCAGGGGTTGCCGTCGTCGGGGTCGATGAGCCGCCCGAGGCACGCCCCCTGGGTGCAGGTGTCGGCCGCCGTGCAGGCGTCGTGGTCGTCGCAGGGCGCGGTGTTGAACGGGAAGACGCAGCCCCGGACGGGGTCGCACGCCTCGTCGGTGCAGGGGTTGTCGTCGCGGCAGAGGGAGCCGATGGCGGTGTGCGAGCAGCCGCCGTCGGCCTTGCAGACGTCGACCGTGCAGATGTCCGCGTCGTCGCAGTCGCGCGGCGCGGCGCCCACGCACAGGCCGTCGACGCACACGTCGTCGGTGGTGCAGGCGTCACCGTCGTCGCACTTCGCCACGAGCGGGGTGTGAACGCACCCGACCCACGGCTGACAGTAGTCCGCCGTGCACGGGTTGTGGTCGTCACAGCTGGCCGCGTCGCCGCTCGCCTCGCACGGGTCCGCCTCGCAGCCGTCCGGGTGCGGCTCGTGCACGCAGGCGCCGGTCTCGGCGTCGCAGCGGTCGCGCGTGCACGGGTCGTCGTCGTCGCAGTCGCGCGCGCCGCCCGTGCACTTCCCGCCGAGGCAGTGGTCCTCGACCGTGCAGGGATCGTCGTCGTCGCAGGTCGCGGCGTCGTTGGCCGTCCACGCGCTCGCCGACGTGACCACGACGCAGACGCCGCACGGGTTGTCGGGCGCGACCTCGCCGTTGTCGTAGCAGCGGTCGCCGATCTTGCATTGATCCTCGGCGCACACGACGGCGGGCTCGGCGGTATCCGGTGCGACGGTGTCCACCGCGACGACGGTGTCCTCGTCGACCGCGATGCCGTCGCTCGTCTGGTTGTCGCACGCGGCCACGACGACCATCACGATCGCCCCTGCCGTACGAAGTGCACGCATGGAAGTCCCTCCGAGCCCGGCGTTCTCGATTTATACCCGAAAACGCCAGGCCAAATCAGCCCCCGCACGCCGCGCTGCGCACCGAATGTCGCACCGGGTCGCCCCGCGGTGCGTCACGCGCGCGCCAGTTCGCCCACAACTGCGCGAGATCAAAGACACACGCGTCCTGGCACGCGCCGTGCTTACGGTGGGAGCAGCCCCCTTCCCCTAGGAGGTAACCAGATGGGCTCCACCACCTCTCGGTTCTTCAGCGTCCTCTCCGCAACGCTCGGCCTCCTCGCGATAATCCTCGCCCTGGCGGCCGTGCAGTGGGGCGTCACGGGCATCGGCCTGGTCGCGTTCACCGTGGCCGCCGTCGGCCTGATCCGGGACGAGGGGGCGGGCGCGCTCGTCGGCCCCGGCCTGGTCGTCGCCGCCCTGCTCGGACCGGCGGCGGTCGTCGGCGCGCTCCTCGCCGTCGCGATCGTCTTCACCCTGACCCGCCCGGGGCAGCGGCGCCCCCACGCGTGATCGCGCCCCGACGGGCTCGCAATATCGCACTGCACCGTCAATTTCATCCGCCAGTCAGAATCAGACTGACAGTTCCCTCCTGCGTCGCGTGAGGCGCGCGACGTTGCCTCGGCGGCGGGTTCCGACTTAGGGTCCGGGGCCCTCCCGCCGAGGAGCCCGGATGTCCAGCCCCGCCGCCTCTCCATCGCCCCTGCGACGCCTCGCGCGCTACGCGACCACCCACCGCCGCCAGGCGTGGCTGGCCGTCCTGTGCTCGGTGCTGAACAAGCTCTTCGACCTCGCGCCGCCGGTGCTCATCGGCATGGGCGTGGACATCGTCGTGCAGCGCGAGACCTCGCTCCTCGCGCGCCTCGGCGTCCCCGACGTGCGCGACCAGCTCTGGGTCCTCGCGGCGGTGACGCTGGTCGTCTGGGTCCTCGAGTCCGTCTTCGAGTACCTCCAGAAGTGGCTCTGGCGAAACCTCGCGCAGACGGTTCAGCACGAGCTCCGCGTCGACGCCTACGACCACGTGCAGCGCCTCCAGCTCGCCTTCTTCGAGGACCGGCGCACCGGCGGCCTGATGTCGATCCTCAACGACGACATCAACCAGCTCGAGCGCTTCCTCGACATGGGCGCCAACGCGCTCCTCCAGACCTTCACGAGCACCCTGCTCATCGCCGTCGTCTTCTTCGCGCTCGCCCCCGGGGTCGCCTGGCTCGCGATGATCCCGATCCCGCTCGTCCTCTGGGGCTCCTTCGCCTTCCAGCGCCGCATCGCCCCGCGCTACCGCCGGGTGCGCGAGCAGGCCGGGCTCGTCAACGGGCAGCTCGCCTCGAACCTCGCCGGCATCCCGACCATCAAGAGCTTCACCGCCGAGGCGCGCGAGACCGAGCGCATCCGCACGCTCTCCGACGGCTACCGGGTCGCCAACCGCGACGCCATTCGCCTGAGCTCGGCCTTCTCCCCGCTCATCCGCATGATCATCGTCGCGGGCTTCATCATCACCCTCGTCCTCGGCGGGCTCTACACCCTCGAGGGCACCCTCGCGGTCGGCAGCTACAGCGTCCTCGTCTTCATGACCCAGCGCCTCCTGTGGCCTCTCACGGCGCTCGGCGAGGTGGCCGACCTCTACCAGCGCGCGATGGCGTCGACCCACCGGGTGATGGATCTCCTCGACACGCCCATCACCATCCGCCCCGGCGACCGCCGCATGCCGAAGGAGCACATCGCCGGTCGCATCGCCTTCGAGGACGTCGTCTTCGCGTACGAGGGCCGCGAGCCGGTCTTCGACGGGCTGACCCTCCACGTCGAGCCCGAGCAGACGGTCGCCTTCGTCGGGCCCACCGGCGCCGGGAAGTCGACCCTCGTGAAGCTGCTCCTGCGCATGTACGACCCGACCGGCGGGCGCATCACCCTCGACGGCGTGCCGATCTGCGAGCTCGCCCTCGACGACCTGCGCCACGCCGTCGGCTTCGTCAGCCAGGACGTCTACCTCTTCCACGGCACCGTCGCCGACAACATCGCCTACGGTCGCTTCGGCGCGTCGCGGGAGGCCATCGAGGAGGCCGCGCGGACCGCCGAGGCCCACGACTTCATCATGGCGCTGCCCCTCGGCTACGACACCGTCGTCGGCGAGTGGGGACAGCGCCTGTCGGGCGGGCAGCGCCAGCGCCTCTCCATCGCCCGGGCGGTGCTGCGCGACCCGCCGATCCTCATCCTCGACGAGGCCACCTCCTCGGTCGACAACGAGACGGAGGCCGCCATCCAGCGCAGCCTCGAGCGCATCGCCGTCGGGCGCGTCACCATCGTCATCGCCCACCGCCTGTCGACCGTCCGCAACGCCGACCGCATCTTCGTCCTCGGCCACGGCGGGATCGAGGAGACCGGGACCCACGCCGAGCTCCTCGCCCACGAAGGCGTCTACGCCGGGCTGTGGCGCGTCCAGACCGGCGAGCGGGACCCCTCCCCGGCGGCGCTACCGTAGCGACGCGCCCCCCAGCGACCGTAGCGTCTACGGTAGGACACGCGACTGTCCGGCGCTCCGGACCGTAGCTGTCCGGGATCGCGCGCACGCCGAACGCGTCGATCCGTTTATTTTCGAGCACATACAACCAGACCACTCCCGCCCACGCGGCTGGCACGGCGCTTGCTCAGGTCTCCTGCATCACACGCCAAGGACCTCTGCATGAAGTCGCTCCTCGCCGCGCTCGCCCTCTCCAGCGTCGCCCTCCTCGCCGCGGCGGATCAGGCCCAGGCCCACGTCACGGCCCCCATCCGCGGCTCCGCCGACGTCATCATCGTCATGGGCCCGTTCCCGCTCGAGGTCTTCGACGGGTCGGACAGCCGCGGCCCGGACACCTCCGTGTCCGGGACAGTCGGCTACCTGAACCTCGGCTTCGTCGAGGTCGACATGGCCACCGGCAACGCCTGGCCCTTCGGCTTCGGCGCCCTCTTCGACCGCGCGCAGCGCGACGCCATCGACACCGCCGCCGCGCGGTGAGCGGACCCGAGCCCCGCTACGCGCTGGGGCTCGACCGGCGCGGTCCTCCAGCGGACCGCGTCCAGGCGGGAGCCGCCATGCCCCGCCTGACAACGCCGATCGGTTGGGGGACCGGTCGGCGTTACTTTTTTCTGCGCGTCAGACCATGTGGCGCGCGATGCGGGCGCGACGCACCGTCGGGTCGCCGAGGAAGGCGAGCAGCTCGGCGGCGAAGCGGTCGGCCTCGCTGATGTGCGGGAAGTGCCCGGCGCCCGGGAAGCGCACGAGGCGCACGTCGCTCAGGTAGTCGAGCGCCTCGATCCCGTGCTTCCACGGCACCACCGGGTCGCGATCCCCCCAGAAGAGGCGCATCGGCGGCAGCGCCGGGATGCGCCGCGCGTGGTCGAGGAAGTGGACGGTCTGACCGGTCAGCCCGATGACCCCGCGGGTCGTCCGGGCGAAGGCGCGCGCGCTGCCCGGGACGTCGTTCATGAGCGAGAGCAGGCGGCGCTCGGCGGCGATGAAGGCCGGCCCGCCGACGACCCGCGTCCCGAGCGAGGTGCCGAGCCGCATGAAGGGCTGGATGAGGCGCGTCGCCAGGGGCAGCGCGATGAGCCGCAGCGCCGGGTGCACCTCGCGCCCGAGGCCGCCGGCCGAGACCAACGCCAGCCGCCGGATCCGCGCCGCGTGGGAGAGCAGCATGAACTGCGCCACGCCGCCGCCGAACGAGTGCCCGACGAGGTCGACGTCCTCGAGATCGAGGTAGTCGCACCATTGGGCCACGGTGCGCGCGTGCCAGCCGAGGTCGTAGCTCGCGTCGGGGCGTTCGCTGAGGCCGTGCCCGGGCAGGTCGAGCGCGTACACCCGGCGATGCTGCGCGAGCACCGGGAGCACGTGGCGCCAGGTCCGGTGCGAGTCGGCGAGGCCGTGGATCAGCACGAGCGGAGGCCCCGCCCCCGCCTCGATCCAGTGCAGCTCGACCCCGCTGGCGCGGGCCCTCCGGGATTCGATGGACGTCATCGCGGCGTTCGGGTCTATCACCGCTCGCCGCAGGGTCCAAAGGATTCCGCCCTGTGCGCGCCCACGACACCGCCATTGGCCGCGATCGGGGTTCGCGCTATGCTGCGCCGATGCCGATCTACAGGCTCGACAAGGCGGTCATCGCCTTTCCGCCCCCCCACCACGCCGACTCCAGCGGGCTCCTGGCGGTGGGCGGCGACTTCCGACCGGAGCGGATGCTGCTCGCCTACGCCAGCGGCATCTTCCCGTGGTCCGAGTACGGCGGTCAGCCGCTCTGGTACTCGCCCGACCCGCGCCTGGTGCTGACCCCCGAGACCCTGCACGTCCGGCGGAGCCTCGCCAAGATCCTCCGCCGCGGCGACTACGAGGTGCGCCTCGACACCGCCTTCGACGCCGTCATCGCCGCCTGTGCCGCCGCCCCGCGCCCCGGCCAGGACGGGACGTGGATCACGCGCCGCTACACCGACGCGATGAAGGCCCTCCACCAGGCCGGGTGGGCCCACTCCGCCGAGGCGTGGCACGACGGGCGCCTCGTCGGCGGCCTCTACGGGCTGTCGATCGGGCGCGCGTTCTTCGGCGAGTCGATGTTCGCCGCCGCCCCCAACGCGTCGAAGGTCGCCTTCGTCACCCTCGTCCAGCAGCTCGGCGAGTGGGGGATCGACCTCGTCGACTGCCAGGTCGAGACGCCGCACCTGCGATCCTTCGGCGCCGAGGAGTGGCCGCGCGAGCGCTTCCTCGACGCGCTAGGCGAGCGGGTCGGCGCGACGACGCGCCTTGGCCCGTGGACGTTGACCATCGAGAACGGGCCGGGGTAGGACGGGCGAAACGGAGCCATCCACGGAGCAACGCCATGGCCAACCCGATCGCCCACTTCGAGACCTCGCTCGGCACCTTCTCGGCGGAGATCTACGCCGATCAGATGCCGGTCACGGCCAAGAACTTCCTCGACCTCGCCAAGTCGGGCTTCTACGACGGCCTGCACTTCCACCGGGTCATCAACAACTTCATGATCCAGTTCGGGTGCGAGTACTCGAAGGACCCGTTCCACCCGCGCGCCGGCACCGGCAACTCGCCGCTCGGCAACGTCAAGGACGAGCACCCCCGCGGCGTCCACCTCTCGAACGAGCCCGGCACGCTGTCGATGGCGAACACCGGCCGCCCCAACTCCGGCGGCGCGCAGTTCTTCATCAACACCAAGCACAACGCCTACCTCGACTGGTTCACCCCGGGGCCGTCGAAGCACCCCGTCTTCGGCAAGGTCACCCACGGGATGGACATCGTGACCGCGATCGAGAAGACGCGCACCGACCGCAACGACCGCCCGGTCGAGCCGGTCAAGATGCTCAGCGTGACGATCCAGGAGGGCTGACGCCCCCACCGGCCGAGGCGCGCTCCAAGGCGGTCGTTGATCCATATTGATCAACGTGGATCGACGACCGCGGCGCGTCAGGCCAGACCGAGCTCGCTCAGCCGCAGCTTGAGCCCGCGCTTCGAGACCTTGAGGACCCGCCAGAGCTCCTCCGCGGGCCCCTCGTAGCGCTCGAGCGCGGCGACGAGCGCCTCGCGGGTGAGGGTGTTCGCGCGCACCAGGGTCGGGTGGGCGTCGACGAGGTCGTTGAGCGCCGGCCGGGAGATCCCGAGCTCCGCCGCCGCCGGCCCGAGCTTGTAGTCCAGCGCGGCGAGGACGCGCTCGAGCTCGTCGGGCCCGATGTCGGAGGGGGCGCGCTTCTTCGGCGCGTCGGCGACGGGCGACGGGCGCTCGGCCTCGAGGGCGGCGAGCCGCGCGCGGAGCTCGTCGGCCGAGGCGTCGAGGGTGGGCACCGCGGAGCCCGCGTTCGGCATGAGCCGCCCGAGCTGCGGGTCGTCGACGAGGAGGGCGGCCTTCCGGTGCTCGACGCTGGCGAGGTAGCGCGCGACGCTGCGCAGCTGGCGCACGTTGCCCGGCCACGCGTAGCGCACGAGCCGCGCGACGACCGCGGCGGGGAGCCAGCTCATCCCCTGGGCGTCGGCGTCGAGCAGCTCCTCGGCGCGGCCGAGGGCGTCGAGCTCGCGCTCGAGGAAGTGGACGAGGAGGCGAGCGACGTCGTCCTTGCGCTCGCGCAGCGCCGGAAGCCGGATCTCCTGGTTCGCGAGGCGGTAGAAGAGGGGCGCGCGGAACCGCCCGGTCTCCACCTCCTTCTCGATGTCGGCGTCGGTGGCCGCGATGAGGCGGACGTCCACCTGGCGGATCCGCTCCGCGCCGACCTGCTGCACCTCGCCGGTCTCGAGGACGCGCAGGAGGGCCGCCTGGACCTCGGAGGGGGTGTCCGCGACCTCGTCCATGAAGAGGGTGCCGCCGTCCGCGCGCCCGAAGAAGCCGGCGTTGGCGTGGCTCGCCCCGGAGAAGGCGCCGCGGACGTGGCCGAAGAGCTCCGAGGCCGCCAGCGAGCTCGGGATGGCGGCCATGTTGACGGTCAGGTAGGCCTTGTCGGCGCGCTCGCTCGCGTCGTGGACGGCGCGCGCGACCAGCTCCTTGCCGGTGCCGGTCTCGCCGCGGACGAGGACCGGCGCCTGGAGCCGCGCGACGCGCTCGATGTGGCGGCGAACCTGGGCGATCCCGTCACTGTCGCCGATGAGCGAGTAGCGCTCCGCGGGGCGCTGCTGACGCTCGAGGCGGTGGAGGAGCAGCACCACCGAGCCGCCGATCTCGAGGACGACGCCGCGCTCCACGTCGGCCGCGCCGACGGTGTGGGTGTCGGTGACGGCGACGCCGTCGACGACGATCCCGCTCACCCCCTCGCGCACGTCGATGGTGAAGCTGCCGTCGTACTCGGCGGCGATCCAGACCGGGCGCCGGCTCACGAAGGGGCTCGCCAGCGGCAGCGCCGCGGACGGCTGGAAGGGCGGCGCGAGCTCCGGTTTCAGGCGCGAGACCGCCACCCGCGACGACGGGTGGGTCAGCTCGGGGAGCTTCACCCGCTCGCCGATGCGCGTCAGCCGCGGGTGGTAGAGGAGCGTCAGCGCGGGGACCGACGTGGGCGGCGCCGCCCTGCCGTACTGCGGAATCTGCCGCGTATCCGCGTCGAGGTCGAGCACCCCGCGATCGCGCTCACCCATGGGCGCCCACTCCTCCGGCTGGCAATGGGCCACGTTGTTGCCCAAGCGCCCGGGAAACGCAAGGATCGCACGTCGGCGCCCCCCGGTGGCGCGCGCCGACGTTTCGGCGCATCGTCCCGAGACCCGCCGCCCGGAGCCGATGATGGAGAGGACCTCTGAGACCCTGCTGGGCATGAGCCCGTACGAGCTCGAGCACCTCATGAAGAGCGGCCAGGCGGTCGCGCCCGAGGCGCTCGCCGGATGGACGTACCGGGGGACCGGCCTGGCGATGCCGCGCCTCGTCGCGCGCGTCTTCTTGAAGTTCGCGAAGGTCTTTCACCAGGACCCGGGCTCGCGCGTCGTGCGCGGCTGGAACATCCGGATCCGCCAGGACGGCCTCGACGCCCCGTGGACGCCGGCCACCGTCGCCGGCCACCGCATCGTCTTCGGCCACTTCCAGCTCGTCGAAGGCCCCACGCGCCCGCCCTGCCACGCCTACCCGAGCGCGCTGCTCCTCGACTACGCGCGCGGCGAGCGACCGTGGTCCCCGCTGGCCATCATCCGCGACCACGTCGTCGCGCTGTCCCCCGACGATCCGAGCGTGCTGCTCGGCCGCATGCACTTCGCCTTGATGGGGCGCTGCGTGCCCACGCCGAGCTACTTCCTGCTCGAGCGCCACCTCCCCCTCGATCGCGTCGAGATCCCGCCCACGGGGCTGCCCCGGTAGCCCGGTTGCCGGGCCGCGCCGAGTGACGCAGACTGCCCGCGAGCGGCAGGAGGACGAGGCATGGCCTTTCATCTGGGCAAGCGGGTCGATCTCGACCACGAGGCCGACGACGCGCGCGTCGAGTACGATCCGAAGCACCTGACGACCCACGGGCTCGTCTTCGGGATGACCGGCAGCGGCAAGACCGGCCTGTGCATCGGCCTCCTCGAGGAGGCCGGCCGCGAGAACATCCCCATCATCGCGATCGACCCGAAGGGCGACCTCACCAACCTGGCGCTGTGCTGGCCCGACCTGGCGCCGCAGCGCTTCGCCGACTGGATCGACCCCGCGCGGGTGCAGAACGGCGGGCCGACGGCGGCGGAGCTCGGCGCCAAGACCGCCGAGGTCTGGCGCACCGGGCTCGCCAAGGAGGGCCTCGACTCCGACGAGATCGGCGCCTACCGCGCGGCGACCAACATCACCCTCTACACGCCGGGCTCGAGCGCCGGCGTGCAGGTGAGCCTCCTCGACCGCTTCGAGCCGCCGCCGAAGTTCGACGAGCTGACGGCCGAGGACCAGAGCGAGCTCGTCGCGGGCGTGGTGTCCGCGGTGCTCGCCCTCGTCGACGTCGACGCCGACCCGCTGCAGTCGCGCGAGTACATCCTCCTGTCGAACCTCCTGACCCACGCCTGGACGCGCGGCCAGTCCCTCGATCTGCCGGCGCTCATCCGGCTCATCGACGCGCCGCCCTTCGACCGGCTCGGCGTCTTCGACCTCGAGGAGTTCTTCCCCAGCAAGAAGCGCAAGGCCTTCGCGATGCAGCTCAACGGGCTCATCGCGAGCCCGTCCTTCCAGCCCTGGCTCCACGGCGAGCCCCTCGACATGGACGCCCTCCTCGGCGGCAACGGCGAGGTCTCGCGGACGTCGATCTTCTACATCGCCCACCTCGACGACAGCGAGCGGATGTCCTTCGTCTCGCTGCTCCTCGACCGCCTCATCGGCTGGATGCGCGCGCAGCCCGGCACCGGCTCGCTCCGCGCCATCCTCTACATGGACGAGATCTTCGGCTACCTGCCGCCCCACCCCTACAGCCCGCCGACGAAGCGCCCGCTCCTGACGCTGCTCAAGCAGGCGCGCGCCTACGGCCTCGGCGTGGTGCTCGCGACCCAGAACCCGGTCGACGTCGACTACAAGGCGGTCACCAACGCCGGCACCTGGTTCGTCGGCAAGCTCCAGACCGAGCAGGACAAGGACCGCATCCTCGACGGCCTCGTCAGCGCCTCGGCCGAGGTCGGCCACAGCGTCAGCCGGGCCGAGATCAGCCGCCGCATCTCGGCGCTCGAGTCGCGCCAGTTCCTGCTCCACAACGCCCACGAGAGCGAGCAGCACGTCTTCAAGACGCGCTTCGTGCGGAGCTTCCTGCGCGGCCCGATGACCAAGCCGGAGATCACGCGGCTCAAGGCCGAGGGCTTCTACAACCTCGGCCCGGCGCGCCTCGCCGCCGCCCCGGCCCCGGCCTCGCCCGGCCCCGTCGCGCGGCCG
>SBGO01000193.1 GCA_006226565.1 Deltaproteobacteria bacterium | reverse complement strand
CCCGGCCGGCACCGCCGGGGACGGGGGCTACATCGTGCTCGCGAACGACTCCGGCACCGCCACCCCGCCGGCCGCGACCCTCCAGACGAGCGTCGCGCCGGGCCAGGGCGCGGACGGCGCGCCGGGCGTCGTCCTCTCGCGCCCCTGAGCAGAGCGGGCGAGGAGCGGACCGGCTCCGCTCCTCGCTCCGACTCAGAGCGCGCGCACGTAGCCGCGCGTGCAGCGCGAGCCCACGCGGTAGCGGTCATCCCGCACGAAGCCGTGCTTCTCGTAGAACGCGATGGCGCCGAGCATCTCCTCGATGGTGTCGAGGGTGACGCGTCGCGCGCCGCGCGCCCGCGCGAAGTCGAGCGCCACGTCGAGGAGCGCCTTGCCGAGCCCCTGCCGGCGCCCGCCGGGGCTCAGGTACATCTTGCGGAGCTCGAAGGTCTCGGCGTCGTGGAAGGGGAAGAGCCCGATGGTGCCGACGACGTCGCCGTCGCGGGTCGCGACCCAGAAGGCGCCGCCGTGGTCGTCGTAGGACGCGGGCAGCCCGAAGAGGGGGAGATCGGTGTCCGTCCCCTCTCCGAACGCGACGCCGAACTCTCCGAGCACGGCGTCGATCAGCGTGACCACGGCCGGGACGTCGCCGGCCTCGACGCGCCGGATGACGACCGCCCCGGTCACGGCGCCGGCATCCCCGGGATGCCCTCGCGCCCAGCCAGGATCTGCATCGTCGACCCGGTGAAGGCCGAGGCGTCGAGCGGCTGGTACGTCCCGCCGAGGTGGGCCGAGAGGAACGCCTCGGTCACCGCGAAGAAGGCCAGGCTGTTCTCGGGGCGCGCGAAGCCGTGCCCCTCGTCGGGGAAGAGCGCGTAGGTCACCGGGATCCCGTGGCCCTTCATCGCCGCGACGATCTGGTCGGACTCCGCCTGGTTCACCCGCGGGTCGTTCGCGCCCTGGCCGATGAGCAGCGGCCGCTCGATGGCGGCGGCGTGGGTCAGCGGCGACGCCGCCGTCAGCGCGGCCTCGCCCTCCGGCGTGGTCCAGTCCCCCATGCGCGTCTTGAAGACCGCGATCATCGGCGCCCAGTACGGCGGGATGGACTTGATGAGGGTCAGGAGGTTCGACGGGCCGACGATGTCGACGCCGCACGCGAAGACCTTGGGCGTGAGCGTCAGGCCGGCGAGGGTCGCGTAGCCGCCGTAGCTGCCGCCCATGATGCCGATGCGGTCGCGCGGGGCGACGTTGTTGGCGACGGCCCAGTCGACGGCGTCGAGCAGGTCGTCGTGCATCTTCTTGCCCCACTGCTTGTCGGCGGCGTTGACGAAGCGCTTTCCGAAGCCCGTCGAGCCACGGTAGTTGACCTGCAGCACGGCGTAGCCGCGGTTCGCCAGCATCTGCACGAGCCCGCTGTAGCGCCAGCGGTCACGGGCCCACGGGCCGCCGTGGACGAGCAGGACCATCGGCCCCGGGCTGTCCGGGACGCCGTCGAGGTTGGCGTCCCGCGCCGGCGGCAGGGTGAGGTAGCTCACCAGCGTCAGCCCGTCCCGCGCCGGGATGAGCTTCGGGTGGACGTGGGCCAGCTCGAGCCCGTCGAGGGCCGGGCGCGCGAAGAAGAGGAAGCGCGCCTGCTTCGCCTTGCGGTCCCAGACGTAGTAGGCGGCCGGCTGCACGTCGCTGTGGAAGACGACGACCCAGGTCTTGTCGTCGAGGGTCCGCGAGGCGACGGAGAAGTCGCCCGGCGCGACCGCGCGGAGGGCGTCGAAGTCCGCCTGGATGCCCTTGTCGAGGATGTTCCAGGTGGTCCGCTCGTAGTCGAAGGCGACGGCCTGGATGGTGCGCTCGGTCGGGTGGGTCATCACGCCGGCGACGTCCGCGCGCGGGTCCTCGGCGATGAGCTTCGCCTTGCCGGTCGCGAGGTCGACGCTGAAGAGCGCGCCGGTGTCGCGCCCGCGGCTGTCGACGAGGAAGAGGTTGCGCCCACGCTTGTCGAAGGCGTCGGGGTAGGTCGTCATCGTGTCGTCGGCCGGGATGTCGATCTTGAAGGGGGCCTTGCTGCGCTTGGTCCGGAGCTCGCTCAGGACGGCGCTGCCGTCGGGCTGCATCGCCAGGCCGAGGCGCACGTTGTAGTCGTCGTCGATCACGAAGCCGGCGTAGCCCTCGTTCTCGAAGACCTTCTCGCGCTTGCCGGTCGCCAGGTCGACCTCGTACACGTCGTGGTACTGCGGGTTGCGGTCGTTGAGGCCGATGAGCACGCTCTTCGGCCGCTTGTGGCTCACCCCCTCGACCATCGCGCGCGCGCCCTCGCCCGGCGTCAGGTCGACCGCCGCCGTCCCCTCGGGGGCGGTGACGTCGATGGCGAAGACGTGGAAGTTCTCGTCGCCCCCCTGGTCCTGCAGGTAGAGCAGGTGCTTCTTGTCGTAGGCCCAGAAGTAGTTGTGGACCGGGCGCGTCATGTCCGCGGTCACGGGACGCGCCTTGTCGAGCTCGCCCACCGGGGCGATCCAGACGTTCAGCACGCCCTCGCGCGGCGCGAGCCACGAGAGGTAGGCGCCGTCGGGGCTGATCTGGACGCTCGCGCGCTCGGGGTTGCCGAAGAAGGTCGCGCGCGGGATGAGGCTCTCCGACGGGTGCCCGAGGGCCTGAACCGGGGCCGGCGGCGCGACGACGACGGGGACCTCGGGTGGGGCCGCGACCTGGGGCGTCACGCTCGGGCAGCCGCCGAGCGCGCCGGCGCCGAGCAGCGCCGCGCCGGCGAGCAGGTTCAGGAAGATCCG
>SBGO01000194.1 GCA_006226565.1 Deltaproteobacteria bacterium | reverse complement strand
CAAGGGCGGCAAGGGCGGCAAGGGCGGCAACGGCGGCTCGGGCGGCGGCGGCGGCGGTGGCTGCGGCGGTCCGTCCTTCGGCATCTACCTCGCCGGCTCGGCGCCGACGGGGACCGCCGCCTGGAAGACCGGCAACACCTTCCCGACCGTCGGTCAGGGCGGCGCGGGCGGCGACGGTGGCTTCTCCATCGCGCTCGAGGGCGGCGACGGCGCCCCCGGCGCGGCCGGCGAGACCAACTTCTAGGAGGGCTCGGGGAGATGGCCGCGAACGGCCGTCTCCCCGAATTCGACCGCGGCGCCGAGCCGCGGCGCGGAAGCCGCTAGCACAGCACGAGAAACCACGAGGGGAGACACGCTCACGCGCGTCTCCCCTCGCTGCTCGTGGGGGCGTGAGGCTGTCGCGGCGCGGGACAGGGAGTGTGTCACCCGGATGGGGCCAGCGGTCCCCCCCGGCGGGCCCGTCGACCCCAGGAGAGCGGCACGAGCGACGTGGGTGTTCGTTGCAACCTGCCGAAACCAAACACAAACCGCGGATTCGTTCGGGCTCCCCCCGCTGGCACGCATCTTGGAGTGGGCGGAGCCCACCCTGGGTGGGGGTGCGTTTCGCGCTCGGGGGCCCTCGGGTCGGCGGGCACCACCGCCGGGCGACGGGGGCCGATGGGCGCGCCGCGCTCTAGCTGGCGCGCTCGCGCTCGACCGGGGGCTCGGGCGGCGGGCGGTCGCCGTCGCGGCATGGCACCTCGCGTCGCGGCGGGATACCCGTACCGGCGGCCGCGGCGGCCTTGAACAGCACCGGCACCGCCCGCTGCACGACGTCGAGGGTCGGGTCGAGCTGCTTGCCCAGCCCCTCGGCCACCAGCAGCGCGATGTTCACCACCGTGAAGGAGCTGTCGATGGTGATGCGGTAGCGCCGCAGGATGTTCATGACGCCGCCGACGACCTCCGCGATCTCCACCTCGCCCAGCGCCTTGCCGTGGAAGCGGGCGAAGTGATCGACGAGCGCCTGCTCGTAGGCGCAGTAGTCGACCTTCGCGACCTTCGGCGAGTAGATGTAGAGGAGGCGCGCGACCTCCGCGGCGTTCTGCTGGCCGAGCGCCAGGAACGTCGTCGTCCAGGGGCGCATCAGATCCCGCGGGATCTCGGCCACCATGCCGAGGTCGATGAAGACCACCCGGCCATCCTCGGTCAGGATGATATTACCCGGGTGTAAATCGGCGTGGACGAAGCCCACGGTGAACACCATGTGCAGGATGGCGTCGGCGCCGAGCCGCGCCAGCCGCGCCCGGTCGCCGCCGACCGCGTCCGGCTCGCTGCCCTTGACGCCGTCGACGAACTCCATCGACAGCACGCGCTCGGTGCACAGCTCCTCGACCAGCTTCGGGACGTCGAGCCCCTCCCAGTCGGCGAACATGGCCGCGAAGCGCCGGTTGTTGGCCGCCTCGAGCCGGAAGTCGAGCTGCCCGGCGAGGGACACCCCGAAGCGCTCGACCGCCCCCGGCAGCGACAGCGGCTTCATGCTCGGGATGAGCGCCACGACCCGCGCCCAGAACCCGAGGATCGACAGATCCCCGTGGATGAGCCGATGGACCCCGGGCCGCTGGACCTTCAGCGCGACGACCTCGCCGGTGTCGAGCACCGCCCGGTGGACCTGCGCCACCGACGCCGCCGCGATGGGCTCCGGGGCGATCTCCACGAAGCGCGCGCGCCGCTCGGGCCCGAGCTCCGCGTCGAGCATCGCGGAGACCGCCCTCCAGCGCGCCGGCGCCACCTGATCCTGGAGCCGCGAGAGCGGCTCGATGTAGCCCGGACCGAGCAGATCCGGCCGCGTCGACAGGATCTGCCCGAACTTGATGAAGGTCGCCCCCAGCCGCTCGAAGGCGCGCGCCATGACCTCGCCGCGGAGCTTCTCCTTCTCCTCCGGCTTCAGCCGCCAGCGCACGGCGCGCCGGACCCCGTAGACGGCGAACGCCCACAGCAGGACCAGCGAGATCCACACCCCTCGAATGACCAGCAGGATGGCGCGCACGGGGCCCCTCTACCTCCGCCGCTCCGCCGAGCGCGCGTGCGCTTCGAGCCCCTCGTGGCGGGCCAGCGCCGCCGCGTCCTCGACGAGGGTCCGCGCCGCCGCGGGGTCGTCGATGGTCAGCCAGGTGCGGACCCGGAGGAAGTCGAAGACCGACAGCCCGCCCGAGAAGCGCGCCGTGCCGCCCGTCGGGAGCACGTGGTTCGGGCCGGCGCCGTAGTCGCCGAAGACCTCCGCCGAGCCGTGCCCGACGAAGAGCCCGCCGTAGTGGCCGAGCCTCGGCGCCAGCGCCTCCGCTGCGTCGTGGTCGAGGGCGAGCTCGAGGTGCTCGGGGGCGAGCTGGTCGCAGATCCGCGCGGCCTCGTCGAGGTCCGTCGCCACCACCGCGAAGCCGTTCTCGAGCGCCGCGCGCGCCGTCTCGGCGGTCGGCAGGTCCGCGAGCCGCCGCTCCAACGCCGCCTCCACGCGCGCGACGAGGTCGCCCGCCGTCGTCACCAGGATCGGGACCGCGTCCGGGTCGTGCTCGGCCTGGCCGAGCAGGTCGGCCGCCACCGTCTCCGGGTCCGACGACCCGTCGGCGAGCACGACCAGCTCCGACGGCCCGGCCAGCATGTCGATGCGCACGCGCCCGCTGACGAGCTGCTTGGCCGCCGTCACCCAGCGGTTGCCCGGCCCGACGATGACGTCGCAGGCCGGCACCGGGCCCGCCCCGTAGGCGAGCGCCGCGATCGCCTGCGCCCCGCC
>SBGO01000201.1 GCA_006226565.1 Deltaproteobacteria bacterium | reverse complement strand
GCCCCACCCGCCGACGCGGAGCCGCCGCCGAGCCCGCGGGTCGAGCGCATCATCGCGGCGCGCCAGAAGGCGTATCAGCGCGAGTTCGAGGAGCGCCGGCGGGCGCGCCTGCGCGCCCAGGCCGAGCAGGCGGCGCGCAACCGCGCGATCGCCGCCGAGCGGCAGGAGCACTACAAGACCGAGTTCGAGCGCCGCAAGCGCGAGCGCCTCGCAGACTGAGCGTCCCCGCGCGGAGTCGCCGTCACGTCGACCGGGGGCTCAGCCCTCGGCGACGTCGCTGCGGCCGGCGTCGAGAACGGCCCGGACCTTCGTCGCGAGGCTCCGCGGGCTGATGGGCTTCTGGACGAAGCCGACCTCGGGGCCGTGCACGCCGTGCTGCACGACGCTGGCGTCGGTGTAGCCGGACATGAAGACGACGCGCAGCTCGGGGCGGATCGCCAGGGCGCGCTCGGCGAGCTCGGGGCCCCGCAGCTCGGGCATCACGACGTCGGTCAGCAGCAGGTGGATCGGCTCCGGGTGGGCCTCGCAGATGCGCAGCGCGTCGGGGCTGTCGAGGGCCTCGATCACCTCGTAGCCGAAGCGCCGCAGGATGGCGATGATGGCCGCGCGGACCTGCTGATGGTCCTCGACGACGAGCACCGTCTCGGTGCCCTCGAGGTGCAGCGGGGTCGGCAGCGGCGCCGGCGGGCCGACGCTGGTGCTGGCGCGCGGGAAGTAGATCTTGAAGCTCGTGCCGGCGTCGGGCTCGCTGTAGACCCAGATCATGCCGCCGTTCTGGCGCACGATCCCGAAGACCGTCGACAGCCCGAGGCCGGTGCCCTTCCCGGGCTCCTTGGTCGTGAAGTAGGGCTCGAAGATCCGGGCCTGGGTCTCGCGATCCATGCCCATGCCGGTGTCGCTCACCGCGAGCATCACGTAGGGCCCGGGCTCGGCGCCGAAGTGCTCGTCGACGTAGTGCTCGTCGATCTCGACCGAGCGCGTCTCGATGGTGAGCTTGCCCCCGCGCGGCATCGCGTCGCGCGCGTTGATGGCGAGGTTCATGACGATCTGGTCGATCTGGCCGGGGTCGGCGCAGATCCCGGCCACGTCGCCGTAGTCGTAGACCAGCTCGACGTCCGCGCCGATGAGCCGCCGCAGGATCTTCTCGGAGTGGGCGAGCGTCGCGTTGAGATCGAGCAGCCGCGGCTCGTTCGCCTGGTGACGGCTGAAGGCCAGGAGCTGCCGCGTGAGGTCGGCCGCGCGCTTGCCCGCCCAGCGGATCGGCTCGAGGTCCTCGCGGATGGCGGCGCCCTCGTCGAGGTCCTCGAGCACGAAGGCGGCGTGCGTCAGGATGACCGTGAGGAGGTTGTTGAAGTCGTGGGCGATGCTCCCGGCGAGGCGGCCGATCGCCTCCATCTTCTGCGCGTGGCGGAGCTGCTGCTCGATGCGCAGCGTCTCGGTCACGTCGATGGAGAGCACCATCACGCCGGCCTCGCAGGGGGCGACGCGGAGCTCGAAGGTGCGCTTCACGCCGTCCTCGAACTCGAAGACGTTGCGCAGCGCGCGCGGCTCGCCGCCGTCCATGCAGGCGGCGAGGATCCCGAAGATCGGCGCCTGATCGATGCCCGGATAGCACTCCATCATCGTGCGACCCAGGAGGGCCTCGACGGTGCTCCGCCCGTGCGCCGCCGCCGCGGCGTTCACGTAGACGTAGCGCCACTCTCGATCGATGACCTGCAGGCCCTCGCGCATCGCCGACGCGGCGTTCGCGAGCACCTGCGACGCCACCTCGCCACTGCTGGGTGATGCGGGCACCGCGTTCCTCTCACAACTCTGTCAGGTCCCGCTAGTAGAGCGCGGTCGCCAGAGCCGCGCAAGCGCGGGGCGGCGGAGAGAGTTACCGGGCGCCGCGCGGCTTGCGCTTCGCACCCGCGGCCTCGTCGGCGATGCGCCGCTTGGTCGCCGCCCACCCGCAGATCGGGCAGCCCGTGAGGTCGTGCCCGCGCGCGGGGCAGTGCTCGCGGCCGAAGAAGATGATCTGGAGGTGCAGGCGATTCCAGAGGGACTCGGGGAAGGTCGCCTTGAGGTCGGCCTCGGTGCGCTCGACCGTGGTCCCGTCGGAGAGCCCCCAGCGCGCGGCGAGCCGGTGGATGTGGGTGTCGACGGGGAACGCCGGCACGCCGAAGGCCTGGGACATGACGACCGACGCGGTCTTGTGGCCGACCCCGGGGAGCGCCTCGAGGGCCTCGAAGCTCGCGGGCACGACGCCCCCGTGCCGCTCGAGGAGGAGCTCCGAGGTGCGCTTGAGGTTCTTGGCCTTGGTCGGCGCGAGCCCGATCTCGCGGATGAGCGCGCGGATCTCGTCGACCTCGAGGGCCGCCATCTCTCGCGGCCCGGGCGCGCGGGAGAAGAGCGCCGGCGTGACCTCGTTGACCTTCTTGTCGGTGGTCTGCGCGCTGAGCATCACGGCCACGAGCAGCGTGTACGGATCCACGTGGTCGAGCGGGATGGGGGTCTCGGGGTAGAGATCGTCGAGGATCTCGACCACCCGGCGGGCCTTGTCGCTGCGCTTCATCTCTCCTCCGTCGCCGGGGACCGGCCCGCGGTCGCGTCGGTCGCGTCGGCCCGAATCAGGGGGCGCTGATGCGGACCCGCGTGGGCTCGGTGGCGCCGTTCTTGCCGACGGTGACGAGGCGGACGCGGTCGCCGGCCGGGTCGTGGACGAGCCAGAAGTCGGTGCGCTCGGCGCCGGCGGCGGCCGTCCAGACCGGGGCGGGCGGGCCGGCGGAG
>SBGO01000751.1 GCA_006226565.1 Deltaproteobacteria bacterium | reverse complement strand
TCGGGGTCTGCCAGAGCACCGGCGCGGACGCCCACGTCTGCGTCGCCGAGGGCCGGCCCGCGGGCGCGTCCTGCAGCGCGCCCGACGTGTGCGCGGCCGCGGCCTACTGCGACGGCGCGGGGCAGTGCATCGAGGGGGCGCCGCCGGTGATCGCCGACGCGCGCACCCTGACCATCGACATCGGCGCGCACCCGCTCGACACCGTGAAGGACGCGGTCTGGGACGTGCTCGTCCAGAAGGTCGACGGCAGCGGTGCCCCCGTCGAGCAGGTGCTGGCGACCCGCGTCGCCTCGTCCCAGTGCGGCGAGAACGGCAGCGCGGCCTCGGTCGAGGCGGCGTGCGACGCGGCCGGGCAGGGCGAGGTCGTCACGGCGCGCCTCCGCGGCCTCTACACCTCGCCCGTGCCGCTGCCGGGGCGCTTTGGCGACCCGGTGCCTTCGGGCGGCATCAAGTTCGCCGACCCCGGCGACCTGGTGCGCACGGTCCAGTGCCTCGATCTGCCGACCAACGAGGTCTCCTACGACGTGTCCATCGCCCGGCCGGCCGACGACGGCCTCCTGCCGAAGGCGGTGAACTTCGACCAGATCTACTGCGCGGCGAACTTCACCTGCTGCAGCGACGACGACGACGACGGGATCTGCGACGCCGACGTGGACCTGCTCTTCGACGCCAGCGGGCAGCGCAACACCACCTTCAAGCTCGGCTTCGCCTGCGCCGCCGAGACCAGCGCGAACATGGACCTCGCGCTCTACATGGACGACCTGGTGCTGACCTGCGACGGCGTCGACATCGTGACCATCCACCCGCTCGGGGGCGACGGGAACCTGTGCGCCCCCGGCCAGGTCGGGAGCTGTAGCCCCAAGATCGACGTCAGCGGCGCTGGCGCGAGCTACCTCTTCCAGGCCGCGGTCTACAAGGGCGACAGCAGCTTCAGCGGGATCGACCGGGTGTGGTGGAACATCGCGCTCGGGGTCGAGAAGGCCGCCATCGAGGCGGGCGACTGCCAGCTGACGACCCGCGCCACCGCCGACACCGACGCGGTGGCCGGCGGCGCGCAGGGCGGCGTCATCACCGCGCCCGAGGTCTACCCCTTCATCGTGTGGGACGTGAACGTCAGCGACGGCGCCGGCGTCGTCTGCGTCGAGCACACTCCCGACACGATCCCCGCCTACGTCTACCCGACGTACTCCGACGGGGTGAACAACGAGACGTTCCAGTGGGGCTACAACCCCTGAGCGGCCCGGCGTCGACAGCCTGGAGGTGCGGGTGTAGGCATGCTCGACCCCTCACATCCCCAGGAGAGAGACCATGGCGGACATGCTCGGCCGTTTCGTTTGGCATGACCTGATGACCCCCGACGCCGAGGCCGCGAAGGCCTTCTACGGTGAGGTCGTCGGGTGGGGCATCCAGCTGTTCGAGGGCGGAAAGGAGCCCTACGCGATGTGGACCAACGCGGACGGCCCCATCGGCGGGGTCATGGTCCTCCCGGCGGAGGCCCGCGCGATGGGCGCGCCCCCGCACTGGATGGCCTACTCGGCGACGCCGGACCTCGCCGCGACGGTCGCCCGGGCCGAGGCGCTCGGCGCGCGCGTGTTCGTCCCCCCCACGGCGATCCCGACCGTCGGCGCCTTCGCGGTGCTCGCGGACCCGCAGGGCGCGGCCTTCGCCGCCTTCACCCCCGAGGGCGACGCCCCGGGCGGCGACGGGCCCGAGGCCGTCGGGCAGTTCAGCTGGCACGAGCTCATGACCTCCGATCCCGACGCCGCCTGGGCCTTCTACAGCGAGCTCTTCGGCTGGCAGAAGCAGGAGGCGATGGACATGGGCGACGGCGGCGTCTACCAGATCTTCGCCCCGGCCGACGGCGGGAGCTTCGGCGGCCTGATGAGGAAGCCGGACGCCATGCCGATGTCGGCGTGGCTCCACTACATCAAGGTCGCCGACGTCGGGGCGGCCATCGCCACCGCCCAGCGCCTCGGCGGGACCCTCGTCAACGGGCCGATCCCGGTCCCGGGGGGCGATCTCGTCGCCCAGCTCATCGACCCGCAGGGCGCCTTCTTCGCGGTCCACGGCCCCGGGGTCTGAGCGCCGTCGCGCCGACGGGCCCGAGCCGGTGTCGCCCCCCCCGCGACGGGGCGTGGGGCAGCGGCTCGGGCGCGCCGCGCGGGCGTCGTCAGGGGACGCAGGCGGGGTCGCCGCTGTCCCAGAAGCGCGCGATCAACCCGAAGGTGGGGCTGAGCGACGACGAGCTGTTGTCCTGGCCGACGACCAGGCCTTCGTCGCAGGCGCCCGGGCGCCAGTCGACGTCGAGGAGATACTGGTTGACCCGGCCGAACCACGGGGCCTGGGCGAAGTCCGGGATGGACTGGTCGGCGTAGACCGGCGTCCAGCCTGCGACGGTCCCCGCCCGGATCTCGCCCACGGCCGCCCGGACCGTGGTGCCGACGCCCTTGCCGACGACGAGGGCGCGCGTCCCGTTGGCGCGCCAGGCGATGGCCTGGGCGTTCCAGACCGCGGTCGGCATGTCGATGCTCTGCCACGCGCCGTTGAAGACGCGCCCTTCGTAGATCTGGGAGGTCGGCGAGAGGATCACGCCGTAGTCGCCGGGGCCCGTCCGCCACGCGGCGCGGCCGGCGTTGCCGTAGCCGCTCGACCAGCCGTTGCCGACGACGGTCGCGCTGTCGATGACGAGGGTGTGGCAGTCGGTGCCCATGTACCCCTCGGACACGAAGAGGTTGGGGCTGCCGGAGTAGAGCGCCGGGTCCCCCCACATCAGGTCGCTCAGGCCGCCGCCGGCGTTCCAGGCGAAGCCGGTCGGGAGCGAGAGGCCGTCGGCCACGGTGTAGAGGTAGACGCGGCTGATGACGTTGCCCGAGGTGCGCGTCCCGACCGCGAAGCGCGCCGGGAGGCGCCCCGGCTCGACGGCGACGGCGGCCGCGTCGCCGTAGGACAGGGTGAGGGTCTCGTCGATCGCGACGAGCCCCTCGTCGTCGAGGTGGACGCGCCAGAGGTGCTGGACGTCGTTGTCCTCGCCGACGATGGCGAAGTAGGCGCCCTCGGGGTCGACGTCGAGGTCGGCGACGTAGTCGCCGAGGGTCCCGGCCACCTTGATCGACCGCGTCTCGGCGTCGTAGCGGATGACCTTCCCGCTCGGGCCCAGGATGAGGGCGTAGGCGCCCGAGGGGTGCCACTTCACGCGGTGGAGATCGCCGGTGACGTAGATGTTGCCGATCATGTCCCAGTTCATCGGTCCCGGGTCGAAGGGATCGGGGACGGTGGTGTCTTCGGTGTCGGGGACGACCTTGGTGTCCGTGGGCGCCGTGGTGTCGGCGGGCTCGAAGGTGTCGACGGGCTCGAGGGTGTCGACGGGCGCGACGGTGTCGACGGGCTCGACGGTGTCGGCGGGCTCGACGGTGTCGGCGGGCTCGACGGTGTCGTTCGGCCCGATGTCCGGGGTGAGGGTGTCCGCGGGCGTCGTGTCCGCGGGCGTCGTGTCCGGGGTGAGGGTGTCCGCGGGCGTCGTGTCCGGGGTGAGGGTGTCCGCGGGCGTCCAGGTGTCGACGGTCAGCGTGTCGGGCGCGACGGAGGTGTCGCCGCCGACGGTGTCCTGGAACCCGGTGGGCGAGCAGCGACCCGCCAGGCAGGCGGTCCCGACCGGGCACTCCTCCTCGGCGACGAAGTGGAGCACCTGCGGATCGCAGACGAGCACGTTCGGCCCGTCGCAGGTCTTCGTCCCGGGCACGCACTGCGCGATGACGACGTTGTCGTCGCCGCACCCGGCCAGCGCCAGCGCGACGCCCATCACGGCGAGCAGCCCCGACCCCTGTCCTGTGCAACGCACCATGATGCTCCTGTGCGCCGCAGCACGCGCGCGTCTCTGCCGTCCCATGGGCGCGTTCTACACGGCGCCGGCGTCCGATGCCAGCGCGGGGCCGTGGTTGCACCGCCGCGGGCCGTCGCGGGTCCAACCGTGGTGTCCGGGTCGCGGCGCCGCTAAGGTGACGCGGTCGCCGGCGCCGCGAACGAGGACGCACCATGAGCACCGCCCCCACCGTCATCCGCCGCCCGCTCGCGTGGCTCGCCGCCCTGATCGTCGGGTGTTCCGGCGTCGCCGCCCACGCCGCGGCGCCGGAGCCGGCCGCGACCCCGGCCCCGAAGGCGGTCGCGATCACCTACTTCGACAACCACTCCGGCGACGCCGACGTGGCGCCCCTCGCGCGGGGGCTGGCGGACATGCTCATCACCGATCTGGCGCAGGTCTCGACCGTCCGCATCGTCGAGCGGAGCCGCCTCAACGCGGTGCTCGCCGAGCTGACGCTGTCCGAGAGCCCCTTCGTCGACCCCGCCTCCGCCCAACGCCTCGGCCGTGGGCTGGCCGCGCAGTACATCCTGACCGGCGGCTTCCTCGTCGCCGGCGACACCCTCCGGGTCGACGCGCGCCTCATCGAGGTCGAGACCGGCGTGGTGGCGGCCGGCCGCAAGGTCGAGGGGAAGAAGAGCGAGTTCTTCGCCATCGAGAAGGAGCTCGTCGACCTGCTCGTGGGCGAGCTGAAGCTGACGCTCAGCTTCAGCGAGAAGGCCCAGCTCCGGCGCAACGCCACCGAGTCCTTCGACGCCTGGCACCACTACTCGCGCGGCCTCTTCGCCCTCGACGAGGGGCAGCCGGACGAGGCGCTGGCCGAGTTCCGCGCGGCGCTGCTCGCCGACCCGCGCTACCAGGCCGCGAAGGACGCGACCGAGCGCCTCCGGGTGCTCATCGCCCGCGACGTCGAGGCGCGCGACAAGGCGACCGACAAGCTCGTGCGGGAGCTCGACCCGAAGAGCCCGGACTTCGGGGCGCAGGTCGACAAGGTCTTCCAGACCCTCGGCCAGGACCCGCGCGGGATGACCAAGCGGGTGGTCCTGCTGCACTGGATCGTCGAGCACGACTATCGGCCGCGCGCCTACAACTACTCGCGCGCAATGGTCGAGCTGGCGGCGCTGATGGGCCAGATGATGGCCGATCCCGAGTCCCTCGACCTCGTCGCCGGCGTCTGCGAGTACATCATGACCTGGTACCCGTCCCAGCCGGGTGCGGCGCAGACCTGCAAGTCCTTCCTCGACACCGTCGATGCGCTGAACAAGGTCGACCGGGAGGGGCGGCGAAACGGGTGGGAGATGCGCATGGCGAAGGCGGACGACGACTGGTCGCTGGCCCTCCGCGACAACGTCGAGCGGGCGCGCGAGCTCTTCACTCTGTGCGGGAAGAAGGCGCGTCAGGCGCCTCCGAGCGAGCCTGCGGAGGCGGCTCCGAAGGGCTCGACGTTCTGACCGGGCCGCGCGCCGGCGGTCCGCCCCACTCCGCGATGTGCGGGAGGTTGCGGTAGAGCAGCCAGTGGTAGAAGCGGCGTGGGAGGACGCGACGGAGGAGGCCGAAGAGGCGCGCGTCGAAGGTGGCCGCCACGCGCAGCGGCGGGTGGCGGCGCTCCATCGTCCGGAGGACCTTGCGCGCGACCCGCTCGGGCGTGGCCGGCACCCGCCGCATCATCCGCTCGATGAAGCTCCCCATGTGGCGATAGTGGGCGGCGTAGGCGAGGGTCGGGTCCTCCGCCGCGCGCTGGGAGAGCTCGGTGAAGCGGACGTTTCGGAAGCTCTCCGAGTGGATGAAGCCGGGCTGGATGAGGCTCACGTGGATGTTCCACGGGCGGACCTCGTACCAGAGCGCCTCGGTCGCGCCCTCGAGGGCGAACTTGGAGGCGCTGTAGACCGCCATCGTCGGCATCGCCATCATGCCGCCCACCGAGGAGATGTTGAGGATGCGCCCGGAGCGCTTGGCGCGCATCGTCGGGAGGACGAGCCGGGCGAGCTCCATCGGGCCGAGGAAGTTGACCTCCATCTGGGCGAGGCGCTCGCCGTCGGTGACGTGCTCGACCACCGCGCGGAAGGACACGCCGGCGTTGTTGATGAGCACGTCCACGCCGCCCCAGGTGGCGTCGGCCTCCTCGACCACCGCGCGGCGCTCGTCGGCGTGGGTGACGTCGAGCGGGCGCAGGCGCACGTGCTCCGACGCGTGCACGCCGTGGGCGGCGAAGCGCGACAGCGACGACTCGCGCGCGGTCAAGATCAGGCGATGGCGGCCGCGGGCGAGGAGCTGCCTCGCGATGACCAGCCCGAGCCCCGAGCTCGCGCCGGTCAGGAGGACCACCGGCGGACGGGCTGCTGGCACGGCCGAGGCTCCTGCGAAATCAAGCCTCTCCGAGGGTAGCAGAGGACCGTCCCGGGACCGTGGTCGCGGTCGCGTTGCGCATCTCCCAGATCACATTGTAACCCAGCGATTGAAGCGATAGCGTGCTTGATGCATCTATCTCGGGTCTCGTGAAAGAGGCACAGGGAAATCAACTTCAGAATACGGTGGTGAACATGCTCAGCCCGAAGCGACTCCTCGTCCCCCTCCTCCTCGCGCTCGTCGCGCTCCCGGCGTGTGGCGACGATGACGTGGTCGCGCACAGCGAGACGGTCACGCTCTCCCTGTCGAGCCTCAAGCCGGCCGACATCAAGCAGGGCGCGGTCAGCGTCGAGAAGAACATCAACACCGAGAGCGGCAACCCCTACGCGGCCTTCCTCAAGAACGCGAAGGACGCCCTCGGCGGCAAGGACCCCGGCTCCATCGTGCTCATCAGCGCGACCCTGCGGGTCGAGGACACCTCGACCAACGTGACCGGCTTCGAGACGCTGCTCACCGACGTCGACCTCTTCCTCACGAACAGCGCCGGCGCGGTCGTGGTCGGCACCGTCGACGCCCCGACCGGGATGACGCTCACGGTCCCGCTCGACGAGACGGTCGACTACGCGCCGCTGGCCGAGTCGATGCTCGGTGGCGACTTCAAGGTCGGCATCTCCGGGGGCGTGGTCGACCCGGAGCCGACGGACTTCGACCTGTCGGTCAGCGTCGACCTGAACTTCAAGGCGCTCAAGTAGGCGCACGCCTGTTCGACGGACAAAGAGGCGGGGCCACGGCCCCGCCTCTTTGCGTCAGGGGGCGCCCTGGACGGGATTGTATCCAGTTGGCCGCCGCGCTACGGTCCATCTACCCCGGTCCGGCGCACAGTGAACGCGCCGCAGAGAGAACTTTCAGAATACGGTGGTGAACATGCTCAGCCCGAAGCGTCTCCTCGTGCCCGTCCTGCTCGCGCTCCTCGCCCTGCCGGCCTGCGGCGACGATCCGGTCGCCCACAGCGAGACGGTGTCGATCGAGCTCTCGGGCATCAAGCCCGGGGACCTCAAGAACGGCGTCGCGAGCGAGGAGAAGAACATCAACTCCGAGAGCGGCAACCCCTACGCGGAGTTCCTGAAGGCCGCCAAGAACGCCCTCGGCGGGAAGGACCCGGGCACCATCGAGCTGGTCAGCGCCTACATGCGCGTCAACTCGAGCTCGAAGAACGTCATCGCCTTCGAGGACGTGCTCGTCGACGCCGAGCTCTTCTTCTCCAACAGCGACACGACCATCCCGATCGGCACGGTGACCGGCCCGACCGGCAGCTCCGTCAAGATCTCCATCGGCGAGGACATCGACTTCGAGCCGCTCCGCTCCGCGATGCTCGGCGGCGACTTCAAGGTCGGCGTGCGGGGCAACGCCGTCGACACGCCGCCCGCCGACTTCGAGCTGAAGATCAGCCTCGACCTCAAGTTCACCGCCTACGAGTAGCCGGCGCGCGCCGGGCCGAGAACGCGAAAAGGCGGGGTCGAGACCCCGCCTTTTCCTTTCTTGCATAGGCGGTCGGCGGGCGCGCCGACCGCTGGCCCAGGCTCAGTACGCCTTGGCGAAGATGGTGCGCTTCACGTCCGGCGTGCCGGTGAAGATGCAGGTGCCCGTGCCGCCGTTGTGGTCGAGCGGGATGTTGCGGGCGGTGACTTTGAGGTCCTTGAGGAGCTCCTCGTAGCTCGGGTCGTCGGCGGCGTAGCACCACGCGAAGCCGGGGGAGTCGCCCTTGAAGTAGGCGACGAACTCCTCCTTGGAGTCGAGGGTGACGGTGTTGGCCTCGCGGAAGGCGAGGGCGCGCTGCAGGAGCCCGGCCTGGATCTCGTCGAGGAGCGCCTCGATGCCGGCGACGAAGTCGGCGCGCGCCACCCCCTGCTTCTCCTTCGGGGCGCGGTCGCGGCGGCCCATGAAGACCGAGTCGTTGGCGATGTCGCGGGGGCCGATCTCGAGGCGGATGGGCACGCCCTTCTTGATGTGGTCCCAGACCTTGTCGCCGCCGCGCATGTCGCGGTCGTCGATGTGCACGCGCAGGCGCTCGTCGCGCCAGCGGACGTCGCGGAGCTCGTTCCGGAGGTGGTTGCAGTAGGCGATGACCTCGGCGCGCTGCTCCTCGTCGCGGTAGATCGGGACGAGGACGATCTGCTGCGGCGCGAGCGCCGGCGGCAGCACCAGCCCGTCGTCGTCGGAGTGCGTCATGATGAGCGCCCCGATGAGCCGCGTGGACACGCCCCAGGACGTCGTCCAGGCGTACTCGAGCTGGCCCTCCTGTGACTGGTAGCGGATCTCCTGCGCGCGGGCGAAGTTCTGCCCGAGGAAGTGCGAGGTGCCCGCCTGGAGCGCCTTGCCGTCCTGCATCATCGCCTCGATGGAGTAGGTCGAGACGGCGCCGGGGAAGCGCTCACCGGCGGTCTTCTCGCCCATGACCACGGGCATCGCCATCGAGCCCTCGGCGAAGGTCGCGTAGACCTCGAGCATCCGCTGGGTGTGGTCGATGGCGTCCTGCGCGGTCGCGTGGGCGGTGTGCCCCTCCTGCCACAGGAACTCGGCGGTGCGCAGGAAGAGGCGCGTGCGCAGCTCCCAGCGGACGACGTTCGCCCACTGGTTGATGAGCAGCGGCAGGTCCCGGTACGAGTTCACCCACTTCGCGAACATCGCGCCGATGATGGTCTCGCTGGTCGGGCGCACGATGAGGGGCTCCTCGAGCGGCCCGGCCGGGACGAGCCCGCCGTCCGGACCCTCCTCGAGGCGGTGGTGCGTGACGACCGCGCACTCCTTGGCGAAGCCCTCGACGTGCTCGGCCTCCTTCTCGAGGAAGCTCTTCGGGATGAAGAGCGGGAAGTAGGCGTTCTGGTGGCCGGTCGCCTTGAACATCTCGTCGAGGACCGACTGCATCCGCTCCCAGATGGCGTAGCCCCACGGCTTGATGACCATGCAGCCGCGGACCGGCGAGACCTCGGCCAGATCCGCCGCGCGGATCACCTGCTGGTACCACTCGGGGTAATCCTCGGCCCGGGTCGGGCTGATCGCGGTCTTGGCCTGCTTCGCCATGGCTGACTCCTCGGTCGCGCGGGGTGCGCCGACGGTATACCCAGACGGCGAGCGTTCGTCAGCACCAGAACGCGACAACCGCTGGACGTCCGCTACTCCGCGAGCCGCGCGAGCAGCCGGTCGACGAACGGCGCCTGGGCGGGGTTGAGCTTGCGGCGCGCGGCCTCGACGTCGAACATCTCCGCGCGGTCGACCTCGGGGAAGTCGGCGAAGCGCCCCGAGCGCGGCGGCCACTCGAGGCGGAATGTGTTGCTCCGCGGCGCGAACCCCGGCGGGACCCCGCCCTCGGCGGCGTAACCGTGGACGATCTTTCGGCTCTTGAGACGCACCTCGCCGAGCGCGACGAGCGGCCCGGCGACCTCGAGCCCCGTCTCCTCGGTCAGCTCGCGGCGGGCGCAGGCCTCGCGTGCGGCGGCGTCCCACGGCCCCTCGCCCTCGAGCTCGCCCTTGGGGATGGACCACGCGCCCTCGTCCTTCTTGGCGAAGTACGGCCCGCCCGGGTGGACCAGCAGGACCTCGACGGCGCCTTCACGCCGCCGCCACAGCAGGACGCCGGCGCTCTCCTTCGGGCCGCTCACGGCACCTCGCGGCGCGCCTCGGCCACCTTGCGGGAGAGCTGCAGGAGGTCGAAGGGCTTCTGCAGGAAGCCCCGCGCCTGGGGCGCCGCGCCCGCGTCGACCCGGTGTCCCGACGAGACGAGGACGCGCACGTCGGGGTCGATGGCGGCGATCCGCTCGAGCGCCTCGTCGCCGCTCATGACCGGCATCTGGACGTCGAGCACCACCAGCGTCCACCCCTTGGGGTCCTCCATGAAGCGGCGGAGGGCCTCCTCGCCGTTGGACGCCGCGACGACGGTGTAGCCGAGCGCCTCGAGCATCATCGTGACGAGCTTGCGCACGACGTCCTCGTCGTCGGCCACGAGGACGCGCCCGTGGCCGCGGACCGGCGCCTCCTTGCTCGCTTCCTCGGCGGTCACCGCGGCCGCCGGGGGCAGGAGCGGCAGCAGCAGCGTGAAGACCGCGCCGCCGTCGGGCGCGTTGCCCGCCCGGATCGCGCCGCCGTGGCCGGTCACCGTGCCGTAGACCGCCGCGAGCCCGAGCCCGGTGCCCTCGCCGACGCCCTTGGAGGTGTAGAACGGCTCGAAGACGCGCTCGAGGTCGTCCGCCGGGATCCCGGGCCCGGTGTCCCGGATGGTCAGCTCGAGGTAGAGGCCCGTGGCGACCCCGAGCCGGCGCGCGGCCGGGGCCTCGGCCAGGTCGATGGCGCGCGTGGCGAAGGAGAGGGTGCCCCCCTTGCGCATCACGTCGCGTGCGTTGAGGCCGATGTTGAGCAGCGCGTTCTGGAGCTGGGAGCGGTCCCCCGAGACGATCGACCAGTGCGCGCCGAGGTCGGCGATGATCTCGATGCGCGGGTCGATCGTCCGCCGCAGGAGCGCGATGGCGTCCCGAACCGTCTCGTGCAGGTCGACCCGGGTCGGCGCCATCTGCTGCCGGCGCGAGAACGCGAGCAGCTGCCGCGTCAGCTCGGCGGCCCGCCGCGAGGTCTCGAGGATCATCTCCGCGAACTGGCCGTAGGGGTCGACGCCGTTGAGCTCGATGCGCAGCAGATCGGCGTAGCCCATGATGCCGGTGAGGAGGTTGTTGAAGTCGTGGGCGACGCCGCCGGCGAGCCGCCCGACGGCCTCCATCTTCTGCGCGTGGCGCAGGCGCTCCTCGACGGCGATCTGCTCGGAGACGTCGCGCACGACGAGCACGAAGCCGACGGGGTCCGCGTGCCGGTCGCGCACCGGGGCGAAGGTGTAGGCGACGGTGTGGAGCCGCCCCTCGCGGTCGACCAGGCGCGCGCGGGCGCAGGTCACGGGCTCCGTCGCGTCGAGGAGCGCCCCCTGCAGCAGCGGCTCTTCCTGGTCTCCGAGGATGCGCGCGACGTCGCCGATGTGGCGTCCCCGCGCCGCGTCGCGGGCCCAGCCGGTCAGCTGGGCGCCGGCCGGGTTGACGAGCACCACGTTGGCGGCCGCGTCGGCGGCGATGACGGCGTCGCCGATGCTGTCGAGGACGATGGAGAGGTTCTCGCGGCTCTGGCGGAGCTCCTCCCGGGCGCGCCGCTCCTCGGTGATGTCGATGATGTAGCCCTCGAGGGCGGTGAGCTGCCCGCCGTCGTCGTAGACGCCCTCGCCCTGCTCCCAGACCCACTTCATCTGGCCGTTCTTGGTGAACAGCCGATAGGCCACCCGGAAGGGCTCGCGCGCCTCGAGGGCCATCTGGACCTGCGACCACAGCGCCTCGACGTCGTCGGGGTGGGTCATGTCGGTGAAGGAGACGGCCGCGTCGCCGAGCACCTCCTCCACGCGATAGCCGGTCAGGTCGAGGATGCCCTCGCTGACGAAGACCATCGTGTAGCGCCGGTCGTTCAGGCAGCGGTAGGCGACCCCGGGCAGGTTGGCGACGAGGGTGCGGAGGCGCCGCTCGCCCTCCTCGCGCTCGATACGGGCGCGGTGGGCGTCGAGGAGGCTCCGGGCGCAGGTGGCGGCGAAGTCGAGGAGGTCTCGCTCGCCGTCGTCGCGCTCGACGTGCTCGGCGTTGAAGACGAGGAGCGCCGCGGACACGTTGGGGTTGGTCACGTGGAGGTCGACGATGACGACCTCCGAGCGCCCCCAGGCGTGGGCGAGCTGGACGATGCCGGCGTCGTCGGAGGCCTGCAGGTCCACGACCCGGACGCGCTCGCCCTCGGGGGCCCGCGTCCGCAGGCGCTGGGCCGCGATCAGCAGCCGCTCGCGCGAGCCCTCCGGGAGCGCCGCGCCGGTCCACGCGCGCGGCTCGCCGTCGCCGCGCACCACGAGGCCCGCGGCCGAGCCGTCGCAGGTCTGCTCCAGGCCCGCGAGGAAGCCCCGGATGCACGTCGAGAAGGACCGGTCGTCGCGGATCTCGGCCAGCGCGGCGTCGTGGGCGCTCGTGATGGCGCGCTGCCGGTGCGCCAGGTCGACGTCGACGAAGTAGGCGATGGCCCCGCCGGTGCTCGCGGTGGCGCCGGGCGGCAGCACGAGGCGCACCTCGAGCCACCGCGCTCGGCGGTGGGGAACCGCGTAGGGCAAGAGCGCGACCGCGTCGACGCCGGGGTGCGCATCGAGCTGCGCGAGCAGCGCGCTCGCCCGCTCCCGATGGGGCTCCGCGACCTGCGAGAGCCAATGCCGGCCGACCAGCTCGGCGGGGGAGGCCGCGAGCCAGCGCGCGAGGGTGGCGTTCGCGCGCTCGAAGCGGGCCTCGGCGTCGAGCTCGGCGACGCCGATGGGCGCGACCTGGAGCGCGAGGCTGCACCACGCTTCGTTGTGTTCGGGGAGTGCGTCGTTCATACGCACCGATATGGTGCCGCTCCGGCGGCGCGACGACAACCTGCGGCGGGCTCGGGCCGATCCCTTTTTTCGATGTCCGCAAGCGCGCTCGGGCCGCATGTCGCGGGCGCGTTGGTCGCCGAGAGGCGGCGTGCTACCGTCTCGCCCATGCGCACCGTCACCCCGCGCCGATCCCGCCGAGGGACGCGGCTCCAGTCGACCGGTCGGAGCGCGGGCGCGCGCGTCGGCCTCCTCCTCGCGTGGCTCGTCGCGGCCTGGACCGCCGTCGGCGCCGTGGGCTGCGGCACGAGCTGCGAGGAGATCGCCCGGCGGCGCGACGCCTTCTTCGCTCGCAGCGCGCACACCGACGCGCCCCACGCCACCCTGACGCTCCCGCTCCCCCTCGCCGATCGGCTCGTCGCGGACCGGCTCGGGGGGCGCGCCAGCGATCGCCTCGGCGTCGACGTCCTCGAGAAGGCGGGGCTCCACCTCGGCGTCGTCTTCACCCTCGACGGCGTCCACTTCGTCCCGGCCGCGGACGGGCACCTCGGCGTCGAGGTCGAGGTCGGCGTACGGGACGGAAAGGAGCCGCTCTTCGCCCTGACCCTGGCCGCCGACGTCCGCCCCGTGGTGGACCCGGTCGCGCGGGTCGCGCGGGTCATGCTGAGGCCCGATCACCTGCGTCGGATCGCGCCGCGCCTCGACCCCGAGGGGCGTCAGCGCGTCGTGACCTGGCTCCGCCGCGCGCTGCCCGCCGTCCTCGCCGACGTCTTCGACGACCGCGGCCTCGGGATCCTGGCCGACGCCGCCGTCACCTGGCTCGGCGACACCGGCTTCCCGCTCGTCCGGGACAACCTCCTCGACGGCCTCGACGAGTCCCCGCTCCTCGAGGTGGCCCTGCCGGAGCTGCCCCTCGCGGCGGTCCGCTTCACGACCACCGGGGGCCGCACGCCGACGCTGCAGCTCGAGCTGGTGACGACCCTGCCGGTCTCCGAAGGCCTCGCCCCCGACCACCGGACGCCGAGCGCCGGCGTCGTCGAGCTCCGCCTCGCCGGAGAGACGGCGGCCGAGCTCGCCAACGCCGCGATCGCGCGCGGCGAGATCCCGAGCCGCTACACCCGCGACGGCGAGCCCAGCCCGGACGGGCCCTTCGAGGCGCGCCTCGGCTGGGGCCGCACGCCGCGCCCGCTGAAGGTCCACCTGTGGTGCGTCACCGGCGAGTGCACCTACGTGCGTCTCGGCGGGACCCCGCTCGTGTCGCTCGGTGACGACGAGGTCCGGGTGGCCGTCCGCGACGGGGTCTTCGAGATCGTCAAGGGAGACGCGATCTCCGAGGCCTTCGCCTGGACCAAGACCCTCTTCGCCGACCCGGTCCGCCTCGGCGTGTCGGTCGCGCGGCGGGTGCGCCTCGACGTCGCCGGGGGCGGTCTCGAGCTCGCCATCGCGGGCGTGGACGTCGGCGACGCGGACCTGCGCGTGGCGCTCACGGCCAGGAACGTGGACACCCCGCGCGCCGAGCCGGGCATGGTGGGCGCGCTGACGCCGCGCTGAACGGCGGCGGGCCCGGCGGGTCGAGACGCGGACGACGGTTGCTGCTACCCTCCGGGGACCCGTCACATCCAGATCCCCCAGGGGTGCTCCATGGCGCTCGTGCGACCTCGTCTCGTCGCGTCCCTCCTCGTGGCCCTCGTCGCGGGCTCGGCCGCGCCGCTGCTCTCCTCCTGCGCGCAGGAGGTCGGTCTCATCGATCGGACCCAGGCCGGGCTCCTGAGCAAGGCGCTGTTCACCGGCGAGTGGTTCATGCGCCGGACCGTCGTCGACGCGCCCTACGACGTCGGCTACACCTTCATCGGCGAGCAGGACGAGATGGTGCGGATGCGCTGGGAGATCCAGAAGGACCTCCTCGTCGCCTACCGCGTCCACCCGTTCGTCGCCGGCACCGATCAGCGGGCCCCCGTCGCGGCCTTCGCCATCCGCGGCCACGTCGACGTCCAGCGCGAGTACAACGCCGCGACCGGCGAGCAGACGAACGTGCTCGGCGAGAACACGACCGACCGGCAGTGGTACGAGCGCGACTACATCCGGGTCGACTGGTCGAAGAACCTCGTCACGAACTTCTACTTCACCGTCGACATGCTCGATCTGCAGCCGGTCGCCTACGCCAGCGAGGACGTGCGCGATCCGGACCGCCTCCTCATCGGGCAGCGCCAGCCCGACGGCAGCTGGGTCGACGAGCAGGACCCGGCCGCCCACAGGGATCTCGACCACGGCGAGTACATCGACGTCGTGACCCGCGTCTTCGTCCAGCCCGAGGAGATCTGGGTCGAGGACTGGGACGGGACCGTCTATCCCGAGCCGGCCTGCTGGTACTACCTGACCTCGGACTGCCAGCCGGGCGTCGTGACCGTCCGGAACAGCTTCCTCAAGGTCGACGCCGCCCTCAGCGGGGACTACGCGCCGCTGGACTTCCCCGACAACGCCATCGCCCGGGACGCGGCGGGCGACCCCATCCGCGTCCGCTGGAACGCCGAGGGCCACCGCGAGCGCATCACGGGCGCCGCCACGACCAGCACGAAGCCTGGGACGTCGTCCTCGGGCGGCGACGCCGGGCCCACCGATCCCTACAGCGCGGGCGGCGACTCGAGCTTCGTCCACGTCCCGTGGTTCGACGCCTTCGGCTACTTCCGGACCGAGCGCTACGCCTACGACCCCGACTACGGCGAGATCGAGTCCGCCCGCATCTACCAGATCAACCGCTGGAACATCTGGGAGCGCACCCGCGACGAGAGCGGAAACCTCCTGCCGTTCGCCGAGCGCGGCACCCGCAAGATCGTCTACTACCTCTCGCCCGACTTCCCCGCGAACATGCGCGAGGCCGCCCAGAAGGCCGTCGACCAGTGGGACGAGGCGTTCCGCGAGACCGTCTCCGAGCTGACCGGGGCGGACCCGGGGCGCATCTTCGAGCTCCGCGACAACACCCGGGCCGTCGATCCCGAGACGGGCGCCGTGACGAGCCGCGGTCAGGTCAACGGCGACCTGCGGTACAGCCACCTCTACTGGGTGTCCTCGCCGATCCGGGTCGGGCTCCTCGGCTACGGCCCCGCCGCCATCGATCCGCTGTCGGGCGAGATCGTCGCCGCCGACGCCTACGTCTACGGCGCGGTCGTCCGCGAGGTCGCCGTCCAGGGGCGCGACATCGTCGATCTCATCAACGGCCGCCTCGATCCCACCGAGGTCGCCACCGGCTCGAACGTGACGGCCTACATCGACGGGCTGAAGGACGGCGCCGCGCAGCGCGAGACGCCGAGCCCCGAGGCCATCGCCCGCTTCGCCCGCGAGCACCGCGGCGCCGGCCCCGGCGACGGCGCCCCGTCGGCCCACGGCA
>SBGO01000379.1 GCA_006226565.1 Deltaproteobacteria bacterium | reverse complement strand
GCCGCCGCGCTCGCCCGGGCCGTGGCGTCGCTCGTGCTTGCCGCCCGGCGGCGGCTGCAGCTCGTCGAGCCGCTCGAGGCGCTCGCCCTGCTCGGGGGTGAGGAGGCCCTTGATCTCCGCCTTCGCGGCCTCGCGCAGCGCGCGCACCTTCGGGAACGTGTCCTCGATGACCGTGCGGATCTGGGCGTCGTAGCGCTCGCTGATCGCGCGCGCGGCCTCGAGCTTGTCGGCGCTCAGGCCGAGGTCGTCGAGCGGGAGCCACATCGGCGGTGGCCGCCGCTCGGCCGGGGCGAGCCAGCGCGCGAGCCCGAAGCCCGCCGCGGCGCCCGCGCCAAAGATGCCCAGGATGGTCAGCAGCGTCATCAGGCGGACGCGGCCGACCGACGGGGCGTCACTCGCCATGGTCGCCTCCGAGGGTCTCGAAGATCGTCGCGGCCTCCGGGGCCTGGCCCTCGTAGGCCCACTGGGTCATGACCGAGGTCGGCGCCGTGGCCGTCGCCCCGGTCGGGGTCAGCGCCGCCCCGGTCCAGGCGGCGATCGCCAGCGTGGCCGCGATCGCGAGCACCGGGCGCGCCCAGGCGGCGAGCTGGCGGGCCACGGTCAGGCGACGCGCCTCCGTGAGGGCGCGCTGGACCACCGAGGCGATCATGCGCTCCCAGCGCGGCTCGTCCCGGGACGGGTCGAGGGGCGTGAGGTCGACCGGCGCGATGTCGATGGGGTCGGTCATGCCGAGCTCACTCCTGGATGCGGCGTCGCAGGGCGCGGCGCGCGTGGAAGAGGTGCTGTCGCGACATGCCCTCGGAGGTCCCGAGGCTGTTCGCAATCTCCGCGTGGGTCCAGCCCTCGAGGTCGTGGAGCAGGACCACCTCGCGCTGAGCGGGAGGGAGGGTCTCCAGGGCCGCGAGGAGCCGCTCCCGGAGCCCGATGTTCTCCGTCCGCGGCGGCGCCACCGGCGGCGCGTCGTCCTCGGCCACGCCGCGGCCCTCGCGACGGCGGCGCTGATCGAGCAGGTTCTTGGATCGGTTTCGTACGATGGTCATCAGCCAGGCGCTGAAGCGCTCGTTCTGTCTCAGGGTGGCGATGCGGCCCAGGGCGGTGACGATGGCGTCCTGCGCGATATCTTCTGCGTCTTCCGGGCGGCCGACAACCGAGAGCGCGACGGCGTAGGCGGGCCGCAGGAAGGCCCGCGCCAGGACCTGGAAGGCCTCGGCTTCTCCTCGCTGGGCGCGTTCCACCCAGACGATCGAAGATTCCCCTGCGATGTCGCTCGTCACTCAACCTCTCGCGTCGCAGAACGCCTGCGCCCTCCATGACCGATCAGGTCCCGGACGTGTTAGCGGAAAATCCGCCGCGGCGTCGACCTGCGACGCAGCGTCGCACCGGCGGCCGCCGCGTGCGGGGGCGATTTGGCTCAAATCCATTTGCGGACGCCGCTCTGCGGGTGTCACGCTGCAACCGCACAAGGCACAGCCGTGCCCGCGCCGCGCCACGGCGGATCCCGTCACAGTCAAAGATCGTTTAATCGCGTGAGGTTGCGCATGAGGTCCAGCACGTTGGGCGCTCTCGCGGCCGTTGGACTCATGGGGTGCGCCGACGCGGCGAAGGCCCCCGGTCCGTCCGGCCCGCCCCTCGAGGTCGCCATCGCCGCCCTCGGCCTGCCGGCCGCCGGCGATGTGGTGTGGGACATCGAGGTCGACAACGGCGCGGCCGAGGTCGTGTGGCAGCGGCGCGTGACGTCGACCGCCTACGGCGACGGGGCCGGCTCGGCGAGCCTGGTCGGCACCTGCGACGCCTCCGTCGGAGCGGCCGACAACACCGTTCGCGTCTGGATCGTCGGCGTCTACCCGGCGCCGGTCGCCGCGGCCGACGCGGGCGCCTTCGCCAGCGGCCAGGACACCGGCGACGGAGCCGTCGGCGCGACGTCGCTCCCGTTCCAGAACCCCACGGCCACCGGGCCACTCGAGCGCACCGTCCGCTGCGAGGCCAACGCCGACAACGCCGTCCGCTTCGACGTGACCGTCGCGCGCCCCGCGGTCCAGGGCTTCTTCGACGTCGCCGTCAGCTTCGACGATGTCTTCTGCTCCGCCAAGTTCGACTGCTGCCGCGACGTCGACGGCGACGGCTGCGCGACCGACGGCAGCGAGGACCTGCGCCTCCTCTTCGACGCCGACGGCGCCCGCGCCCGGACCTTCGTGCTCGCGCTCGCCTGCACCGCCGGCCCCGGCGCCGCGACCGCGACCGACCTCTACATGGACGCCGTCGCCATCGACTGCGACGTCACCACCGACGCCGCGACCTTCGGCCCCGACCTCCTGGTCGCGCCGGCCGGCGACCCCGGCAACCAGTGCACCGCCGGCGCGGTCGCGGCGTGCGGCGCGGTCATCGCGTCACCGGGCGTGGACGCCGACAGCTACCTCTACCAGGTCGCCGTCTACCGCGGCGAGGAGAGCCTCCAGACCGGGGGCGTCAGCGCCGCCAAGGCCTACTGGAACCTCGCCTTCGGCGTGCAGGACGGCATCTCGGCCTGCCAGCTGCGGACGCGCGCCACCGCCGACGACGCGGCCGACGCCGGCGACGCCGTGGTCGACGGCGTCATCGCGGCGGGCGTCGTCTACCCGTACCTGCGCTGGGACGTGGACCTCGGGAGCTGCGGCGCCGAGGAGCTCGTCTTCGACGACCCGAGCGCCCCGGTGACCGCGGTGTACACGAGCCCCGATCCCAACGGCTCGGCGCTCGGCTTCGGCTACCACGCCGGCCCGAGCGGCGTGTCCGGGGCCTTCCCGACCCTCACGGACCTCGTGGTCTCCGCGGCCACCCTGGTCCCGGACTTCGCCGCCGACCACTTCACCTACGACGTCGAGGTGTCCTCGGACACCGCCTCCATCCAGCTCACGCCCGCGGCCGCCGCCGGCTACACCATCACCGTGGCCGGCCAGCCCGTCGCCTCCGGCTCGCCGTCCCAGGTCATCCCGCTGGTGACCGGCGTGAACCCCATCACCGTCGCCGTCACCTCGACGGTCACCCGCACCTACGTCGTGCGCGTGACGCGCATCCAGACCGACTTCATCGCCCCCGACCCGCCCGTCGTGACCTCGCCCGCGACCAGCCCCTACCTCTCGAACGACGTCGCGCTGGCCCTCTCCGGCACCTGCGAGACGGACGCCACCGTCTCGATGAGCGGCGCCGGCAGCGACAGCGCGCTGTGCGTCGCGGGCGCCTTCTCGCTGACGCTCTCGGTCGCCGGGGACGGCACCCACGACGTGCAGATCGTCCAGACCGACCAGGCGACGAACGCGTCGCAGCCGACGGCCTTCGCGTGGGTCCGGGACACGACGGCGCCAGCGGACCCCACGCTCACCTCGCCGGCCGACAACCCCTACACCTCGGCGACGAGCGACGTCGCGCTCGCCGGCGCCTGCGAGACCGGCGCCACCGTGTACCTCGACGGGGACGATACGGCCGACGTCGTCTGCGCCGCGGCGGCCTACGGCTTCGACCTCCACCGCGACGTCGACGGCACCTACGACTACACGATCTTCCAGACCGACGCCGCCGGCAACGAGTCCGGGGCCATCCCCTTCCAGTGGGTGCGCGACACGACCATCCCCGACGCGCCGGTCGTGACCTCGCCGGCGGCGACGCCGTACGACAGCGCCTCCTCGAGCCTGGTCCTGAGCGGGACCTGCACGGACACCTTCGAGGTCTACGTCCAGGGCGCGGCCAACCAGCACGCCACCTGCGCGGGCGGCGCCTTCTCCTTCACCGTCAGTGCGGCCAGCGACGGCACCTACGTCTACCAGCTCTTCCAGGAGAACCCGCTCACCGGGCTCCAGTCGGCCAACGCCACCTTCACCTGGCGCCGCGACGCCACGCCTCCGGACGAGATCGTCGTCACCTCGCCGCCGACCAACCCCTACTTCTCGGGCGACGACACCATCGAGATCGGCGGCGACTGCGAGACCAACGCGACCGTCACCATGACCGGCTCGGCCACCGACAGCGCGACCTGCGTCAACGGGAGCTTCGCCTTCACGGTCACGAAGCTCACCAACACGACCTACAACTTCAACCTGGTCCAGACCGATCGCGCAGGAAACGCCTCGCTCTCCGTGCTCTTCCAGTGGGTCCGCGACAACACCATCCCGCCGACCCCGGTCGTCACCAGCCCGACCTCGCCGTACTACGCGCCGGGGACCCAGCTCACCATCGCCGGGACCTGCGTCGAGGGCTACACCGTCACCCTCGGCGGCGCCGCCAGCGACACCCAGACCTGCACGGGCGCGAGCTTCTCCTTCCTCGTGACGACGGCGAGCGACGGGACCTACGTCTACTCCGTCCACCAGACCAACCTCGCGGGCACCGACTCGAGCGCGACGTCGGTGACCTGGGTGCGCGACAACAGCGCCCCCGGGGCGGTCGTCATCACGAGCCCGGGCGACAACCCCTACGTCTCCGGCGACACCACCTTCGCCCTGCAGGGGACCTGCGAGAGCGCCGCGACCGTCACGCTGAGCGGGCACCAGTCCGGCACGGACACCTGCACCGGCGGGACCTTCCGCTTCGACCTCAGCGCGTCCGCCGACGGCACCTACGACTACACCCTGTCGCAGACCGACCGGGCCGGGAACGTCTCGCCCACGACGGCCTTCCAGTGGACGCGCAACACCACCATCCCGCCGACCCCGGTGCTCTCGTCGCCGTCGCCCAACCCCTACACCTCGAACGGGTCCGCGGTCACCGTCGCCGGCAGCTGCAACGGCGCCAACCTCGTCGTCGTCTCGGGGGCGGCGAGCGCGAGCGCGACCTGCTCGGGCGGCGCCTTCTCCTTCACCTTCACCGAGACCACCGACGGCACGTGGGTCTACTCCGTGCGTCAGGAGGGCGCCCTCACCGGCATCCCGTCGTCCTCGGTGAACGCCACCTGGATCCGCGACACCACGCCGCCCGCGGCTCCCACCCTCACCAGCCTCAGCCCGGTCTCGCCCTCGGCCAACGCCAACCCCAAGGCCAAGGGCACCGCTCCGGCGGACGCCGTCGCCATCCAGGCCTTCCGCACCGCCGACTGCTCGGGCGCGGTCGCGGCCTCCGGGACGGTCGCCAACTTCACCGGGACGGCCGGCGTCGCGGTGCCGGCGCTCCTCTACGACACCATGATCGTCTCGGTGCGGGCCGTCGACGCCGCCGGCAACCCGTCGCCCTGCGCGGCCCAGTCGCGCGTCTACGAGCACCGCGCGCCGCAGCTCGTCGCCGACATCAACACCACCGGGAGCGGCTCGTCGAGCCCCAGCCAGTTCGGCGTCGTCGGCTCGCAGGTCTTCTTCCGCGCCTCCGACGGCATCGTGGGCTACGAGCTCTGGGTCACCGACGGGACCACCGCGGGGACGCGCCTCGTCAAGGACATCAACGCCGCCGACAGCTCCAACCCGGCGAACTTCGTGGCGTACAACGGGGTCGCGTACTTCCAGGCCGACGACGGCGAGAACGGCGCGGAGCTGTGGCGGAGCGACGGCACCGACGCCGGCACTTGGATGGTCGCCGACATCAACCCCGGCGCCTTCGGCTCGGCGCCGGCCTACCTGACCCTGTTCAACGGCCTGATCTACTTCACGGCCGACGACGGCGACACCGGGGTGGAGCTGTGGCGGAGCGACGGCACGGCCGCCGGGACCGTGCAGGTCGCCGACATCGACGCCGGCGAGGACTCCAGCACGCCCCAGCAGCTGACGGTGCTCGGGACGAAGCTCGTCTTCCGCGCGACGACCGTGGCCAGCGGGCTCGAGCTCTACGCGAGCAACGGGAGCGTCGGCAACGCCACGCTCATCGACGTCCGCGCCGGCGCGCTCGGCAGCTCTCCCAACTACCTCGTCGTCATGGGCGGATACGTCTACTTCTCCGCCAACGACGGCGTGAACGGCGTCGAGCTCTTCCGCTCCCAGGGGACGGCCGCGACCACGGCGCTCGTCGCCAACATCTACTCCGGGTCGACCAGCAGCAGCCCGGCCTACTTCGCGGTGGCCGGCTCGACGCTCTTCTTCCGGGCGCGCTCGAACGCGTCGGGCTCGAACAGCGGCTACCAGCTCTACAAGTACACGACCACGGGCGGCGTGGTGTTGGTGAAGAACGGCTTCGGGGGCACGAACCTCGCCAACACGACCAACGCCCCCGTGAACATCCGCACGCTCGACGCGGCGCGGGTCGTCTTCCGGGCGAGCACGAGCTCCAACTTGAGCGAGGACCTCGAGATGTGGGTCAGCGACGGGACCTCGGCCGGCACCTTCCGGCTCGTGGACGCGAACCCCGGGCTTCTGGCCGCGAACCCGAGCGCGGCGGTCGCCTCGAACGGCAAGGCGTACTTCACCGCGATCACGAGCGGCGACCAGGAGCTCTGGGAGACCGACGGCACCGTCGCGGGGACCGTCCGCTACGACCTCAACCCGGGCTCGCAGGGCAGCGCTCCCGGGACGCTCACCGCGTTCGGCACCGGCATCATCGTGGCCATCACGACCCAGAACGACGGGCGCGAGCCGTGGCTGGTCGACACCAGCGGCGCCCGGCTCCTCGCCGACCTCAGCGCGCAGCCGTCGTCGAGCCCGGCGTACTTCGCGGAGCTGAACGGGAAGCTCCTGTTCTCGGCCGACGACGGCGTCAACGGCCGCGAGCTGTGGCTCAGCGACGGGACGCTCGCCGGCACGGCGATGCTCAAGGACATCAACACCGACACCGGGGCGAGCTCGAGCCCGTACGGCTTCACCGCTGCGGGCGGCTACGTCTACTTCCGTGCCGATGACGGCGTCCACGGCCTCGAGCTGTGGCGGACGGACGGGACGACGGCGGGGACGGCCCTGGTGACCGACATCTGCGACGGCGAGGACCCGTCGACGCCGAACTACTTCGCCGCGGTCGGCACGACGGTGGTGTTCTCGGCGACCGACTGCATCAACGGCATCGAGCTCTGGAAGGTCACGGGGACGGGGGCGGCGGTCGCGGTCGCGGACATCAACGCCGGCGGCGCCAACGGCGATCCGCGCTACATGGCGACGATGGGGACGAAGGTCTACTTCCGGGCGACCGACCTCACCAACGGCGTCGAGCCCTGGGTCTACGACAACGCGACCGGGACGGCGTCGCTCCTGGTCAACCTGCGAAACACCACGAGCAGCTCGTCGCCGAGCGCGTTCACGGTGGTCGGCGGGAACAAGCTCTTCTTCGTCGCCTCGGGCTACGCCGGGACCTCGACCGGGACCGAGATCTACTACTCGGACGGGACCGCGGGGAACACGTACCTGGTCAAGGACCTGAACCCCGGCACGGTGGCGAGCGGGCCGACCAACCTCCGGGATCTCAACGGGAAGCTCGTCTGGTCCGGCCTCGAGCCCACCTATGGCCGCGAGCTGTACACGTCGACCGGCGTGGCCGGCAACGCGACGCTGGTGAAGGACATCCGCGCGGGGAGCGGCAGCTCCAACCCGGCTTCGCTCCTCGTCCATCAGGGCCTGCTCTATTTCGCGGCCATCGACGACGCGAAGGGCAACGAGCTGTGGGTCAGCGACGGGACCTCGGCCGGAACGACCCGCGTCCTCGACGCGCGCGCCGGGACGCCGAGCTCGAACCCCAACAACATCGTCAGCATCGACGCGAGCTCGCTCATGTTCATGGCCAACGACGGCGTGAACGGCAACGAGCCCTGGCGCTCGAACGAGACGGCGGCGGGCACGTACCTCATCCAGGACATGAACGTCTACGGCCCGAGCTGGGGCGGGGCCATCCTGAGCATCGGGGGCACCGTCTTCTTCAGCGCGACCGACGGGGTCAACGGCTACGAGCTCTGGAAGTACTGACGCGTTGGCGCCGGCGGCGCCACGGCCGCACGATCGGACGCATGGCCGCCGACGATGGCGGCCGTGTCTCCGGTCACACGTGCGCGCGCCGACGCGCCTCAGCTCGTCCGGTCGGCTGTCGGAGCCCGAAACGCAGAAACCCCGCAACTCGTGAGAGTTGCGGGGTTTCTTGGGGTGGCCAGGGACGGAGTTGAACCGCCGACACGGGGATTTTCAGTCCCCTGCTCTACCAACTGAGCTACCTGGCCGCAGTTGACGAAGGCGGAGTCTAGCCAGGGGCGGTCCGCTGTCAAGCTGATTTGATCGCTTCGCTGCCGAATCCGTCGCTGCCGTCGCGCCGCGCCGCGGGAGGCGGGACCGGACCTCGCCCCGGTGGTATCCTGGGCCCGACACCGACGTCTCTCAGGGGCCCATGTCCACCCGCTCGCGCTCGTCCTTCGCCGACTCCTTCCGCCTCGGATCGTCCCTCGCCAGCGTGGCCTCGGCGGCCGAGCGACGACAGCGCTACGTGCGCCTCGTCCGCGCCTCGATCCTCTTCTTCGTCGTCCTCGCCATCGGCGCCTACGGCTTCTGGACCCTGACGGGCCACCAGCACACGGCCCTCCAGTGCCTCTACATGACGGTCGTCACCATCTCGACCGTCGGCTTCACCGAGGTCATCCCGGTCGACACGGACGCGCTGAAGGTCTTCACGATGGGGACCATCCTCTTCGGCGGCGCGTCCATCGCCTACTTCCTCACCTCGATCGCGGCCGTCATCGTCGAGGGGGACCTCGTCTACCGCTTCTGGCAGCGGCGCCTCCTCAACCGCGTCGCCGCCCAGCGCGAGCACGTCCTCGTCTGCGGCCTCGGCCTGACAGGGCGGCGCACGTTCTCGGCGTTGCACCACGCTCGCGTGCCGGTGGTCGGCCTCGACGTCCGGCCCGAGCGCGTCGAGACCCTCATGCAGTCCGCCGGCTCCGACGTCCTCTTCATCGTCGGCGACTGCTTCGAGGAGGACACGCTCCTCGCCGCCGCCATCGGCGAGGCCCGCGGCCTCGTCGCCGCCTTCCCCGACGATCGCGACAACCTCCTGCTCTGCGTCACCGCGCGGCAGCTCAACCCGAACCTGCGGGTCGTCGTTCGACTCAACCACAAGACCAACGCGCCGCTCTTCGACAACGTCGCCTCCGCGACCGTCGACCCCGCGACCCTCTCGGGCGCGCGCCTCGCCAACGAGGCCGTGCGCCCCGATCTCCTCGCCTTCACCGACGCCCTGCTCACCCCGGACACGCGCGACCTCCTCGTCGACGAGCTCCCGGTCGAGCCCCACGCGCCGCTCGCCGGCGCCACCCTCGCCGACGCCCACCTCGTGAGCCGCACCGGCGCGCTCGTCATCGGCCACCGCCTCGGTCGCACCGGGAGCTTCACCTACAACCCACCCGCGACGCTCCGAATCGAGCACGGGGCGACGCTGCTCGTCCTCGGTGACCGTCGGGCCCTCGCGCGCGCACGCCGGCTCCTGCGCGCCGCGCCGAAGACGTGGCTCGGCCGCCTCGCGTCCCGCCCTGGGAGGCCGCGATGAGCCGCCCCGTCCCCCAGGAGCACGTCATCGTCATCGGCTGCGGGGCCGTCGGCCGCCAGGTCATCGTCGAGCTGCGGCGGCTCGGCACCCGCGTCATCGCCGTCGATCACGACCCCGACCGCCTCGCCCTGGCCGCCGCGACCTGCCCGGACGACGCCGAGCTGACCGTGCTCGACGCCGACGCCTTCGACCCGGGCACGCTCGCGCGCGCGCACCTCCAGCGGGCGCGCGCCCTCGTCTCGACGCTCCAGGCCACCCGCGACAACCTCTTCGTCTGCGTCATGGCCCGCCACGCCCACCCCGACATCCCGCTGGTGGCCCGCGTCGCCCTCCCGGCCGACGCCGCGAAGTTCCGCGCCGTGCGCGTGACGACCGTCGAGCCGGCGGACCTCGGCGGCACGACCCTCGCGCGCGTGATGAGCAACCCCGAGCTCGCGCACTTCGCGACCGCCGTCATCGCCTCGACCGATCTGCCCGAGCAGCTCCGCGTCATCCCCATCGTCCGCGGCGCCCCGGCCGCGGGCCGCCGCCTCGGCCAGGCCGATCTGCAGCGCGCCTCGGGCTGCGTCATCCTGGGCGTGCGGCGCGGCGCGCGCGGCCCCTTCCGCTACAACCCGCCGGCGTCGACCAAGCTCCCGCCAGGCGGGGCGCTGGTCGCGCTCGGCTCCGAGGATCAGCTCGCCAAGCTCGTCTCGCTCGTCGGCTATCCGGCCTGACGCCCGTCAGGCCAGCCGCGCGCGCAGCATCGCCGCCCCGGCGTGCCCGGGGGCCTGCCTCTCCAGCTTGAGGAGGTACTGCTTGGCCCGCGCCAGCTGGCCGAGCTCGGCGCTCGCGAGGGCGAGGTTGTAGAGCACGTCGTCGCGGGCCGCGTCGTCCTCGAGCCGGGCGCTCTGCATGAGCAGGTTCTGGTGGACCTTGAGGGCCTCGCCCCACGCGCCGAGGCGCAGGAGCAGGCGCCCGAAGGCCAACAGGTTGGGCACGTAGGTGCCGTCGGCCTCGAGCGCGTGGCGATAGGCCGCCGCCGCCCGGTCGTCGCGCCCGATGCGCTCGAACAGGACGCCGAGCTCGTAGGCGCGCTCCGCCAGCCCGGCGACCTCGTGCCGCGCGATCATGTGCTCGACCAGGCGCTCGAGCCGCGGCGCGAGCGCGTCCCAGTCCTCGCGCTCGGTGTAGTGCGCCACGGCCAGCTCGGCGATCTCGCCGTCGTCGCCGCCGGTCGCCGCCTCGGCCCGCTCGAGCCAGCGGGTGAACGCCTCCTCGTCGCCGGTGTGGGCGTGGTGGAGGCGCGCCAGCGCGAGCGCGCGCTGGCCTCGCTCGGCGTCGCTCTTGGCGGCGGCGTAGTCCGACTCCAGCAGCGGCAGCAGCTCCGCGGTGTCCCCGGTCTTCTCGAGGAGCGACCGCAGCAGCTGGTGGAGCGCCTTGTTGTCGGGCGCGATGTCGCGGGCCTCGCGGGCGAAGGGCAGGGCGCGCGCCGGGTCGTCGAGCTTGTCGCCGTGGATCCGGGCCAGCTCGAGCAGGATCCGGAAGCGCCGCATCCCGTCGACCTTCGCGACCAGCGTCTCGAGGAGCGCCGCCGCCTTGGCCGGCTCGCCGCCGCGCACGTGGAGCCGCGCCATGAGCAGGAGCGCCTCCGCGTGCTCGGGCGCCGCGTTCAGGACGCGTCGCAGCGCGCTCCGGGCCCGCGGCGCGTCGGAGAGCTGGTCGAGCAGGACCGCCGCCGCCTGGACCCGCGTCGTCAGGGCGTCGGGATCGTCGCCGAGCACGTCCGCCTTGCGCTCGAGCACCCGCGCGAGCTCGGCGTAGCGCCGCTGCTTCGCGTAGAGGGTCACCAGCGCGTCGTACGCCGCGAGCTCCTCGGGCGCCTCGTCGAGCACCTCCACGTAGGTCTGGATGGCCTCGTCGGCGTTGTTCAGCTCGCCGGCCAGGAGCTTGGCGAGCTGCAGCTGCAGCGTCACCTGCTCCTCGGAGCTCTCGGCGCGGTCGATGCGCGTCCGCAGCAGGCTCGCGAGGCTCGGCCAGCGCCGCTCCGCGAGGTAGAAGTCCGCCAGCCGCTCCGCGGCGACCCGCTCCCCACCGAGCTCCCAGGCCTCTTCGTAGGCCTCGATCGCGCCGTCGGGGTCGTCGAGATGCTCCTCGCGGAGCCGCGCCAGCGTCAGCTTCAGGCGCGCCTCCTCGGCCGCGCTCTGCGTGTTCGCCGCCAGCCGCGAGAGGACCTCCATCATCTCGGGATAGAGCCCCTCGGCCTCGTAGAGCGGCAGGATCCGCTCGGCGGCCTCGCGGTCGCCGGGGTCGAGGTCGAGCATGGCGAGGCACGCGTTCAGCATCGCGTCCTCGTCGCCGGCCGTCTGCGCCGCCGCGTAGAGCTCGTTCCAGAGGTGCCGCTTCGACTCGACCGACACCTCGAGGGCGGCGAGGGTCTGCGTCATGTCCGCCAGCGCTTCGAGATCGCCACGCTTGGCGTAGAGGCGGTGCAGCCCGACCATGGCGCCGCGGTGGCGCGGCTCGAGCTCGAGCACCGACAGCAGGTTCACGATCGCCTTCTCCGGCAGGTGGAGATGGATCTCGTGGATCTGCGCCATGTGGAGGAGGGCGTCCCGCTGGGCCGCGCGCTCGCTCATCCGCGAGCGCACCTCGCCGAGGACGCGCACCAGCTGGTCCCAGGCGCCGATGGCCGCGCCGAGGCGCTCCATCTGCCGGATCCCGGCGCGCTCGTCGGGCGCCTCGCGCACCGACCGGGCCCAGGTCTTGAACGCCGCGATGCGGTCGCCGAGGTACTCCTCGTAGATCGACGCCGCGTTCCGGAAGAGCGCGGCCCGCTCCTCGGGGCGCTCGCGCACGGTGGCCCGCGTCTCGTAGAGGTCCACCAGCCGCTTCCAGGCCGCCGACTTGCGGTAGTAGGGCTCGAGCACCTCGGCCGCGGCCCCGCCGGCCGCCGGCTTCGGCAGGAGCCCGTGCAGGAGCTCGACCGCGCGGGCGCTGTCGGGGTGCTCCTTGAGCACGGTGCGGAGCAGCGGCATCGCGGTCGCCGACGACTCGTGCTCGGCGATGACCGAGGCGAGCTGGAGCCGGGTCTCCTCGAGCTCGGCGCCGGTGACCGTGTTGAGACGGTTCTGGAGCAGGTCCTTCTGTCCGCGCCAGTCTCCGACGGCGTCGTAGAGGCGCGTCAGCTCTTCGACCGCCTGGGTGCAGCCCCGGTCGGCGCCGAGCACCGCCTCGTAGGTCCGGACCGCGCCCTGGGCGTCCTCGGCCCGCTGCCACTGGATCGGGCCGAGCCACAGCCCCAGATCGACCACGAGCGCCGGGTCGCGCGTCTCCTCGAGGGCCGCGGCGGCGGCCTCGACCAGCGGTCCCCACTCGCCGGTGCGCTCGGCGAGCTCGACGGCGAGCGTGCGCACCCGTGGCAGGGCCGGATCGGTCTTGATCGCGCTGACCACCAGCCGCGAGGCGAGGCGCGGATCACCGATGCGGCGCTCGGCCACGTCGATCGCGCGGTCGAGGAGCGCCACGCGCTCGTCGACCTCGGCGGCGCTCCGCTGCTCGATCATGAGGGCGTTGATGAGGCGCGGCCACGCCTTGCGCGCCTTGTAGCGCCGCTGGAGCCGGCGCGAGGCCTCGGTCCGGACGTCGTCGCTGCGGAGCAGCAGCTCGTAGCCGGCGACGAGGTGATCGGGGCCCGCGCCCGGGCCGGTGAGGTCGTCGGCCTCGTTCATGAAGGCGAGCGCCCCCTCGGGGTCGCTCCGGTGCTGGATCGCGACCTCGGCGCGGTCGACGAGCAGCTTCGCGCGCGGCTCCATGGCCGTCGTCGCCGCCACGCGTCGGCCCAGCACCTCGTCCACGGCGTCCCAGTCGCCGAGCGCGCGCTCGACGCGCTCCAGCGTCGTCAGGGCGAAGCCGTGCTCGGGGTCCACGTCGAGGATGCGGCGGCAGGCGTCCCGCGCCCCCTTCTGGTCGTGGAGGCGCGTCTCGCAGACCTGCGCCAGCTTGGCGAGCAGCTCCACCTCGCGGGCGGGGTCGGAGCACACCTCGAGGGCGTTCTCGTAGAGCACCGCGAGCCGGTCGAAGGCGCCGGTCTTGACGTAGAGCCGCTCGAGGCGGGTCACCACGTCGACGTCGACGGCCGACTCGGGCAGCGTCCGCTCGAGCGCGTCGATCGCCCCGGCCGCGTCGCCGAGCTGGTCCATCCGCAGGACGGCCAGGCGTCGGAGCAGCGTCGCGAGCTCGTCGTCGTCCTCCGCGGCGTCGACCCACAGCGACAGGACGCGCGCCTCCTCGATCGCGTTGCCGCGCTCGCGGTAGTAGGTGGCCAACGGCTCGAGCGCGTCGCGGCTCGTCGGCAGGACGGCCAGCAGCCGCTCGAACCACTCGACGGCGTCGTCGGTGCGGTCGAGGTGGTCGAGGAGGATGCGGGCGACCTTGAGCAGGTAGCGGTCGGTGATCGCCTCCGAGCGAATCGCCGCGTCCGCGCACCGCTCGTACAGCGCGCCCAGCTCCGCCCACTGGCCGTGGGCCTCGGCGAGCGCCTCGAGCTCGCCCTCGAGCTCGGCGTTGCCGAGATCCTGGTCGAGCGCCTCCGCGTAGCGGTCGAACGCCTGCGCCCAGTCGCCGGACTCGGCGAGGAGCGCGCCGAGGCGCGCCAGGGTCGCCTGCCGCTCCTCGCCCGGGGCCATGGCGCGGAGCTGCGCCGTCACGATGCGGGTCAGGACCTGCGGGTCGGCGTCGGCGCCCACCACCTCGGCGAGCATCGTGGCGGCCTCGGCGGTCGCCACGCGCGTCTCTTCGGGGACCTCCTCGCCCTGCGCCTCGAGCTCCTCGGCGCGGTCGAGCATCTCCTCGAGCGCCACGAGCACGCCGGGGTGCCCGGGGAGCGCGCCGAAGACGTCGCTGAGCTCGGTGAGGCCCTCGCGCGCGGTCTCCGGCGAGGCGACCAGCGAGCGGCCGAGCCGGACCTGGAGCTCCACCGCCTGCTCGTCGGTCGCGACCATCTCGATCCAGCGCCGCAGATGGTCGTGCAGCGCGTCGCGCTCGCCGATCCGCTCGAGCAGCGCGATGATCATCTCGTGGGCGTCGGGCTCGGCGGGGCGCAGGTCGACGACCTGCTCGAGCAGCTCCACGGCCTCGGCCGGCCGGTCGAGCGCGTCGTCGAGGAGCCGCACCGCGGCGAACCACTGCGCGACACGGTCGTCGTCGTCCTCGCTGGCGTCGGCGCTGACCACGTAGTGCGCGACGAGCTCGTCCCAGCGCCCCGTGCGCTCGAGGAGCGCGGCGAGTCGGTCGCGGACGGCGCGGTCGGCCGGGTCCCGCTCGAGGGCGAAGTGGTAGAAGTGAATCGCCCGCTCGAGGTCGCCGGTGCGCGTCTCCTGGAGCTGGGCGAGCCGCGCCATCATGGTCGCGTCGGCGTGACCGCTGGCGACCCGGCCCTCGTAGAAGCTCGTCAGGTCGTCCCAGGCGCCGGCGCGGGCGGCGAGGGCCTCGAGCTGATCGAGCTCGGCCCCGCTGGCGCCCTTGCGCTCGACCAGCGCGCGCATGGTCGCGTAGGCGGCGTCGGGCCGGTCGAGGACCGCCTCGAGCTGCGCCATCTTGCGGAGGCACTCGTCCTGGAGCTCGGTGTCGTGCTCGGACTCGAGGGTGCTCGTGTACAGCGCGATCAGCTTGTCCCAGTCCTGCGTCGCCTCGTAGCGCGGCTCGAGCAGGTGGAAGATCGCTGCGCGCTCGCGGCCCTCGCCCCAGAGCTCCTCGAGCCCGGCGAGCGCCTCGGCGTCCCCGTCGGGCGACCCGGCGAGCACGCTCTGATAGAGCGCCACGGCCCCGGCGGCGTCGTCGAGGCGCTGCGCGCGGAGCCGCGCGAGGCGCTTCTGGAGCCCGGCGACCTCGTCGGTGTCGGCCTGCAGCGCCAGCCGGCGCTCGTAGAGGTCGGCCAGCGACGACCAGGCGCGGCGGCGCGTCTCGACGCGGACCAGCGCCAGGAAGGCCTCGCGATCCAGCGGATCGGTCGCGAGCACGGCGCGGTAGACCTCGGCGACGTCCTCGGGGGGGCGGCCCACCTTGGTCATGATCCGGCCGAGCTCGAGCTGGAGCGGCGCGCGGTCGGGCTCGGCGGCGGAGGCGATGCGCCCGGTCAGGGCGTCGATCAGCAGCTCGTCGTCTTCGTGGTCGCGGGCCCAGGCCTCGATCTCGGTGAGCGCCTCGGCGTGGGTCGGCGCGTCCTGGAGCACGCCGCGCCAGTGCGGCAGCAGCAGCGCGTCGCCGTCGCGGCGCTCGCCGAGGTCCGCGATGTCCTCGAGTCGGCGCGAGAGGCGCGCGATGGGGTCCTGGATCTCCGAGGCCACCGCGAGGAGCTGCTGCGAGAGCTCCTCCTCGGCCGCGATCACGTCGGCGAGCTCGAGGACCTCGGCCCGGTACACGTCGCCGGCGTCGCCCAGCGGCTCGTGGGCGTAGGCCGCGCAGGCGTGGGCCCAGGCCTCCTGGGGCGAGTCGAGGGGCCCGCGGTAGAGCCGCGCGAGCTCGGCGTGGGTCGGGGCCAGGGGCACGCCGGGATCGCGGGCCATCAGCTGGGCCTCGAGCACCGGCGCCAGCGCGGCGCCGTCCCCCGAGCGGCGGTGCGCGTCGGCGAGGATGGCGCG
>SBGO01000150.1 GCA_006226565.1 Deltaproteobacteria bacterium | reverse complement strand
CGCCCGCTCCCGCACCCGCACCCGCACCCGCACCCGCACCCGCACCCGCACCCGCACCCGCGCCCGCGCCCGCGCCCGCTCCCGCTCCCGCGCCCGCTCCCTGAATGAAAAAAGTGTGATGAGCCGGGGTCAGACCCCACGTCATCACACTTTTCGAAGAAAAATGTGAAGCGATGGGGTCAGACCCCGCCTCATCACACTTTCTCAGTCGGCGCTCAGGACCCCGCCGTCGAGCTGCAAGGTGATGTCGCCGTCCACCGTGACGTCCGCCGTCGACGACGTGATGGGCGTCGTCTCACCCGGCGTGTAGAGGGCGGCGGAGACCTGTACCTCGCCGCCGTCGAAGACCACGTCGGCCGTCTCCCCGGCGCAGGGATCGTTCCCCTCGGGCCGCTCCGTCATCGCGGTCGCCGCGAGGCTCCACGGGTCGGCGTCGATGGCGGCGCAGAGGCGCGCGCCCGGGGCCCCCACGAGCAGCACCTTGCCCTGCCGGCCGGTGATCGGCGTCGACGTCGCCACCAGGATGCGGCCCGGCGAGCCGGTCGACGTGCCGCTGGAGAGCGCGGCGCCGTCGAGCTGAACCGTCACGTCGGCCCCGGCGACCTCCGCGGTGGCGCTCCGCGTCACCTCCGGCGTCTGGCTCCCGGGGGTGAAGATGCTGGCGTGCACCGTGTACGTGCCGTCCACGAAGCGCGTCGCGTCCGTCGCCGCGCCGCACGGGTTGCCGTCAACGGGGAGGTCCGTCAGCGGCATCGCCGGCAGGGTGAAGGGGTCGCTCCCGATCGGCGCGCACAGCCGCGAGCCGTTCTCCGGCCCGAGCACCACGAGCACCTTCCCCTTGCGCCCGCTGATCGAGCTGCTCGAGACCCGGATGAGGTGGTCGAGCGGCCCGACGTCGGTGTCCTCCGCCTGCGTGTCGACGGGGACGGTGTCGACCTGCGTGGTGTCGACCACGTGGGTGTCGGCGACGGTCGTGTCCGCCGTGACCGTGTCGGCCGCGGGGCCGTCGTCGCCGCCGCAGTGGGCGAAGGGGAGGAGCAGGGCGAGCAGCCCCGCCCGGAGCATGCGCGTCATCGGAGGGAGCCTCACGGGGGGACGGAGGGGCCCCATTTCACCACGCATTTTCGGAAACCGCCAAATTCGTTGACTCTTTGGTGAATGGTCGCCCGGGGTTGCATCGAGCCCCGCGTCCGGCGAGCCTGTCGCCATGAGACTCCAGCCTCTCGCGTTCGCCCTGGCCCTGGCGGCCTGCGGCGGTGATCCCGGTCCGTCCCCCACGCCCGACGCCGACGCGCTCGCCGACGTCGCCCCCGACACGAGCGTCGCCGACACCGCGGACGACGACGTCGTCGCGGACACCGCCTCACCCGACACCGCCCAGAACGACACCCGCGAGCCGCCGCTCCCCAACACCTGCGACACCCCGGCGGGCTCCGCCCTCACGCACACCGCCGTCCCGGACGGGTACTGCGCGGCGGTCTGGGCCACCGACCTCGGCACCCCGCGCGGGATGGTCGTCGCCCCGAGCGGCGAGGTCCTCGTGCTCGAGCGCGTGAAGGCCCGCGTCACCGCCCTCTGGGACGACGACGGCGACGGCGTCTCCGGCCCCGACGAGCGCGCCACCCTCGCCTCGACCTCGGGGCTCAACCACGGCCTCGCCCTCGGCGGCGGCTACCTCTACGCCTCGAGCGCCTCGACCGTGTACCGCTGGCCCTACACCCCCGGCGCCCGCGCCGACCTCGGCGCCGCCGAGATCGTCGTCAAGGACATCCCAACCGGCGGCCACTCGACGCGCACTCTCGTCCTCGACGACCAGGGCCGCCTCTACGTCAGCGTCGGCTCGGGCAGCAACGTCGACGCCGACTCCAGCCGCTCCCGCGTGCGCCGCTTCGACCTCACGGCGATCCCCGAGGGCGGCCTCGCCTTCGGCACCGGCGCCGTACAGGCCGACGGCCTCCGCAACGAGGTCGGCCTCGCCTTCGACGGCCAGGGCCGCCTCTGGGGCGTCCAGAACGGCGTCGATCAGCTCGCCCGCGCGGACCTCGGCGGCGACATCCACCAGGACAACCCCGCCGAGATCCTGAGCCGCCTCGACACCCCCGGCGCCTTCCACGGCTACCCCTACTGCTGGACCGAGTTCCTCCTCCCGAGCGGCGTCGGCCTCGGCCCCGGCACGATGTGGGCCCACCCCGACTTCATGGGCGACGGCGTCCACACCGACGCCTGGTGCCGCGACCCCGCCCACGTCCAGCCGCCCGCCCTCGCCATGCAGGGCCACTCCGCCCCGCTCGGGCTCGTCTTCTACGCCGGCGCCGCCTTCCCGACCGAGGTCCACGGCGACGCCTTCGTCACCTTCCACGGCAGCTGGAACCGCGACACGCCGACCGGCTACAAGGTCATGCGCGTGCGCTTCGACGGCGACGTCCCCGTCGAGGCCACCCCCTTCCTCGCCTACGCCGGCGACGGCGACATCGGGCAGCTCTGGCCCCACCGGCCGGTCTCCGTCGCGGTCGCCCCCGACGGCCGGCTCCTCGTCACCAGCGACGCGGACGGCGTCGTCCTCGTCGTGGGTCACACGGCCACCGAGTGAGCCCGCTCAGCGCGCGGCGCCCTCGCACCAGCGCGCGGCGCGCTCCCAGCCGCTCTGCCCGTCGGCCGGGAAGTCCTTCGGCACCGCCAGGAGCCGCCCGCTGAAGCCGAAGGTGCCCGCGTCGCCGTCATAGCGCGCCCGCCGCCGCTCCTCGCAGGCGCTCAGCGCCCTGAGCCGCGCCCGCCGGTCC
>SBGO01000750.1 GCA_006226565.1 Deltaproteobacteria bacterium | reverse complement strand
CGGGTGGGCCGGCCGGCGACGCGCCGAGGACGGCCGCGCAGGCGGTCTCGTCGACGCCCCAGCGGAGGCCGAGCACCACGCCGGCGGCCGGGTCCATCATCGCCTCGTCGGTCACGCCCCCTCCCTGATGCTCGTCGCTTCGATCCAGGGGATCGGTTAGAGTCGCCCCATGGTGTTCGACGCAGGCGCCACCCGGCAAGCGCCCGGGTCGACGACGAGGGCCACGTGCTGATCCGCTCCATCCGATACGGCCTCCGACGGCTCTCCGGGCGCGATCGCTGGGAGGTCGTGGGCTTCCTGCGCCAGCACGCCGAGCACAACGCCTACCTCCTCGGGCAGATCGCGCGCGACGGGCTCCACCGCGAGGCGGTCGCCGGGGTCTTCGTCGGCTACTACGCCGGCGGCGAGCTCGAGGGCGTGGTCTGCATCGGATCGAACCTCGTCGTCTCCGAGCCGTGCAGCGAGCGGGCCCTCGACGGCTTCGCGAGCTTCGCGCGCAGCGCCGGCTACGCGGTCCGCGTGGCGGTCGGCCCCGACGATCTCATCGACGGCTTCATGGGCCGCTTCGGCCGCGACGACGACGACATCGCCCTCGAGCGGCCGGCCCAGCTCCTCTACCGCGTCGACCACACGACGCTCGCGCTCCCCGACGCCTGCCCCGAGCTCCGCCCGGCCGAGGTCACCGAGCTCGAGGCGCTGCTCCGCACCGACCTGGCGATGGTCGTCGAGGAGCTCGGCTTCGATCCGTTCTCCCACGACATCATGGGCTTCCGCCGCGGCTGGCTCCGCCGCATCCGCGAGCAGCGCGCCTGGGTCGTCGGCATCCTCGGCCAGCCGCCGATCTTCAAGGTCGATCAGTCGGCCGTCTGCGACGACGTCGTGCAGCTCGCGGGCGTCTACACGGCCCCCGCCTACCGCGGCCGCGGCATCGCCCGGCGCGCCGTCGGCGAGATGTGCCGGGTGCTCCTCGAGGAGGTGCCGGTCGTGACGCTGTACGTCCACGCCGACAACGCCCCGGCCATTCGGCTCTACGAGTCCCTCGGCTTCGAGCCCGCCGGGCACGTCCGCTCCGTCTGGTTCTTCTGACGCGGCGCCGAAACGACGAAGCGGCGGCCGGGAGCCCGGTCGCCGCTTCGCGGTGGTCCGTCGTCCCCGGAGGGCGATCCCACGGATCGCCCGCCGGAGCGCGTCGGCGGCTCAGAACATGTAGGAGATGCCCAGCGAGCCGTACATCTTCGTGTCGTCGGGGAAGCCCGCCTCGGAGTAGAGCTTGCGCTCGCCGCCGGTCGGGTTGCCGTCGAAGATGAGGAAGGCGTTGAGCTCCTTGTTGATGCGGAACTCGACCGAGAAGCCGAGGGTCAGCTCGGCGCCGCTGTCGCTGCGGTCGTTGGCGAGGCTGTCGGTGTAGCCGAGGAGGCCGAGGCGGGCGCTGATCGCCGCCTTGTCGCCGACCATGACCGAGCCCTTGGCCAGGGCGCGCGCGAAGAAGGAGTTGCGCCCCTCGCCGCCGAGGCCGCCGCCGATGCCGGCCTCGAGGCTCGCCGCGACCGTGCGGGTCGCGGCGTAGGTCCACTGGTAGCGCACCTCGAGCTCGTTGATGACGACGAAGAAGGAGCTCCGGAAGTGGACGCCGAGGTCCATGTTCGAGCCGATCCCGCCGCCGGCCTGGAAGCCGATGACGTAGGGCCAGCCGACGTAGGCGTCAATGGAGCCGCGGCCCGCCGGCATCGCCCGCGCCGAGAACGGCATCGGGCGCGTGTTCGCGGGCACCGCGTTGGGGTCCTTGGCGCCGAAGGCGGCGGTGATCTTCACGATGCGGTCGGTGGCGACGGCGACCTTGAACTCCTCCGTGCGCCCGTCGGCGCGCCGCACCACGACGTCGTGGGTGCCGACCGCCAGCTCGCCGATGAAGGGCGCCTGGCCGATGGGCTTGCCGTCGACGAAGACGTCGGCGGCCTCACCCTTCTTGGTGCGGACCTCGATGCGGCCGGCCTGGCCGAGCTGGGCGATGACCTCGGGGTTGTCCCCGGCGGCCAGGGTCACGGTCTGCTGCCACGGCGCGTAGCCGGGCGCGGTCACCGTCACGAAGTGGGTGCCGGGATCGAGGTCGTCGACGGCGAAGGGGGAGGCCCCCTTGCGGACGCCGTCGATGTCGACCTGCGCGCCCGCGACGTTCGCCAGGACGCGGACCCGCGCCTTGGTCGGCGACACCGGGGCGGCGGTCAGCTCGAGGCGCACGACCGACGTCTCACCGGCGCGCACGTCGACGTTCTTGCTGGTGACGGCGCCGTCCGGGCCGCGCGCCTCGATCAGGTGGGTCCCCGGCTTGACGTCGCTGAGCGTCACGGGCGCCACGCCGACGGGATCGCCGTCGAAGGAGATCGAGGCGTTGGCGATGTTCGCGAGGATCTTCACCTCGCCGGCGACGCCCTTGGTGGCGACCAGCGCGCCGTCGACCACGGTGCGCTTGGCGGACTCGACGTTCACGCTCTGGGAGAAGGTCTGGTAGCCGTCGAGGACGATCTCGACGAGGTAGGGGCCGGCGGGCAGCCCCTCGACGACCATCGGGGTCCTGCCCTTGGGGCCGCCGTTGACGCGCACCTCGCCGCCGCTCGGGTTCGACGTCACCAGGATCTCACCGGGCGCGGCCTCGAGCTTCTGCATCACCACGTCGATCGAGAAGCGCTCGTTCTCGTGCGCGTCGATCCAGCGCTCCCATTCCTTGTAGCCCTCCTTGCGGACGACGGCGTGGTGCCGTCCGGGCGGGATGCGGACGCTGACCGGGACGTCCCCTTCGGGCCGCCCGTCCACCTCGACCTTGGCGCCCGTGAACTCGGGCCCCGAGATGAACTCGAGGGTCGCCGGCTGGATGGTGCGGATGAGGTTGAAGACGTAGCTCTGCACGGTGCGCCCGATGGTGACCGTCTCGACGAGCTCGTCGTAGCCTTCCTTCTTCATCTTGAGCTTGATGGTCCCGCGCGGGAGACGCACGAGCTTCAGCGGGGTGATACCGAGGAGCTTGTCGCCCCCCGCTTCGACGAGGTAGACCTCCGCTCCCGTGGGAGAGGTGTCGACGTTGGTTCGCGTCGTGTACACCGCGTGCGCGGACGGCGTGGCGACGAGCATCGTCACGACGACGGCGAGCGGAGCGAGCAGCGACAGGCGAGGAGATGCGAGCATGGAAGAGGCTCCTTGGATGGCGCGCAGTGAGCGCGAGCTTACGCGCTGCGGCGGCCTTTATCCACCGGTCCCGGCTCGGCCTGCAACCCGCATCACGTGGAGGCGACCATGAGCGGCAACCGACAGGGGTGGCGTTGCTTCGCGACGACCGCGCCCGGGCTCGAGCCCTTCCTCGCCGAGGAGCTGCGCGCCCTCGGCGTGGCCGGGGTCAAGCCCGGGGCGAGCGGGGTCGCCTTCCGCGGGGACCGGGAGACGCTGATGCGCGTCACCATGTCCGCGCGGACGGCGCACCGGGTGCTCTGGACCCTGGGCGACGTCGACGCCTCCTCGCGCGACGCGCTCTACCAGGGCGTCCGCGCCATCGCCCGCTGGCAGGGGCTCATCCCGCCGACGAAGACGCTGGCGGTCTTCGCCAGCGTCCGCGACGCGCCGGCCTTCCGTGACACGCGCATGGCGGGCCTCACCGTGAAGGACGCGATCGTCGACGCCGTCCGCGACGCGGTCGGCGCGCGGCCCTCGGTCTCGGTGGACGACCCCGACGTCGTCGTGCGCCTCGCCGTCAAGGGCAACCGCGGCGTGCTCAGCCTCGACGGCGCCGGTCGGACGAGCCTCCACGCCCGCGGCTACCGGACCGAGGCCGGTGAGGCCCCGCTCCGCGAGACCGTCGCCGCCGCAATGATCCTCGCGAGCGGCTGGGACGCGCGGACGCCGCTGGTCGATCCGATGTGCGGCTCGGGGACGCTCCTCATCGAGGCCGCCTACATCGCCAAGCGCGTCGCGCCGGGGCTCCTCCGGGACGCGCACGGCTTCGCCCGCTGGACCGGCCACCGCCAGGATCTGCTCCTGCGGATCACCACCGAGCTCAAGAAGGAGCACACCCGCCGCTGCCCGCCGCTCCTCGGCCGCGACGTCGATCCGGCGCTGCTGGACGTCGCGTGGGACAACGCGGAGCGCGCCGGGGTCTCGAGCGCGCTGCGGCTCGAGCGGGGCGACGTCCGTGCGCTCGTGAACCCGTTCCCCGACGCCCCGACCGGGGTGGTCGTGGCGAACCCGCCCTACGGGCAGCGGCTCGCCGACGACCGCGCCGCCCGCGAGCTGGTGGCCGCCCTCGGGGGGCGCCTTCGCGAGCAGTTTCCGGGCTGGGTCGGCTGCTTCATCCTCCCCCGGGGCGGCCTCGCCCGCGCGCTCGACCTGCCGATCGAGCACCGCTGGCCGACGAAGAACGGCGCCCTCGACGTCGAGATCGTGAAGGTCCGGGTCCCGCGCGCCTGAGCAGCGGGTGGTCGGGTGTATAGCCGCTAGTCACTCCGGTCGTCGGGGTGACAGCGGTGTCACGGCCCCCGGCTCATGGCCCGAGGGGCAGGATCCAGACGTCGTCGAAGCCGCCGTTGTCGGCCCGCACCGCCGTCACGGCGGCGTGGGAGGCGCTCGTGGCGAAGCTGGTCGCGCGGGCCGGGAGGTCCTCGACGGCCAGGGCGGTGGCGTCCGTGCCGGCGACCCGCAGGCGCGTCGTCGTCGGGTCGTTGGGCGGGGAGGACAGCCAGGTGAAGTGACCGGCCGCCGCGCGCGGCACCTCGTCGAGGCCGGCGGCGCGCTCGGCGTGCTGGGTCGCCGGGAAGGTGGCGCCGTCGCTCGCCGCGGTGAGGAAGACGTCGCCGGGCCGCATGCTGTCGGGGTTGATGATGAAGGGCGACGGCTTTCGCCAGGCGAACACGCCCTCGGTCAGGGCGAGGCCGCCGAGCTCGACGTCGGAGACCGACCACGCGACGTCGTCCGTGCCGTCGAGGGCGCTCGCGCGGAGGACGCCGCCGGCGTGGACCCAGGCGACGGCGACGGCGCCGTTGGAGAGCGTCCCGAAGACCGGGCGCCGGTCGGCGGTGTCGTCGTCGGTCAGGTTCGTCTCGACGCCGCTGTCGAGGTCGAGGAGGAAGACGTCGGCCTTGTGGTCGTCCTCGCCGGAGACGCAGCGGCGGCAGTCCTGCCACACGACGCGCCGGCCGCGGACGTCGGGGCGGGTCTGGGCGCCGATACGGGTGGCGATGGCGGTCTCGACGCCGGTCGTGAGGTCGAGCGCGAAGACGTCGGCGTCGCCGTAGCGGTCGTCGACGTAGACGAGCAGGTCGCCGTCGCGGGCGAGCTCGCGCGGGTGGGCGAGGTTGGCGACGGCGTGGGCGACCGGCGCGGCGTCGGCGTCGCCGAAGCTCCACGAGACGAGGCGCGGCAGGGCGCCGGGGGTGTCGCGCTCGACCCAGGCGGCCTCGGTCCCGGAGAGGGCGACCTCGCGCCGCTCGGCGACCCCGGCCGGCACGATGAAGGTCGGGTCGGCCTTGGTCAGGGTCGTGGTGTCGGCGTCCTGCGTGTCCTCGCGCGCCGTGTCGGCGGCCGCCGTGTCCTCGGGGATCCCGGTGTCGGCCGTCGTCGTGGTGTCCGACGCCGTCGTCGTGTCCGTGCTCTGGATGATGTCGGTGGTCGCGCTGGTGTCGGAGAACTGGGTGTCCTCGCTGTTGAGGCTCCCAGCGGAGTCGGCGCCGCACCCCGCGAGCAGCGTGAGCAGGAGGAGGACGGCGAGCGAGCGCGCGAAGGTCGGGGTCACGGGAGCTCCCGGATCCAGAGGTCGAGGAGGCCGCCATTATCCGCCCGCGGCGCGAGGATGGCGACCCGCTCCCCGGACACGGCCAGGGTGACCGCGCCGGTGACCATCGTGTCGAGGAGGGGCGCCGCGGCGGTCGAGACGACCGTGATGCGGGCGCGCTCCGGGGCCGCTGGGACGCCATCGAGCCAGGCCACGACCCCGTCGGCGGCGCGCGGCACGCCGTCGATCCACGGGGCCAGCTCGGCGTGGAAGGTCGCCGCGGAGACGGTGTCGTTGGCGACGTCCCAGAGGCGGACGTCGCTGGGGCGCATGCTGTCCGGGTTGATGATGAGCGGGGGCGTGCGGAAGGCGAGGATGCCCTCGCTGATCGCCACGCCGGCCACCGCCCGGCCGGTGTCGAGGGTGGCGTCGGTGGTGCCGCCGACGACGCGCACGCGGGTGTCGCCGCTCACCCAGGCGACGGCGAGGGTGCCGTCGACGAGGGTGCCGAGGGCCGGCCGGTCGTCGGGGGTGTCGTCGCTGGTGACCGCCTCCTCGGGCTGGCCGAGCGAGGGCTTGCGGTAGATCTCGCGCCCGGCGCCGCCGTCGCCGCTGACGCAGGCCCGGCAGTCGGCCCAGACGAGGGTGTCGCCGACCAGCGCGGGGTGCTCCTGGGCGCCGACCCGCGCGACGAGCGCCGCCTCCGCGCCGGTGCGGAGGTCGACCGCGAAGAGGTCGGCGTCGCCGTAGCGGTCGTCCACGTAGACGAGTGTGGTGTCGCCGAGGACGAGCTCGCGCGGGTGGGCGAGGTTCGGGACCGGGTAGGCGCGCGGCGCGCCGTCGGCCGCGCCGGTGTCCCAGACGACCAGCTCGGGCGCTCCGTCGGTCGGGGCCTCGACCCAGGCGACCCGCGTGCCGGCGACCGCCACCGCCGTGCGCGCGACGACGCTCCCGGGGACGGTCCACTCGGGGTCCTGCTTCAGCGCGACCAGCGCGCCCTGGTCGACGTCCGCGGGGCTCGTATCCGCCTCGACGTCGGGGCGCGTGACGGTGTCGGTCGGGACCGTGACGTCGGCGATCGAGGTGTCCGACATCGTCACCGTGTCGGAGGTCGTGGCGCCGCCGTCCTTGGCGCTCATGTCGGCGCACGCCGACGCGGTGAGCAGGGCGACGAGGGTGAGGCTGCGGAGTCGGGGGACGGACACCATGTGTCGTCAGGCTAGCAAGAACCGCGCCGGAACGCGCGTCGAATCATCGGCTCCCACAGACCTCTCGCGCCAGGCGGCCCCGCCTGCTAGGGTGCGCGACCGTGGGTACCTTCCAGCGCTTCTGGCGCAACTACTGCGCGCGCCACCTCCGATCGTACCTGGCGGGCTTCGCGTTCCTCGCGGCGACCACGCTGCTCACCGTGGGCATCCCGGTCTTCGTCGAGCAGGCGGTCAACGCCATGGAGGCGCACGCGCCGAGCGACGCCGTCGCCTGGGCGATCGCCGTCGTGGTCGCCGGGCTCGGCATCATGGTGGTGCGCACGCTGTCGCGGATCCTCTTCTTCAACCCGGGGCGCGAGGTCGAGTACGACCTGAAGAACGACCTCTTCGCGCACCTGACGACGATGCCGCGGCGCTACTTCGACAAGGTGCGCCCGGGCGAGATCGTGAGCCGCGGGACCAACGACGCGAGCTCGGTCCGCGCCCTCGTCGGCTTCGGCTCGCTCCAGGTCTTCAACGTGGTCCTGTCGCTGGTCTTCACCATCGGCCAGATGCTCATCTCGGACGCGCTCCTGACCCTGCTCTGCATCCTGCCGCTCTTCGTCGGCGCCTGGATCCTCATCTCGGCCATCCGGCGCATGTTCGTCCTGGTGCGGCGCCAGCAGGAGCAGATCGCGACGCTCAGCGACCGCATCCTCGAGACCTACAACGGCGCCACCGTCCTCAACGCCTTCAACGCCATGCCCGGCGCGACCGAGCGCTTCACGCAGGCCAACGACGCGCTCCTCGAGAGCGCCCTCGGCGTCGTGTCCATCCAGAGCTGGCTCCTGCCCATCGTGACCGTCGTCGGCAGCGTCAGCATGGTCATCGTGCTCTACGCGGGCGGGACGATGGTCGTCGAGCACGGCCTCACCAAGGGCGAGCTGGCCGCCTTCACGATCTACATCCGCAACGTGGCGGGCGCGCTCTTCGGCCTCGGCTGGATGCTCAACGCCGTCCAGCGCGGCTGGATCTCCCTCGGCCGCATGTACGAGGTCCTCGACGCGCCGACCGGGCGCCCGCCGTGCGACGCGCCGCTCCCGGCGCGGGCCGCCCCCGGCTACGCGCTCAGCGTCCGCGACCTGACGTTCCGCCACCCCGTGCTCCGCGAGGGGGCGGACGGGGCGGGCGAGAGCGGTCGCCCGGCCCTCGAGGGGGTGAGCTTCGACGTCGCCGCGGGCGAGGTGGTCGGCGTCTTCGGCCTGACGGGCAGCGGCAAGTCGACGCTCCTCGACCTGGTCGCGCGCGTCTACGACGCCCCGGCGGGGACGATCCAGGTCGCCGGCGCGCCGCTCGAGACCATCGACATCCGCGCGTGGTGGGGCGCGCTCGCCTACGTCCCGCAGGACGCCTTCCTCTTCAGCCAGACCCTGCGCGAGAACATCGCGCTGGCCGCCGCCGCCGGTGAGCGCGACGACGATCGCGTCGCCGCGGCCGCCGCCGACGCGGCGCTCTCCGACGACCTCGCGGCCCTCCCCGACGGGCTCGACACCGTGGTCGGCGAGCGCGGCATCACGCTGTCCGGCGGGCAGCGCCAGCGCTCGGCCCTCGCGCGCGCCTTCTACCGGCGCTTCGACGTGCTGCTCCTCGACGACGTCCTGAGCGCCGTCGACCACGCCACCGAGCGGCGCCTCATCGACGCGATCTACCGCCGCGCGGCCGGCGCCACGGCGCTCGTCGTCTCCCACCGCATCAGCGTCCTCCGCCGCGCCCACCGCATCCTCGTGCTCGACCGCGGGCGCCTCGTCGCCACCGGGACCCACGAGGAGCTGCTCGCCCGCGGCGTCGAGCCGTACTGCCGGGTCCACAAGCTCCAGCAGGCGCGCGACCGCGACGAGGCGGAGGAGCGCGCGGCCCAGCCGGCGCCGTCGGAGGTGGCGCGTGGCTGAGCCGACCCGGCCCGCGAAGGCCGACAAGCCCACCGACTGGGCGCTGATCAAGCGCGTCTGGCCGTACATCCGCGCCGACAAGGCGTGGCTCTGGGTGGTCCTGGTGGCGACGCCCCTCGGCGTCCTCTCCGGCGTCTTCCAGCCGGTGCTGCTCAAGGCCGGCATCGACGACCACATCGCGGTCGGCGACATCTCGGGCCTCACCGGCGTCGCGCTCGGCTACCTCGGCGTGGTCATCGCCGGCTGGCTCACCGGCTCGCTCGGCTTCTTCGCCCTCCAGCGCCTCTCGCTCCGCGGGCTGGCGCGCCTCCGTACCGCGATCTTCGCCCACGTCACCGAGCAGGGCGCGCGCTTCTTCGACCGCCGCACCACCGGCTCGCTGATGACCCGCACGGTCAACGACACCGAGGCCGTCTACGAGAGCCTCGTCCGCGGCGCCGGCCAGCTCCTCACCGACTTCCTCACCATCATCGGGATGCTCGTGGCGATGTTCGCGCTCGAGTGGCGCCTGACGCTCGTCGCCTTCGCCTTCTCGCCCCTCATCTGGGTGACCGTCGGCTGGTTCCGGCGCCGGCTGCGGCCGCTGTCGCTCGCCATCCGCCAGACCCTGTCGCGCCTCAACGGCTTCTTCGCCGAGCAGATCTACGGGATGAGCCTGGTGCAGCTCTACGGCGCCCAGGACAAGTCGCGGGCGCGCTTCGACGAGATGAGCCACGCCTACATGCGCGCCTATCACCGCTCGAACTGGCTCGACGCCGGGCTCTACGCGGTCATGGACGGCATGAGCGCGCTGGCCATCGGCGCCGTCGTCTGGTTCACGGCGGTCCAGTTCACCGACCCCGCGCCGAGCATCACCATCGGGCTCCTCGTCGCCTTCGTGGACTACCTCGGGCGCATCTTCGTCCCGATCCGCGAGTTCGCCGGGCGCATCGCCGCGCTCCAGCAGTCGAGCGCCGCGCTCGAGCGGATCTTCGGCCTCATGGACGCGGAGGACAAGGTCGCCCCCGGGCACGTCGCGCCCGAGACCCTCGCCGGCGCGGTGCGCTTCGACGGCGTCGGCTTCGCCTACGCGGCCGACCGCCCGCAGGTGCTCGACGACGTGAGCTTCGCGGTCAGCCCCGGCGAGGTCGTCGCGCTCGTCGGCGCCACGGGCTCCGGCAAGACCACGATCGGCAAGCTCCTGACGCGGATGTACGACGGCTACGGCGGGTCGATCACGGTCGACGGGCACGAGCTCTCCGACCTGCGCCTCGACGTCGTCCGCGACCGCATCACGGTCGTCCACCAGGACGTCTACCTCTTCGATGGCACGGTCGCCGAGAACATCCACCTGTGGAAGGAGGACCTCGACGACGCCGCGCTCCGGCGCGCCGTGGAGCTGTCCCGCGCCGCGACCTTCATCGACGAGCAGCCCCAGGGCCTCGAGTGGCGCCTCACCGAGCGCGGCTCGAACCTCTCGACCGGCCAGCGCCAGCTCCTGGCGATCGCCCGGGCGATGGCCCGCGACGCGTCGATCGTCATCCTCGACGAGGCGACGGCGTCGGTGGACAGCGAGACGGAGAAGCTCATCGACGAGGCCGTCGCCGAGCTCTTCAAGCAGCGGACCGTGCTGGTCATCGCCCACCGCCTGTCGACCATCCAGAAGGCCGACCGGATCGTGGTCCTGCACCACGGGCGGGTCGTGGAGCAGGGGAGCCACGACGAGCTCATGGCCACCGACGGCCGCTACCGGCTGCTGGTCGAGACCGGCTTCGAGCTCTGACCCGAAGCGCGTGATTGTCGACCGGGGCCCCAGATCGTATCGTCCGCCGCGCCAATAGGAGGTCCCATGCAGTCACAGACCGCCGTCAACGACGCCCTCGTCAACACCATCAAGACCCTGTCGATCGACGCCATCCAACGGGCCAACTCGGGTCACCCCGGGATGCCGATGGGGATGGCGGACGTGGCGGCCGTCCTGTGGGCGGACTTCCTGTGCGTCGACCCGTCCGAGCCGGGCTTCGCCGACCGCGATCGCTTCGTGCTCTCGGGCGGCCACGGCTCGATGCTCCTCTACAGCCTCCTGCACCTGTCGGGGTTCCCGCTCCCGCTGTCGGAGATCAAGCGCTTCCGCCAGCTCGGCTCGATGACGCCGGGCCACCCGGAGGTGGGCGTGACTCCCGGCGTCGAGACGACCACCGGCCCGCTCGGGCAGGGCATCGCGAACGCCGTCGGGATGGCGATGGCCGAGGCGCGCCTCGCCGCGCGCTTCAACCGCCCGGGCTTCCACGTCGTCGACCACTGGACCTACGGGCTGTGCGGTGACGGCGACCTCGAGGAGGGCATCTCCCACGAGGCCGCGAGCCTCGCGGGCCACCTCGGCCTCGGCAAGCTCGTCTTCCTCTACGACGACAACAACATCACCATCGAGGGGAACACGAGCCTCGCCTTCAGCGAGGACATCCCCAAGCGCTTCGAGAGCTACGGCTGGCACGTCCAGCGCTGCGACGGCCACGACCGCGACGCCGTGCACGCCGCCATCGCCGCCGCCCGCGCCGAGACCGCGCGCCCGAGCCTCATCTGCTGCAAGACCCACATCGGCCACGGCAGCCCCAACAAGCACGACAGCGAGAAGGCGCACGGCTCGCCCCTCGGCGTCGACGAGGTGCGGCTGACCAAGGAGAACATCGGCTGGCCGCCCGACGCGCACTTCCTCGTGCCGACCGAGGCGGTCGCCGCCTTCGACAACCTGCGGGCGCGCGGCGCGCTCAAGCGCTCGCACCACGAAGAGCGGATGGCCCGCTACGCCGAGATCCACCCCGAGCTCGCGGCCGAGCTCGAGCGCGTGCTCGCCGGCGAGCTGCCCGAGGGCCTCGAGGGCGTCGTCGCCGGCCTCATGGCCGAGCTCGGCGAGAAGACCCTCGCGACCCGCGCCAGCTCGGGCAAGGTCATCAACGGCCTCGCCCCGCACGTGACCGAGCTCTGGGGCGGCTCCGCCGACCTCGCCGAGTCCACCAAGACCCTCGTCGACGGCGGCGGGTCCTTCTCGCGGACGCAGCGCACCGGCCGCAACCTCCACTTCGGCATCCGCGAGCACGGGATGGCCGGGATCATGAACGGCATGGCGCTCCACGGCGGGGTGATCCCGTACGGCGCGACGTTCCTGACCTTCACCGACTACATGCGCGGGTCGATGCGCCTCGCGGCCCTCATGAAGCAGCGCGTCGTCTACGTGCTCACCCACGACAGCATCTTCCTCGGCGAGGACGGCCCGACGCACCAGGCGGTCGAGCACGCGATGGCCATGCGGACCATCCCCGGGATGCACGTCCTGCGCCCGGCCGACAGCCGCGAGACGGCCGCCGCCTGGCTCGCCGCGCTCGAGCGCGCGGACGGGCCGACGTGCCTGCTCCTCACGCGCCAGAACCTGCCCCCCATCCCGGGGAGCGTGGACGCCATCGCGGGCGTCCGGCAGGGCGGCTACGTCGTCCAGGACTGTGAGGGCGCCCCGGAGCTGCTCCTGCTCGGGACCGGCTCCGAGGTCCACGTCTGCGTCCGCGTCGCCGAGACGCTGAGCGCCGAGGGCGTCGCCGTGCGGGTCGTGTCGCTGCCGTCCTTCGAGCGCTTCGAGGCCCAGCCGCAGGCGTACCGCGACGCGGTCCTGCCGCCGAGCTGCGGCGCGCGCCTGAGCGTCGAGGCCGGGCGGACCGTCGGCTGGGAGCGCTTCGTCGGCCCGCTCGGCGAGAGCGTCGGCGTGGATCGCTTCGGCGAGTCGGCGCCCGACAAGGTCCTCGCCGAGGAGCTCGGCCTCACCGTCGCCGACGTGACCGCGCGCGCCCGGGCCCTGCTCGCCGCGCAGCCCGCCCGGAAGGCCGCGCTCAGGGCCCTCCTCGACGGCTGAGCGCGACGGATACGCGCGGCGCCCGCCGTGTGATACCCTCCGCGCGAGATGCGGATCCTCCTGGTCATGCTGATCGCCCTCGGGCTCGCCGCGCCGGCCGCGACCGCCCGCGGGGCGTCGCCGTCACCCGCCGCGGTGACGGCCGCCGACAGCTACCGGACCGACGTGATCTTCCTCGCGCACATGCCCCAGAAGCGCGCCATCGCGCTCTGGGAGAAGATCCTCGGGCCCGCCGGCGAGGCGCGCATCATCGTCGGCCGGGCGGGCACCGTCGTCGTCTACGACACGCCGCCGCGCCTCGCGCGCTTCCGGGCGCTCGTCGAGGCCCTCGACAGCGGCGACGCCTCGGCCCACATCTACCTCCGGGCGGTGGTGCACCTCCCGCCGAGCGCGCTGGCCGACCTCATCGCGCGCGTCCTCGGGGACGCCGGCGGCGAGGGTCGCCTGGTGCTCGTCCCGGACGACCGCAGCGGGCAGCTCCTCGTCCGCACCACCCCCGAGCGCTACCGCGTCGTCGACAGGCTGGCGCGGCGCCTCGACGTCCCCGCCGGCGACCGCCAGCGGGCGCTCCGCACCCTCACCGGGCCTTCCGAGTCCGACCAGGAGGCGCCGTGAACATCGCGCGCATCGCGCTCCTCGCCGCCACCGCCACGCTCCTCGGCTGCGGCGCCAGCGTCCAGACCGCCAACCGCGGCGACGCGGCCGCCCCGCGCGAGGTCTACCTCGTCCAGGTGGCCGAGGGCTCGCCGGGCGCCGACGAGGCGCTGGTCACGCTCTCGGCCTGGGACGTCAACCCGGCCGACCCGATGCCCGCCGCGCTCCCGCCCGACGTCGTGGAGGAGATGCGTACGGAGGCGGCCGCCCGCGGCGCGACCCGGCTCTGGGTCGAGCGCGTGGACGCGCCGCAGCGCAAGGCGCTCTTCGGGCTGGGCACGCGGCCGGAGCCCGGCGCCTCGGTCGATCCGCCGCCGTGCGCGCACGCCGCCTACGCCGATGGGCTCATCGCCGCGATGGCCGACGCCGACCGCTGCCTGGCCGCGCTCCGGCGCGAGCGTCCGGCGCTCCGCGGCGAGATCACGGTCGTCTTCCAGGTCGATTCCTGGGGCGCGGTCATGCGGGCCGCGCCGACCCCCGCCTCGACCCGCGACGGGCAGGCCCAGCGCTGCGCCGTCGACGCGGTGTACGACGCCGACTTCGGGGCGCCCCTCGCGCTGACCTGTGGCGCCGAGCTGACCGTCACCTTCCCGCCGGCGGGGACGCCTTGAGCACCGCGCTCGTCCCCGTCGGGGCGCTCCCCGTCCGCCCGACGGCGCCCGAGGAGGTCGCAGAGCACGCGGGCGTCTCGCGCGAGGCGGCGGCGCTGCTCCTCGACAGCGACGTCATCGATCTCCACCTCGACTCCTTCATCCCGCCGCGCCTGCCGCTCGTCCGCTACGACCTCTTCAAGCAGCACCGCCGCGGCTTCCTCGGCGGCCGCTTCTTCGGCCACCTCGACCTGCCGCGCATCATCTCGGGCGGGTTGACGGGTGCCATGTGGTCGATCACGACCAACCCGTTCCGGCGCGCGTCCCGGCGCTGGGTCGTCTTCCAGCGGAACCTCGCGCGCTTCCGCGCGATGGTCGACGCGACCGAGGGGCGGCTCCGGCTGGTGCGGACCGCCGCAGAGTACCGCGCGGCGCGGCAGGCGGGCGCGCACGGCGTCTTCCTCTCCATCCAAGGCGGCAACGCGCTCGACGCGGCCCCGGACGGGCTCGCCGCCCTCGGGCCCGAACAGCCGGTGGTGCGCGTCACCCTGGTGCACTTGACCAACGCGACCGCCGGCGTGACGTCGAGCCCGCTCCGCTTCTGGAAGGGAGGGCGCGGGCTCAGCGACCGCGGGCGCGACTTCGTCCGGATGCTCAACGCCCACCGCGTCTTCGTCGACCTCGCGCACATCAACGCGCGCGGGTTCTGGGACGCGGTCGAGGTCCACGACAAGAGCCAGCCCCTCATCGCCACCCACACCGGGGTCAACGGCGTCCGCCGCATCTGGCGGAACCTGGACGACGACCAGATCAAGGCCGTCGCCGACACCGGCGGGACGGTGGGCGTCATCTTCGCCCAGAACTTCCTGCGCCCGCGGGGCGGGGCCAAGGACGCGAGCCTCGTCGTCGACCACATGGCGCACGTCATCGACGTGGCGGGCGAGGACTTCGTCTCGATCGGCAGCGACCTCGACGGCGCCATCGTGCCGCCGGCCGACCTCCGCGACGGCCGCGGCTACGCCCGGCTGGTGCAGCGCATGCTCGACCGCGGCTGGAGCGACGTGCGTATCCGCAAAGTGCTCGGCGGCAATTTCCTCCGCACCCTGGCGGCGCTGCGACCCGAGTGAGCCGCCCGGCGTGCGGTCCGTACGCGAAAACGGAGGCGATTGCGGGGTGTTGACGCCTCCCGTCGGTGCGCCTCAGTTGAATCGCGACCGCAACTGTGGTCAAATGACCCCAGGACCCGTTCTGGCCAGGAGGGGTGGTGGTGTCGACGGACCTCAAAAAGATTGTGAGCACCGCCGCGGTGCGCCCCGCGACCGAGACAAAGGCGCCCGACGGCAAGGCGCCCGCGCTGGTGACGAGCGCCGGCCACGCGCAGCGGATGCTGGCGGCGGCCCCGGCCGAGCAGATCAGCGCGGCGCTGGAGGCCGGCAAGCACGAGCGCGCCGCGGACCTCCTGCAGCGCCACGGTGAGCGGCTTCTCGCCGAGGGTGCGGAGGCGGAGCTCGTCCGGTGGTTCGAGCAGCTCCCGAACGCCCTCGTCCAGCGGGCGCCGCGGCTCGCGCTCCTCCACGCGTGGCTGCTGGTCTACCGCGAGCAATATCCGGGCGCGGCGACCCGCGTCCGCGAGGCGGAGCGTGGCGTGCGCGCCCTCGAGATGAGCGGCGCGAAGCGCTGGCCCGAGGAGGGCGACGACGTCGTTCAGCTCGCGCCCTTCGCGGACGTGAAGCGCTCGATCCGGGCCCTGCAGGCCCACCTCGCCTGGATCCACGGCGACGTCGACCCCAGCGGGCTCCCGGGCGCGGTGGACGAGATGATGCTGCCGTCGTCGGCCGAGCACCCGGTCTGGCGGGCGCGCGCGCTGGTGACGCTCGGCCGCTGCCGCTACCTGGCGGGGGCCCTCGCGGACGCCGCCCAGGACCTCGACGCGGCCATCGCCTGCACCGCGGTCTCCGGACAGCGGGCCGCGCGCGCGGTCGAGCTGGAGGCGCGGGTCGGGCTCGGTCGGGTCCGCGAGGC
>SBGO01000084.1 GCA_006226565.1 Deltaproteobacteria bacterium | reverse complement strand
CGTCCGCCGGGAGGTCGAGGGTCGCGGCGAGGGCGGTCCGGGCGGCGCCGCGGCGGGCGCGGGCGGTGGTGAGGCGCACCGACAGCGCCTCCTGGCGGATCTCCGCCTGGATGAGGTTGGCGTGGGCGGTGCTGCCGGCCCGATAGCGCGCCTGCGCCGCGTCCACGACGCGGCCGGCGAGGTCGGTGACGTCGCCGAGGATCCCGACCGCGCGCTGCCAGTAGTAGACCTCCTGCCAGGCGGCCTCGAAGTCGGCGAGCGCGGTGAGGAGGTCGCGCTCGAGGGCGACGCGGGCCAGCGTCACGTCGACGTCGACGACGCGCCCCTGGAGGTCCGCCACGCCGCCGAAGGGGAAGCGCTTGGCGAGGCTCGGCTTGACGATCGGGGTGGTGGCGCCGGTCGCCAGCTCGCCGGCGAAGGCGTCGTACTGGCGCACCAGGTCATCGAGGGCGTCGATCTGGCCGTAGCGCTCGAAGCTCGCGCGGTAGCGCTGGACGGCCTCGGCGACCGCCGGGCTCCGGGCCAGGAAGGCGCGGCGGGCGTCGCCGTAGCCGAGCCGCCCGGCGGCCGGGGCCCAGGCGCCCCGGAAGGGAGCGAGCGCCTCCTCGGCTTCCGTCACGCCGACGACGGCGAGATCGTCGGCGGTCACCGGGCCTCGGCGGACGGCGTCGGGGCCGGCCGGCTTCGGCGTCGGGAGTGGCGTCGACGGCGTGACGGCGGCGTCGACCGGCGGCGTCGGGGCGGGGGAGGTGCGGCCGAGCGAGCGCGTCGCGGCGCCCTCGGCGAAGCGGCCGTTGGGGTGGTCGGCCAGGTCGGAGCGCAGCGACGCGGCGCACGCGGAGAGCAGGAGCGGCAGGAGCACGAGGAGCGACGCGGGCTTGATCATGGCGCGCCCCCGGCGCCGGCGGGCGAGGCGGAGGCCGCGGGGGCCAGGGTCGCGCCAATGAGCTGCTCGATGCGGACGACCGCCTTGAAGTGGTCGGCGGCGGCGCGCTCGCGGGCGAGGGCGAAGCTGTAGTAGACCCCGCGCGCCTCGAGGAAGTCGGTGAAGTGGGAGGCGTCGGCGCGGTTCCACTGCTCGGCCGTCTCCATCGCGCGCACGGCCTGGGGCAGGAGCTCCTCGTCATAGAGGGTGCGGAGGCGCCGGGCGTCGCGCTCGGCGAAGACCGCGTCGGCCAGGTCGGCCCGCAGCCGGTCGAGGTGGGCCTTCTTCGCGGCGAGGGCCGCTTCGCGCTCGGCGTTCGCCTCGGCCACCCTGGCGGCGTTGTCGCCGAGCCAGACGGGGAGCGACAGGGTGAACATCAGCCCGAGCGCGTCCTTGCCGCTGTCGGCGACGTCGGGCATGCGGGCCGGGCCGTTGACGAGGTACTGCACGCCGACGCCGAGGTCGGGGAGCCAGCTCGAGTGGGCCAGCAGCACCTTGGCGTCGGCGGCGCGGAGGCGCTGGTCGAGCTCGCGGAGCTCCTGCTGGTGGCCGAGGGCGAGGGCGAGCAGCGCGTCCTCGTCGAGGCCGACCGCGAGGTCGGGGAGGGCCGACGGTGGCGTCAGCGGGGCGCGACGCGGGCGGCCGAGGGTCGCGTTGAGCGCGGCGGCGCGGGCCTCGAGCTGCTCGCCGAGGCGGAGCTTGTCGTAGCCGAGCTGGGCGAGCTGGGACTGGGCCTTCGAGACGTCGAAGAGGGTCCCGCGGCTCGCGCCGTAGCGGGTCGCGGCGACCTCGGACAGCGCCTTCGCCAGCGCGACGTGCTGGTCGACGATCGCCGCGGCCCGTGCGGCGTAGTAGTAGTCGGCCCACTCGCGCTCGAGCCGGCTGACCTCGTCGCGGACGACCCGGTCGTGGGCGGCGCCGGCGGCGCGCGCCAGGGCCGTCGCCGCGTCGTCCTTGGCGATGAGCTTGGTCGGGAAGGGGATGGCCTGGGTGAGCTGGATGCGGTGGGTGTTGGGGCCGACCCGCGTCTCCACCGGCTCGGGCAGGTAGGTGTAGGTGAGGGTCGGGTTCGGGAGCGTCGAGGCCTGGGGCACGCGCTCGATGGCGGCCCGCCAGCGGGCGCGCGAGGCCGCGACGGTCGGGCTCTGGGCCAGGAGCCGCGCGACCAGGTCCTTCAGCTCCCCCGACAGCGGCGGTGCCTTCGCTTCCTCGGCCTCCGCGGCGGCGTCGGCGCGCTTCAGCGCCTCGACGGTCGTCGCGCCCGGCTCGAGCCATGCGCTGTCGCCGACCCAGGTCGGCGCGCCGGCGCAGCCCGTCGTCGTGACGGCCGCCGCCAGGAGCAGCGCATGCCCGATGTTTCGATTCCCCACGTGACCGCCCCCTTCGCCGGTGGTCCGCCGGCGACGAAGCAAGCCACGTGCCACTCGGTCGACCCGCGCTCGGGCCGCGCTCAGGCTGCTTTCCCGTCGTCGCTCCGCCGGGGCGTTGGAGGCTATTCTCCAGCGTGGTTGTGATGTGTCGAAAATTCCACACCCCGCGCACGCCAGCTGGCCTGCGCTCGTCCCGAGCGCGGTGGCGGTGTGGCGTGCCGGTTGTGGCTCTGCGCCGCGGTGGCACGGGATGTGCTTTGGAGCCGAGCGCATCTACCTCCCCCAGGAGCTCTCGACATGCTCAGGCAGACCGCTCGTACCCTCGGACTCCTCATGGCCCTCGGCCTCGCGCTCGTGGCGGGCTCCGCCGCCGCCGCGCCGACCCCCGCCGGCGCGCTCGACCCCGTCATCGACGGCTACATGGCCGTCCACGCGGGCCTCTTCGACGACGATCTCGCCGGCACCCAGGCCGCGGCGAAGGCCCTCGCGACCACCGCGAAGGGCCACGACGACCTCGTCGCCGCCGCCACCGCCATCGCCGGCGCCAAGGACCTCGAGGCCGCGCGCCTCGCCTTCGGTGACGCCTCCCGGGCGCTGATCACGCTCGTCGTCGCCGACCCGGCCGCCGCCGCCGCCGTCCACGCCTTCAAGTGCCCGATGGCCAAGGGCTACCAGAAGTGGATCCAGCGCGTCGACAAGCTCGCGAACCCGTACATGGGCCAGCGCATGCCGAAGTGCGGCACCCACACCGACCTCGCGCCCTGAGCCCCGTCGCCCCCGTCGCAAAGTGTGATGAAGTGGGGTCTGACCCCACTTCATCACACTTTGAGAAGGGCCTGATAAAAATGTGATGAGGTGGGGCCAGACCCCGCCTCATCACATTTTTTCGTCGCGCCTATGGAGACGATTCTCCAGCCGCGTCGACAGGGTGTATAAAATTCTACACCGCCCCCGGAGACCTCCGCATGGCAGAGCCCGCCCACCCCCAGCCCTCGCTCGCGCGCGCCCTCCGCTCGCCGTGGCTCGGGGTGGTGCTGCTCCTCGCGGCCATCACCGCCGGGCACTACACGACCGACACCGCCCACGCCGTCGGGCACGACCTCTTCCGCCGCCTCTACTACCTCCCGATCGTCTGGGCGGCCTTCACCGGCGGCCTCGTGGCGGGCCTCACGACCGCGCTGGTGGCCATCATCGCCTACGTGCCCCACGCCTTCCTGATGCCCCACCATCTCGACCCCGCCGGCACCACCGACAAGGTCCTCGAGATCGTCCTCTACCTCGGCGTCGGCGGCCTCGCCGGCCTCCTCGTCGACCGCGAGCGCCGCGCCCGCGACGCCGCCGAGCGCGACCGCCTCGAGCGCCTCGCCGCCGAGCAGGACACCGCGCGCCTCCAGGGCCTCGTGCAGCTCACCCGCGGCCTCGCCCACGAGGTCCGCAACCCGCTCGGCAGCATCCACGGCGCCATCGAGATCCTCGCCAGCGCCATCCCGCCGAGCGACCCGTCCCACGAGATGGCGACCATCGCCCAGCGCGAGACGACGCGCCTCTCCCGGGTCCTCGACGACTTCCTCGCCTTCGCCCGCCCGCGCGACCCGGACCTCGCCCGCTTCGACCCGACCCGCGCCGTCGAGCACGTCACCGCGCTCCTGCAGGACGCCGCCGCGGGCGCCGGCGTGACCCTCACCGGCAGCGCCGACCCGGGTCTCACCTGCGTCGGCGACCTCGACCAGGTCATCCAGGTGCTCGTGAACCTCGTGATGAACGCCCTCGAGGCGACCCCCGCCGGCGGGCGCGTCGAGGTCCACGCCGTCGCCGCGCCGGGCGGGGTCCGCTTCGCCGTCCGCGACACCGGCCCCGGCGTCCCCGAGGACCTCGCGGCCGCCATCTACGACCCCTACTTCACGACCCGCGACGACGGCTCCGGCCTCGGCCTCTCGGTCGCCGCGCTCCTCGTGAGCCAGCAGGGCGGGCTCCTCGCCCACGACGCCCACCCGGGCGGCGGCGCCGACTTCCACTTCGATCTCCCGGCCGGAGGCGCCGATGGCTGAGCTCCCCCTCCGCCCGCGCGTCCTCGTCGCCGAGGACGACGCCAGCATGCGCCGGATCCTCGAGTTCAACCTCGTCGAGGAGGGCTTCGAGGTCACCCTCGCGAAGAACGGCGACGAGGCGCTCGCCCTGCTCGGGCGCGGCGACCCCGAGGCCTCGCCCTTCGATCTCGTCCTCACCGACGTGAAGATGCCGGGCGCCGACGGGCTCACCGTCCTCCGCGCCGCCAAGCGCCGCCACCCCGACCTCCAGGTCGTGCTCGTCACCGCCTTCGGCACCGTCGACCACGCCATCGAGGCGATGGCCGCCGGCGCCGCCGACTACATCACCAAGCCCTTCCAGCGCGCCGAGCTCAAGGCCCGCGTCCGCCAGGCCCTCGAGCGCGGCAGCCTCGCCCGCGAGAACCGCGACCTCCGGCGCCGCGCCGTCGCCGACGGCGACGCCCCCATCATCTCGCAGAGCGCACGCATGACCGAGGTCCTGCGCGTGGTCGACCGCGTCGCCGAGGCCGGCGTCACCGTGCTCCTCACCGGCGAGAGCGGCACGGGCAAGGAGCTGGTCGCCCGCCGCATCCACCGCGCCAGCCGTCGCTCGGGCCCCTTCGTCCCGGTGAACTGCGCGGCGCTGCCGGCCGCGCTCCTCGAGAGCGAGCTCTTCGGCCACGAGCGCGGCGCCTTCACCGGCGCCGACCGGAGCCGCCTCGGCCGCTTCGAGCAGGCCCAGGGCGGCACCCTCATGCTCGACGAGGTCGGCGAGCTCCCGCTCGAGCTCCAGGCCAAGATCCTGCGCGTCCTCGAGGAGCGCGTCATCGACCGCCTGGGCGGGCGGCAGCGCGTCCCCATCGACGTCGCCGTCGTCGCCGCCACCAACCGCGACCTGTCGAGCGCGGTCCAGGCCGGCACCTTCCGCGAGGACCTCTTCCACCGCCTCAGCGTCATCCCTGTCCGCCTCCCGGCCCTGCGCGAGCGCGCCGAGGACATCCCGCTCCTCGTCCGGCACTTCCTGAAGGTCCTCGGCGCCCCCGAGGTCTCGGTCGCGCCGCGCCTCCTGGCCGAGCTCGAGCGCGCCCCGTGGCCCGGCAACGTGCGCGAGCTCAAGAACACCGTCTCGCGGATGCTGCTCCTGCGCCGCTCCGACGTCCTCGACCTCGGCGACCTGGCCCCGCCCGGCGCCGCCCTCGACGGCCCGCCGACCCAGGTCGCGCCCGCGTCATCGGCCCCCTCAGGGGTGCTCGCGCCGGGCGACCTGGTCCTCCCCGAGGAGGGCTTCAGCCTGCCCGATCTCGAGAAGGAGATCGTCCTCAAGGCGCTCGCCCGCTTCGACGGGAACCGCTCCGCCGCCGCCCGCTACCTCGGCATCCCGCGCCACGTCCTGCTCTACCGCCTCAGCAAGTACGAGGCCGGCGAGCCGGGCTGATCCCGCGGCGCAGCCAGCAGGTCTCGCGCCCGTTCTCGGCGTCCCGGGCTTCGTCGACGGGATTCCCCATCGAAGCAGGCTGGCGAGGAAGCGCATGGTCCACCCCGTGAGGCGCCGCCCCGGGATGGAGCGCCGAAGCCCGCTGATCGGCCGCGCGCAGGGCCGTCGCGGCGGGGCTGGGCCATGGCTGGACCTCGCGGTCAATCCGTGTAAGCTCACGCCCCTTCCCAGAGGTACAATATGAAGCTCGCCACCTTCCTGGCGGCGGCGGCGCTCATCGCGTCCGCCGGCTGCGGCAGTGATCCCGCGACGTCCAGCGCGTCCGATACGACCCTCACCGGCTCCGACGCCGACGCGACCTCCTCGGCGCCGCTGACGCAAGAGGACCTGTTTCGCGACGATCGCGTCACGCGCGTCGCCCTGAACCTGTCCCAGGCCGACTGGGATCAGCTCCGCTTCGAGGCGCCCGGGCTCGATTTCCTCGCCTCCGGCGCCTGCCCGCCGGGGCCGCGTGAGACGCCGTACACGTACGTGCCGGCGACCCTGACCCTCGACGGCGAGGCGCCGATCGAGGTGATGGTGCGCAAGAAGGGCTGGCTCGGCTCGATGAGCACCGACAAGCCCTCCTTCAAGATCAAGGCCGCCGACGGCGAGCCCATCCTGGGGCTCGACCGGCTGACGCTCAACAACGACAAATCCGACGGCTCCCACCTCCGCCAGTGCCTCGCCTACCGCCTCTTCTCGGCGGTCGGGATCCTCGCGCCGCGCTGCGGCTTCGCCGCGGTGACCGTCAACGGCGTCGACCTCGGCGTCTACACCCAGGTCGAGTCGCTCCGGCGCGACTTCCTGACCCGCCGCCTCGGCGACGACACCGTGGATCTCTACGAGTCCCAGCTCGCCGACTTCCGCGAGCCCCAGCTCGTCATGTTCGAGGTCAAGACCAGCGACAGCGACGCGGACCGCGGCCCCATCAAGCGCGTGGCCGACGCCCTGCTCGCGTCCGACGACCAGCTCCTCGCCGAGCTCGGCGCCGCCCTGGACCTCGACGAGTTCTACAGCTACTGGGCGCTCGAGACCCTGACCGCCTTCTGGGACAGCTACTCCGGCAACCTCAACAACTACTGGGTCGTCCGTGACCCGACCACGAACCTGCTGCGGTTCATCGCGTGGGGCGCCGACGAGACCTTCAAGGCCCCCTGGGACTGGGCGGACGGCTGGCTCGGCCCCCGCGGGGACATGCCCTGGGCCGTCTACGCCAACGGCTTCATCTCCAACCGCCTGCTGCATCACGCCGAGGGCCGCGCGGCCTACGTCGCGCGCCTGAAGGAGCTCCTCGACACCGTCTGGGACGAGACCGAGATCCAGGCCTGGATCGACAGCACCTCGACGCTCTTGACCCCCTTCGTGCGGGACGCCGAGGGCTTCGGGCGCCAGGTCGAGCGCGTCGGCGAGTTCGTCGCCGCCCACCGCGCGCGCGTCACCGCCGAGCTCGACGCCGGGCTGGGCGAGTGGGACCGCGGGATGCGCCTCATCCAGTGCGGCGTGGACGATCGGGTCGTCCGCGGCAGCTTCGAGACGCCCTGGGACAGCCTCTCCGACGACATCCTCGCCACGGGCAGCGGCACCCTCGAGCAGGTCAAGGGCGAGGAGACGACCCCGGGGGCCCTGGTGCGGGCGCTGGCGGGCCCCATCGACGGGGGCGACAGGGTGCGCATCCAGGTCGGCATGGGGCCCATCGAGGGCGGCGTCTTCGGCTTCTTCGAGATCGAGTTCCCGATGGAGCTCATGCAGGTGGGGCGCATCATCACCCTCGACGGCGGCGAGGGCCAGGCGACCTACGCCTTCGTCGACGCCTCGAGCTTCGACATCACCCCCGCCGGCTTCGTCCTGACCGGAACGATCACCATCGACGCCGTGCCCACCGCCGCCGGCGAGCCCTTCCGCGCGACCCTCGACGCGCCGGTCCTGCGCATCATCTGGGACACCTCGGACCCGCTGGCGCCGACCGAGTAGAACGGTCGCGCTCCCGCGCTCACCCCGGGTCGGCGCCGATCAGGCGGCCGCCCGGGCGGGCGCGGGGCGTCCGGCGAGGGCGCCGAGGACGAGCCCGAGCAGCAGCGACAGCAGGGCGGCGATGCCGATCCGCAGCTCGCGCGCCTGGGTGAACGTGAAGGTGTGGAGCGGGATCCACAGCCAGACCAGGGTCCAGAGGGACCGACGCAGCCCGTCCCAGCTCGCGGGCTTGGCGTCGAGGGCCCGGTCGATGGCGTTGTCGATGAGGCGATGCAGCAGGATCATCGACGGGCCGATGAGCAGGTTGAGGACCGCGGACACGGCCACGGCGTTGGGCAGCGACCGGGCCTCGCCGAAGGCCGCCGGGAGGTCGCCGTGGCTGACGAGCGCGCCGACGCCCGCCGTCGCGACGAGGAACATGACCTTGATGTAGACGCCGAGCACGCCCCAGCCGAGGGCCTTGAGGGCGAGCTTCGCGGGCGAGAAGGGCATGTGCGGCCGGCGCGCCCGCACCATGATGGAGACCGCCTCGCCGACGGTGCCGAGCACGAGGAACTGCACGAAGGCGGCGAGGTAGGCGTGATGGAGGTTCGCGTCGAGGTAGGCCTGCCACATGGCGTCCCCCTACGCCCTCCGCCCGGCCCGGTCAACAACGTCCTCCGCGCGGCGCCGCGCAGGCGCCCTTTGGCTCACTCGGCCAGCTCGAGCAGCAGCTCCGGCGCGCCCGGCGGCCCGTACGGGCCCTCGAAGCGCAGCAGCCGATGGGGCGCCGCCGCCTCGTACCACAGGCTGTAGTGGGGGATGAACGGCTTGGCGAGCTTCGTCAGCACCGCGCCGAGCGCGATCCAGTCGTTGAGATCCGGGTACATCCAGATCAGCTCCGCCTGGTGCGTCCCGGTCGGCCCGGTCACGGACACCGTCTTTCGCCGCTCGTAGTAGACCCGCGAGGTGAAGCGGTCGTTCGTCCAGGCGTAGACGGCGCGCTTCTTCGCCGGCGCCGGGTCGCTGCGCAGCAGGAACGGCAGGATGGTCTCGGGGTAGGTCGCCTCGGGGAACCCGATCGGCTCCGTCGTGAAGCGGACGTCCTCCGTCCGGACGCGCTCGCCGTCCGACCGCTCGATCACCCGGGTGAGGCGGTCCACGGCGAGGCCTCCGGCGTCGGTCGCCTCGAGCGTCTCCCGGAGCTCGCCGTGCGACAGCCGGTGGGTCAGCGCCAGGTGCACCCGTCCGTCCTCGTGGACGCGGGTCGTGACCGTGCTCCGGACGGCCTCACCGAAGACGGCCCGGGGGTCGAGGACCGTCTTGAAGCGCGGCTTCGGTAGCGGCGAGACGCGGTAGGTCAGCGTCTCCTCTCGCCAGCCGTCCTCGGCCGGGCCAGACAGGGCCGGGGCGGCCAGTCGCGTCGCGGGGATGCTCATGGGGAGGTCCTGTCGTCTCGTCGGTCGGGGAACACCATCTCGTGCAGGCGCGCGAGGATGTCGTCGCCGGGCGCCCGCGCGTGGAGCAGGCCGTGGAGGCCGGGGTCGACGAGGGCCCGGACGAGCTCGCCGAGGAGCCTCAGGTGGGCGTCGCCGCTCGCGGAGAGCAAGATGCACACGGTGTGCACGGGGGCGCCGTCGGGCGCGTCCCAGGGCACCGGGTCGCGCGGCAGGCCGATGATGATGGTAGGCGCGATCATCGCCCCGAGGTCGTGCGCGTGGGGGTGGGGGATGGCGACGCCGCCGCCCACCGCGGTGGGGCTGAGGGCCTCGCGCTTGAGCAGGAGATCGAGGATGTGGGCGGGATCGGCGCCCGGGGGGAGGTCCGCCTTGGCGAGCATGTCCTCGAACACCGCGGCGGGGGTGGCGCCCTCGACGTCGTGCAGGACGCCGCCGCGCCTCACCGTCGCGTAGAGGTCCTCGGCGTCGTCCGCGCAGGGCGCGTCGCCGTCGAAGAACACCGGGGAGCCGTCCGCCTGGCCGAGCTGCAGGTGCAGCATGGTGTGGTGATAGGTGGCGACGATCTGCCGCCGGGACAGCAGCCCCTCGAGGCGGTTGCCGTCGGACTCGGCGACCACGAGGAGCTCGTCGAAGCCGCTGCGGGTCATGACCTCGATGGCGTGGCGCAGATCGGCGCCGGCGTGGACGTAGAGGGCGGGCGCCTGGAAGTCGTTGGCGATGAGCAGCGCGTCGATCGAGGGGGCGCCGATGGCCGCGCGCAGCTGGCGCCCGTCGACGACCCCGAGGAGGTGCTGCTCCTCGTCGAGGATCGGGAAGACCGACTGGTTGGTGTGGGCGAAGATCTCGACCAGCTCGCGCAGCGGCGTCCCGGGGCGGACCGTGGCCGGCGCCGGGGCGTTGACGCGCATGGCGTCGCGGACCGTCAGGCGCTCGAGCACGCCGCCCATCATGTCGGCCAGCCCCGACGGCGCGTCGAAGCGGGTCGGGACCTGCTCGGAGAAGACCACGACGCGCCGCGACAGGAGCCAGGCGAGGGTGCAGACCCAGAGCGTCGGGACGACGAGCTCGTAGCTGCCCACGAGCTCGCTGACCATGATCACGGTCGACAGCGGGGCGTTCGCCACGCCGGCGAAGAAGCCGGCCATCCCGACCACCACGAAGGAGGCGGGCGAGACCTCGAGGGCCGGGAAGAGCTCGGCGGCGGCGAAGCCGACGGCCCCGCCGAAGGTGCCGCCGATGACCAGGGTCGGCGCGAAGAGGCCGCCCGACTGGCCGGAGCCGACGGTGAGGGCCGTCGCGACCAGCTTGGCGCCCGCGACGAGGAGCAGCACGCCGATGCTGACCTCGCCGGCGAGGGCGACCTGGAGCACGCCCTGGCTGGTGCCCATGGCCTGGGGGACGAGGAGGCCGACGAGGCCCACGCCGAAGCCGCCGATGGCCGGCCGGAGCCAGTGCGGGATGGTGGCGGACTCGCGCAGGCCCTCCTTGACGGCGCCGTAGGCGCGCACGAAGAGGGCCCCGAGGGGCGCGAGGAGGATCGCGAGCACGGTGTAGGGGAGGAGCTCGAGGCCGCTGTTGAAGGTGACGTTGCTGGCCTCGAAGGGGCTGCCCCAGCCGGTGACCGCGCCGAAGACTGCGTGGGCCACGACCGAGGCGATGATCGAGGGGACGAGGACGTCGTGCTCGATGTCCATCTGATGGTAGAGCACCTCGGCGGCGAAGAAGGCGCTGGCCATCGGGGCGTGGAAGATGGCGCCGATCCCGGCGGCGAAGCCGGCCATCATGAGGACGCGGCGGCGCTCGGGCGGCAGGCGCAGGAGGTTGGCCACCATCGTGCCGATGCCCGCGGAGATCTGGCCGATCGGCCCCTCGACGCCGGCCGAGCCGCCGGTGCCCAGCACGAGCGCGCTGGCGGCCGCCTTGACCACCGGCACGCGCTTGCGGATCCGGCCGCCCTCGTGGTGGTAGGCGTGGATGACCGGCCCGGCGCCGGAGCCCTGGGTCTCCGGGGCCCAGCGGAAGAGGATCAGCCCGCAGACGAGGCCGCCGAGGGTGGGCAGGGCGAGGATGAGCCAGTCGGTGCCCTCGGGCCAGCTGGGGACGTCCGGCGCCCCGTGCAGGTGCGCGACGCGCGCGATGAGGTTCTCGGTGACGAAGTCGACGAGCAGGTCGAAGGCGACCGCGGCGAGGCCCGCGAGGATGCCGATCAGGCCGCACTGAGCGATGAAGACGCTCAGCTGCCGGGCGTCGCCCCGCGCCAGCTTGGTCCAGACCTGTTTCGATAGCCACGGCACTGTCCGAGCCCACACCTCCGGGGGAGGTCGCGCAACTTCTTTTGACGCCTTTCCGCACGTCGCGGCTCGCCGCTGCGCGCAGGCGCCGCGTCCTGGCCGGCCGCCGGCCGCCGGGGGGCGGCTTCGGCTCTCGCCGTCGATGTGGTCTACTGGGCTCCTGCAAACGACGACGAAGGAGTCTAGCCGTGAGCAAGGACAAGAAGAAGGACGACAAGAAGGCCGAGAAGAAGGCCGAGAAGAAGAAGGCCGACAAGAAGGCCGAGAAGAAGAAGGCCGACAAGAAGGCCGAGAAGAAGAAGGACGACAAGAAGGGGAAGAAGAAGTAGTCGGCGGTCTCGACGACCGCGCGGTGGGCAACGGGTCGATCTCGCGCCACGGTCGCCGTCTCGGCGGGATCTCGTGGCCGGCGACCTCGCGCCCGCCCCTGCGGAGCGCGTCACCTCGCCCGCGGCCCCCGCCCGAGAGGCAGCGCAGCGCGACCCGCCCGCGCGGTGGCGTCACCGCCGTCTGCGGCAACGCCATCACCTCGAGCGTGCGCTAGGTCTCGGCCCTCTGCGTCGGCGCCAACTTCGCCCTCCCGTCGACCGAGGTTTCCTGCCTCCCCTCGATCCGGGGGCTGCCGAGCGTCCTCCTCCGAGCGCGACGAGGAGATCCCGCACGACCTCGCCCAGCACCTCGAGACCGTCGACCGCCTCTACCCGCGGCTCCGCATCGACTTCGTCGCGGTCAAGGGCGTCTTCGGTCCGGAGATGAACGAGGCACTCTCGAGACGCCTGGATGTGCCGAAGGGCTACATGTTCATCGCGACGCCAGGAGATCGTTTCCCACACGGCGTCGACGACCTCGGCGGCGTGCGCATGATTCTATGGGTTTCCCCGGTTTGGGTTGTGTCACTTTCGGTTTGCGCAACTGTTGCGAAAATCGCGATCGCTGCGAAGCGTCATAACGCGTCGCAACGTCGGAGACCCCCGTCGGACGGCTCCTGGGTGGGGGTGTACGTGGCTGCAATTGCACAAATCAGCGCCATTGACCTATCGGTAAGTGGGGCGCTGCCTGTGTCGTCTGGATTTTGTTCGTTGCGGGGGTAGGACTCGGGATGCGCAAATAGGATGTGCGGGATGTGCAATTGCGTGACAATCTCTTGTCCCGCGAGGACGTTCGTGACACGCTCACGGCAACGCGAAGAGTACGCCTCCGCAAGTCGGAGGTCGGGGAGGAGGGGAGACCATGAGGCTGCAAGCCTGCTGTGTGGCGACCTGCGTTTTCGTCATGGGGTGCGTCGAGGGCCACGCCCCCGAGTCGGACCAGGGCGTCGTGGAGGTGGTGATCACCGCCCTCGACGGGGTCGAGGTCGACATGGTGTGGGACGTCGAGGTCGTGAACGGGCGCCGTCCGGTCCCGGCGCGCGTGTGGCAGGAGCGGATCGTCACCCGCGCGGGCGACGTCGTCGCGATCGTCCCAGCGCGCTGCGACGCGGACACCTCGGCCGCCGAGGGCGAGGCGCGCGTCTGGTTGGTGGGCGCCTACGCGCCCGGCGTGACCGAGATCGGGAGCTTCCACGCCGGCGGAGACGACGGCGTCGGCGCGGTGATCGGGACCCCGCGCGCGGTGCTCCCGCCGACCCGAGCCGACGCCCCGGTCGTGACGGGCTTCACCTGCGACGCCGCGCAGGATGTGGCCGTCGGCTTCGATCTGACGATGGTGCGCGCCGCCGAGGACGGGTTCTTCGATCGCGTCGTGGCGGTCGGCGAGCTGGTCTGCGCCGCGCGCCTCGACTGCTGCAACGATCGCGAGGGCGACGGCTGCGCGAGCGACGGCAGCGAGGACATCACGCTGCTCTCCGACGCCGAGGGCCGCGCGCGCAGGACCATCGTCCTCGCCTTCGCCTGCGCCGGCCGCGCCTCCGGGAGCATGCCCACGCTCTTCCTCGATGATCTCACGCTCGACTGCGATCCGGACGACGGCGTGGACCGCCCGGACATCACCCTCCGCCCCGGCCTCGCGCCCTCCGGGATCAGCTGCAAGGCCGGCCCGGACGGCCTCTCGACCTGCGGGGACGTGGTCGTCGAGGGGCCCGGCGTCGACGCCGACGACTTCCTCTTCCAGCTCGCCGTCTACCGCGGCCAGAGTGAGCTGCGACGCAACAATGACTCGCTGCGGGACGTGTACTGGAATGTGCAACTCGGCGTGAAGGACGACATCTCGAAGTGCCACCTGCGTGCCCGCGCCACCGGCGCCGAGCCGTGGTCTGCGGGGCACGTCGAGGGCGTCGTCGACGCCGGCTCGGTCTACCCCGAGATCGTCTGGGACGCCGCGCTCGCGACCTGCGCCGAGGAGAGCGTGACCGTCGACACGACCGGCAGCGCCCCGGTCCGCGCGTCCTACGCCACCGCTGGCGCCGGCGCCTCCTTCGACTACGCCTGGTCCCCCCGCGACGGGCTCCGCTCGGTGTGTGCGACTCCGTGTCAGAACGGCGGGACCTGCGTGGCGCCCGACGTCTGCTCCTGCGAGGGAACCGGCTTCTCCGGCCCGAGCTGCGAGGCGTGCGGTGAGCTCGGCTACGCCTGCGCGGACGGCTTCGCGTGCACCCTGGCCGGAACCTGTGAGCGGATCGAGAGCGGCGAGGTCTGGGTCCCGCCGGGCGAGCTCTGGATGGGCTGCGATCCGGCGCGGCAGCTCTGCGGCAGCGACGAGGGGCCGCAGCACCGCGTGACGCTGTCGGGCTTCGCCATCGACACCTTCGAGGTCACCGCGAACGCGTACCGCGCCTGTGTCGACGCCGGAGCGTGCACGGCGCCCGCCATCCGGGGTGGGGCCTACGGGACCTACGACGCCGCCCAGAAGGGCGATCACCCGCTGACCTACGCGACCTGGGACCAGGCCGCGGCGTACTGCGCGTGGCCCGACAAGTCGGGCGGCGAGCAGCGCCTGTGCACCGAGGCCGAGTGGGAGCGCGCCGCCCGCGGGGGCTGCGACGTCGCGGACGCCGCCTGCCGGGCCGGCCAGCGGACCTTCCCGTGGGGCGAGCTGGCGCCGGACTGCAAGCGCGGCAACATCTTCGCCTTCGCCGGGTCGAGCTACTGCCACCCCGGGCGCTACACCGCCCAGGTCGGGGCGACGCCGCTGGGCGACTCGGCCTACGGCGTGGCCGACATGGCCGGGAACGTCGCCGAGTGGGTCGCCGACTGGTACGAGCCCGGCTACGCGATGGCCTGGGCCACCGATCCCCAGGGCCCGCGCTACGGCACCGAGCGCGTCATCCGCGGCGGGAGCTTCGCCGATCTCCCCGCGCGCGTCCGCGGCGCCGCGCGGGACCACGCGCTGCCCGACGAGGTGATGAACACCGTCGGCTTCCGTTGCTGCCGCTCGCTCGAGTGAGGCGAGCCGGGAGGGGCGCCGCGGGCCGACGAAGGGACGCCCGCGGGCCCCGGATCAGAACGGGTGGGCGCGGAAGAGGCTATCGCGCTCGTGCCAGTACACGGTCCAGCGGTCCCCCTCGCGGAGGATGACCGGGGCGTTCTGGCTCTTTCGCGCGGCCGGGTCGTCGAGGCGCAGGGGCCCCGCCAGGCGGCGGCCGTCCGGCGCCGCGAGGACCGCGTAGACGGCGTCGCTCTCGCGGTCGTACCAGGTCGCCGCGAAGCGCCGCTCGGCGCCGGCGCCGACCCTCCTCAGGTCGGGGTTCGCCATCGTCGCGTTGCGCAGGAGCACGTCCACCGCCAGCGCGCCGTCGCCGCGTGTCGGGTACCAGCGGAGCCCGACCTCGGCCCCGACCGGGGTCGTCAGGTTGGTGAGGAGGCCGATCCGCTCGCCGTCGTCGACGAGGCCGTGGAACGTCCAGAAGGTGCCCGGCGCCTGGAGGGTCTCGCGGGTGGTCGTCTTCCCGTCCGCGCCGATGGCCACGAGGTCGATGCGGGTCTTGTTGAAGCCCTGGCCGAAGCTCGACATCGCCAGGAAGATGCCGGCCTCGCCGCACACGAGCCCCTGCGCGAAGCCGCCGTTGTTGCGGTTCGGGGTCGGCACGTCGACCGTGTGGCGATCGCCGGCCGCGCCCCACATCACGCTGACCGAGCCGTACACGCCGCGCTGGACGGCGAGGACCGGCCCGTTCGGGCCCACGCAGAGGCGTGGGTGGCGGTCGTCGGGGCGCTGGCCGAGGTCCACCGGCGCCGGCTCGGCGCCCGGCGTCAGCTTCAGGAGGTTGAGCTTGGCGTCGCCGCAGATCGACGAGCCGCTGCAGCTGTGGAAGGCGACCAGCGCCGCGCCGTCGGGGAGGGCGACGGTCGCGCCGCCCTCGGAGCGCGGCGAGCCGGCGCTGAGCGCGATCGGGGCGCCCTCGGCGACGCCGTCCTTCAGCCAGACCGCGCGGACCCGATAGCTCCAGTAGTCCTGCCACGTCAGCAGCGTGCGGCCGCCGACCCAGGCGGCGTCCATGCGCGACGGCGAGAAGCTCCCCGGGAGGCTCACCACCGCGGCGTCCGGGCGCGTCAGGCGGTCGCCCTCGCGATCCCCGGCGGCGTCCGCCGGCAGGACGGCGAGGCGCACCGCGAGCCGCCCGGCCTCGACGGT